>JBFXAN010000015.1:0-63311 GCA_050184225.1 Dehalococcoidia bacterium | reverse complement strand
GCGATCGCCTTGATCACCTGGACAATGAGGCTACTGGCTGCGCCTACAGCAACCACAGACACTCCTAACGAGGTCACGTCCATGCCTATACCGCTTCCTTTCTGCTATAATCGAGGCACAAAAGTGCCGAGGCGCTGCTCGCAACAGCCCTCGGCGTGGCACAACGATGCAGGAGATCGCCATGCCCTACCATCATACGTGCAGCTATTGCGGCACGCCATTCATCGCCGATCGCCTCAATCGACAATGCTGCTCGCGCCACTGCGCGAATCAATCTCGCATTCGCTCTCGCGACTGTTTGCGATGCGGTCTGCCGTTTCACCCTCGTCGAGTAACCTCGGCGTTTTGCTCGAAACGCTGTGCGAGTATGGGGGTTCCACGGCCGCGAAAAGATCCAGTCGCCCGCTTTTGGTCAAACGTCGATCGGTCTGGTGATTGCTGGTTGTGGATGGCGCTGAAGAACCAGGCCGGCTATGGGCGATTCTGGACAAACGGTCACGCGGTCCTCGCACATCGGGCTGCCTACGAGTTGACCTATGGGCCAGTCCCGCACGAGTTGGAGGTTTGCCATACGTGCGACGTGCCGGCGTGTGTTCGCCTGGATCACCTGTGGTTGGGAACCCATGCGGACAACATGAACGACGCCGCGACGAAGGCCCGAATGCCGCGCGGTTTGCGGAAGCCAGGAGCGAAGCTCTCTGACAAGGATGTCCGCGCGATTCGTGAACGGTATGCAACCGGCCTTGTCTCGCAACGTGCGCTCGCTGCTGAATATGGTGTGTGCCAGCAGTTGGTGAGCAATATCGTTGCGATGAAAAGTCGGGTTCATGCGTAGTTCAAACTCGTGAGGCCGCCGACCGCAACGACACTGATCCCCAAGGTCGTGATATCCATGGCATCAATCCTTTCCTACACCGCGTTCGCCGCGGCGATCACTGCCCGCCAGAACGCCGTATCCGCGTCCGCCAGCTCGTCACCCTCCCGGTCCAGGCACCAGAGGCAGAGCACGGCACCGTTCGGCCACGCGAGTACGACATCATCGCGTTCCGTGTAGCTGTGACAGATCACGCAATAGCCGGGCGGCCGCAGCGATTCAAGGACCGTCGGCGGCTTCGCTTCCGGTTTCGGGCAGGGGCACGCGCTGCTCGCGATGCCGTGTGTCGGACACCAGCCAAACGACGTGTGACCGTCCATCACCGCACATCACGATCCCCAGAGCGCGACCCCGATGGCGACGGCCGGCGCCGCAAACCCGGCGATCGCCGCCATCGCCATCAGAAACCGCCGATCCTTCTCCGCGATCCGCGCCTCGCCGTGATCGCGTCCGTCCACATTGCCCTCGCGCCGCGCTGCCTGCTGTTGCAACAGCGCGATGTCAGACGTGTTGCGGGCGGTCGAGCCGTTGAGCTGGTCGAGCCGCCGGTTGGTCGCGTCGTGCTTTTCCAACGACACCACTCCCTGCTGCTCGATCGCGCGGAGACGCTCGTCGAACGCCTCGATCCGGTCACTCAGGGACCACAGGGCATTGGCCAGGCTGTCGCGCTCCTGCATCACGGCCGTGCTCCCTCCGCTGCATGGTGATCGGGTTTGGGACGGCCACTACTGGCCGATCGCGATTGGCCAGAGCAGTGGGAACGGCGGCGCCGGCGGGACCGGTCCCGGCACCGGCTTCACCACCGGTGCTCCCGGCACACACGGTTCAAAGACACAGACGCCCCAGATCGGGAACCCCGGCAGAAACACCGGCCCCGGCGGGCCGGGCGGCGGCTTCACTGGGTCCGTCCCCGGTGCGCCCGGTTCACAGACGGCGGGCAGGCACGGAAACGGCCCGTCCGCCGACACACTCCCGCTCACTCCGAGCGCCAGCCCCACGGCCACCGCGGCGGCCACCATCATCCGCTTCATTGGTTCCCTCCTGGGCAACAGAAAGGCCGGGTTGCCCCGGCCGCGTACCACATCCAAACAGCACCGCATCACTCGAAGAACGGCGGCGCTGGAAACAACATCACCCGCTTGATCCGCTCCTCGAACTGCGTCGTATTCGGCCGGTCGCGCGGCACCGGTGGCAACTCCTGGCCAACCCCGGCCAGTCCCAGCTGATCCGGCCAGAAGAGGAACTGACCCTCGAGGTCGAGCACGGCGCTCCCCTCCTGATAGCGGCGGCGGAGCACCCGCACCCGGTTGATCTGATCGACAAACCCGGTGGACGGCGCCAGCACGCGCAGGGTCATCCCCTCGCGCACCGTCTCCCAGGTCGAGATCGGGCGCGTCTCCGGCAGCGCCAGCGTGATCGACACCTCCGGCAGCCGTGGCGCGACGAGCGCGTGCGCAGCTTCCAGGACCCGCGCCGTTATGTCCGTCAGACTGGAGTCGAGCACGATCTCCTGGGACCAGATGCCAATGCCCGCCGGCGACGACGCGATGAGGCTGCCCGCCTCAGCCCGGGAGTGGACTGCGTACACCTGGTCGTTGTGATCGATCCGCCGGTGCACCTCCAGCGCCCGGTTGCCCTCGCACAACAGCGGCGCGTAGACCGGCGCCGCCGGCGGCACCAGATCGAGGTACTCGTCTCGCAGTCGCCACTCGAGGCCCGTCTGGTCCATCAGATCGATCACGACATCCGAGACATACCGCCCGGCAACGTCGTAGTCGGTCAGGTACCCGTTCGGGATCGCCATCACCCCCGGCAGCAGCCGCGGTGAGGCCAGTCCCCCGAACGTGATGTTGAGCACATCGGTGAGGATGTCCCCCGCCAGCCATGGCCCCGGATACGTCCGCCGCTCCAGCGTCAGTTTCGTGCCGAGCAGCCGCGCTACGTGAGAGCACTCCAGCAGCCACCCCTCCGGCGTTCGCTCGGAGACGAGGGCGATCCCAGGCCAGCGCCCCAACTTCGAGTCGATCGTCACCGGGAACCCGCGCCGCTCGTCGATATGCGCCGGGCTGTACGCTGGTGAGTCGCGTGGCACGAGCACGGTCGCCGTTCCCGCCTCTAACAGGACGGGATGGTTGTACGCGATGCTCAGGACCGGCAACGACTCCGCCGGCCGGCCGTTGAGACTCACCCGAAACCCCACGCTCACGACGGCGACTCCGGCCCGGTATAGACCCCGTGCGTGTACTGTGCCGGTGCCGGCTGCCCCGGAAACTGAAGGTAACCGGGGTGGACCCCGTGTCCGCAACAGGCGCCGATTGCGCCGGGGATCATCCCCAGGCAGGGGTCCGGCCCGCCCGGTTCCGCCAGCCGATTGCACGATGGACAGGGCCGTTCTTCAAATGGCGCCTCTGTTTCCAGGTCGAACCACGATTCGCTGGCGCTGTCGAAATAGACCCGCTGACCACGCTTGTAACCGAGTCGCCCCTCATCTGCCTGCGGTGTCCCGGGCACCGGCAGCGGCGCCGTCCCGTCGATTAATTCGGCGGCATCACCAGACAGCCGGTAGACAGCGTGTGCGTTCTTGAAACGGAAATGCACGCGCACCTCACCCACTGGAAACGTGCCCGCTGCGATCTGCTCGCGCACTGCCGCATCCAACGCGATCACCGGTGGCCAGTCGGCGGTGAGATAGGTGCCGTCATGCCGATCGACCAGTGGGAGCGGTTCCGGCAGCCGCCGCGGCGGGATCGGATTGGGGTTGATCTCCATCGTGTCCTCCTGCCTCAGCCGGCATATGCGTTCCGCCAGGCCAGTTCCGCCGTGGTATTCGCCGGCGCGGTCCACGACACGGACCCCGGTTGCAGTTCGAGCCAGCGCTGGTCATTCGCGAACCGGATGTCACGGCCGACGAGGATATCCGACGGCGCCGTCACCGTCCGGTCGAGCGCGTCGATCACGAGATCGCCATCGAGCACGAACATCTGATCGAAGGTGATGCTGTCGCCGCCGGCAATCGCGAAGGTGCCGTCGATCAGGTGCGCCGTCGCCGGGCTCGACACCGACACCGACGGCTGACTCGCCAACGCGAGGGCGAAATCCGTCGCTGGGACCGGCCCGATGGCGAGCGTTCGCCGGTTCGAGCCGAGTACCGTCAAGCGCATCCCGATCGTGAGCACCAGCGCGTTGTCAACGTCGACGGCCGTATCGACGTTGGCGGCGTCCTCATTGCCGGTATTGAGCGCCAGGAGATAGGCGTCAGCGAGGCTCGTCGCACCCAGCGCCTGGATTTTGACGAAGATCTCGACCTGGTCGAAGTCGCCGGTCATCGCGTCGCCGTTGTACGCCCGGCGCACGCCCGAGAGTGCGTTGCTCGTGCCCGCCAATGCGGAGCCGATCACGCAGGTCATCGCGTCGTAATACTCCGCCGGCGCGGTGCCCGACACCGTCGTGAACGTGACAGCGCCCGACGCCTCACTCTGGATATCGACGTAGCCGGGTGAGGGCGTCTCAACGTGGCCGCCCAATCGCGCCGGCCGCCACGTCAATTTGCGAAGCGGGTGCTCTGAGATCAGAAACGAGTTCCACACCATGGTGGCGTTGCTAATGCTGGCGTCGTCGATCGCAATGCCGCCGACGAGCAGCGCCTGTGCGGTGCGCGTGTTGTTGACGCTCGACCCGAAAAAGATGTCGACGAACCTTGTTCCGTCCTGAACGATGTCGCCGGTGAACAGCACCCGCGTCGGGTTCGAACCGGGGTCATCGACCCAGATCGGGATCTCGCGGTCGTCGGCATACGCGATGTAATTGGTCGCGGCGCTCGCCCCAGCCCCTGACCCATCGAACGACGCGACGAACGGATAGGCGTAGGCGCCCAGGCCGAGCACATCGGCGAGCGAGACACGGACGTGACGCACGGTCGAGCCGGAGGGCGAGAGCGTCAACGTCGCCCGCGCCGCGACCGTCCCGCCGACCGTCGCCGGCGACGTGCCGTCCGATTGCTCCGTCACATCACGCCAGACCGGATCGGGGGCGACGAGCGTCACATCGAGGATCGGCGCCCCCCAATCGTCCACCACCGGCACATCCGGGTGCAGGTAGACACCGGCCACGTACACCAGGATCTCGACCGTGATCGAGCGCCACGACATCTTGAAGGACTTCAGGTCTGGCCCCGGCCGGAAGAGCCCTTGCGCCTCCTCCATCCACTCCTGATTACTCGACGGCGCCCCCGGTCCCGGCCGGACCTGCAGCGTGATCGTGCGTGGCGCCACGCTCTCGGCACCGAGGTAGGACACGTCGCCCTGGCGAGCGCGGAACTGGAGGTCGTGCGCTGAGCCGTATTCCGAACCGATCGGAAAGACAGCCGTGTAGTCGTCGCTGCCGCCGTTCAGGCCAACGCCATCAAACTCATCGGGGAGGAGCATCACGACCTCCGGATGTCGCCGCGAATGCTGGCGGTATAGGCGCCGTTGATCCCAGGCATCAGCCCCTCCGCCATCGCATCGACCTGGCGGCCGTTGAGGTTGAACGTCACCGGCTGCCGGCCACCCTGTCCCTGGCCCTGGAAGTAGGCGAGCAACAGGTCAAGCCGCTGGACGACGGGAGCGATGTCGATCGCCGGTCCACCGCCCCCGTCGAACATCGCCCGCTGACCGGCGCCGGCCATGCCGCCACCCCGCAACGCCGTGGCCGCTGCCTCTGCCCGGCTGACCGCCGTTCCCAACGGTCCACGGCCTGCGATCAGTTCTTCCAATCGGCGGATCGCCTCGGCGAGGGAAATCTGACCGCTGTAATACTGCCCCTCGATCGCGTGTGCCGCCGCCGCGAAGCCCATGTTCGACGCCCGCCGTACCAGCGCCGCAAGCCGTGCCTCACCGCCTCGCTGCGCGCCGCTCGTGCCACCGAGCACCCGGCCGTTCTCCCCACCCATCGGCGCGCCGAACGTTTCCTCAAGGAACGAGGCGTACTGCGGATTGGCGCCGGTGATGCCCTCGATGTGGGTTTGGAGCGCCTGCGCGAGTTGTGGCGTCGCCGGGCCGTAGATCAGGGCGTAGGCAATCTCGTTGCCGGCTGGGATCTGGATATCCCCGGACGGCGCACCAGTATCGGCATTCTTCCCCGGCCCCAGCGCCCGCTGAGCGCGGGTGAGTTGGTTGGCGGGAACGCCGAAGCCGCCGGCGGCGCCGGCCGCACTCCCGACCGCGCCAGCGGCGCCGGCCGCCGCCGCCTGCAGGGTCGCCATCGACGCGGCGAACTCCTCCGCCGAGATTGCGCCGGCGTTGAAGGCGAGGATCAACTGCTGGATCTGGGTGTCGATCGACGCCAGCGCCGGATTCGCCGTCCGGGCGGCGCTGGCCGTCGCCCGCTCGATCTCGCGCATCCCCTGGGCCGCTTGGTCACTGGCGGTGTGGACGTCCTGACCGAGATCGAGGAACCCGTTCGCGATGTTGGTCAACCGCTGGCGGACGAACGGATCGATGTCAGCCAGGGCGTCGGGGATCGTGTCGATGAAGCCGTTCAGCCGGGCGACTGCTTCCTCCGCCGGGATCGTGCCATCCTCCACCGCCTGCGCCAATTGCCGTGCCGCGTTCTGCACCTCGGGAGCGTGCTTGGCGATGTCGTTCGGGATCAGTGAGATGATCCCATCGAGTCGCGCGCGTGCCTGGTCAACCGTGAGCGCCCCGGCCTCAACCTCGCCGAACAGCCGCATCGCCGCCTCGCGCACCTCCGGTCGCATGGCGTCGAGGTTCTGGGGAAAGACGGCCAGGGCATTGGTCACGGCCGTCGTTGCCGCCAGGAGTTGCGACTGAACGGCCGGGTCTGCCGGCGCCGCCGCGAACTCACGGACGGCGGCGAGGTACTGCTCACGGATCGGCCCCCGAATCGAGGCCGGCAGACGGACCAGCTCCGTCTCAACGTCGCCGATCAGTTGGCCGACGTTCGCGATGGCCTGCTCAGCCTCCGGCGTGCCGGACAGCTTCATCGCCTCGGCGATCGCCGCCTTGAGTGCGGCCGCCTTCGCACCGATCCGAGCGATCGTCGCGTTGTCGAAGAGGCTGTCGGTGATCGCCGAGTTGATCGTCTGCGAGGAGAATGTGACGGCCGCCACCGCATCGGTTTGCAGTCCGGCGATCACGTTGTTGAACTGACCCCGTGCCGCCTCCCGCGCCTCCGGCGTGTCGAGATTGAAGCTGGCCCAGAAGAGGAACCGCAGTTGCTCCGCCGTCGCCTGCATCTTCGGCCCGCCCTTGGCGAGCAGGTCGTCGATGAACGCCTCCAGGTCGGCGAACGCCTGCCGTCCTTCCTCAGCCCCTGCCTCCGGTCCGGTGGCCGTTTTAAGTGAGGCGCTCACGTCCGCACCGGAGCCGAAGCGCGAGCGGGCTGACTGGTCGGCGAGGTACTTCTCCCTCGCCTCGGAGATACCCTGCCAGGCGGTCTTGCTCGCTTCGAGGGCGGCCGCTTCGGCGTCGAGTACATCAAGGCCCGACTGGATCTGCCCCTTCCACGCTTCGAGCGTGGCGATGTCCGCCTTGATCGCCGCCGCCCGATCCGAATAGGGATCTGTGTAGCTCAGTTCCCGGTTGAGCTTGGCGATCTCCAGATCCAGGTTGGCGGTGTCGATCTTCGCCTGGCGCATGGTCGTGATGACCGTGTGCGCCGCCCCCGCCGCCTCATACGGCACGGTCGCCAGCCGGGAGAAATTCTCCAGGATCGGCCCGAAGCCCTGATGCAGGTTGTTCACCGTGCCGATCAGGTTGCCCAGGTAGTCGTCGTACGTGTCGGCGCTCATCGCGCCCGCGTTGACCATGCGGTTGAACTGATTCACCGCCGCTTCGACCTGAGCCAGCGCCTCGAAGGACAGGTGCTCGGCCGAGGCGATCACGTCGCCGGTGGCGTTGCGGATGCCGACGGAGAAGCCGCCGCCGAAGTGCTCGCCGTACTGCATCGTCAGTTTCGACGGACTGCCAAGTTGGAGCGTGCCGGCGATCGCGTCGAGTGACGCCTGCCCCATTGACCGACTGGCAGTGACAGCGTCCGGGGTGCCGCGCTCGATGCCGATGGCGAAGCCCTCGGACGCCCACCCGCCATAGCGGATGAAGTCCTTGGATGGAGATCCGGCATGGATCGATTGCTCTGTCGAGACCTTCGCCGCTGACGCCAGCATTGCGGCGGCAACCCGGACCCGCGAGATCCCGGCTTCCAGACCAGCCGCGAATGATGCGGCTGCGTTTGCGCCGAACGAGGATGCGTCAAAGGACAGTTCGTCCTTGGCCGCCCCCGCAACACCGGCGGCGGTCTGGATGACGATCGTCTTCTTGCCCTCGAACCCACCAGCCCATGACAGCGCCGACTCCGCCCCAGGTGCGTCCAGGTCGATGATCACCGCCTCCTCGGTGAGCCGCATCGCCTCCTTGGCGCTGTCCGGCACCTGGCCGATCGCCACCTTGAACGCCTCAACGAAATCGGTGAGCACGCCCTTGAGACCGTCGATCGACCCCTGGATACCGAGCGTTTCCTTCGCCGCCGACCCCTGGGCATCGGCGTAATCACGGGTGGCGGCCGCCGCATTCTCATACGGCGCTTTGGCGCCATCAACCGTCTTGTTCAGACGATCCATCGCGGCTTCTGCGTCCGGACCGCCCTTGGCGATCGTGTCGATCTCACGGTGCATCTGCGCAATCGCCGGGGCAGTTGCCTCCGACTGGTCCGCCATTTCGTGCGCCCGGTCTGCCCACCGCTGCAAGTCCTCTGGATTCAGCGCCGTCGTCATCGCCTGGGCACTCGACGCAACGGAGTCGAGCGCGGTCACCTGGCGGTTCCACGTCATCTCGGCAGCGGTAGCGCGACCGGCGAGTTCATCGATCCGATCCATCGCCGCGCTGAGCGGGTCCGCAATTTTGCCCGCCTGCTCTGCCGTCTTGCCTAACGCCTGCGCCAGCAAATCGACGCCAGTGACAGCCGTCGCCGCCTGTTGGCCGGCTGTCTGGGCGGCAACCCCAGCAGAGGCGGTCGCGCGGGCGCTCTCCGCGGCAATCGCATTGACCTCTTGCATCACCGCGCCGTGCGCTTCGAACTGCTGGGTGCTCTGCGACTGCGCCTCCGTCATGTTCTCGACGGCGGGTGCAGCCCCTTCGAAGACGCCTTTGAGCGCCTCCAGACTCTCCTTGGCGTTGCGGAGTAGCTCGATCTTCTCTTCGGCCTTCTCGCCGAGGACGCGACCGAGCCAGCCAGCAGCACCGCCGCCGCCCTGCTCCGGCTCGTTGAACCCCTTCAGGAAGTCAACGGTGATATCACTCGCTTCCTTCAGGAGCGGGATCGTCGCGGTGCCGAGTTCGGTGCCGATGGCGCTGAGGTTGTTGAGCAGGATCTTGCTTTGGGCTTCCGCGCCGGAGGCCATCGTCTGATAGGCGCGGTCGGCGGAACCCGCCTGCGTCTTGTTCTCTTCAATCGCCAAGTTGACGAGATCGAGTTGCGAGATGATCGTCTGGGCGCCGATGCGCGCCTGCGCGTCCGGGAAAATCTTCTGGATCGCGTTGAGCCGTGCCGCTTCGGTCATCCCCTCCAGGCGGATCTTGAGGTCGCCGAGGATGTCCTGGATCGGCCGGAAGTTGCCGGCGGCATCGATGGTGGCGACGCCGAGCTTGTTGATCTGCGCCTGGGCCTCTTGGGTGGTGATCTTCTGGAAGAGGTTATTGAGGTTGTTGATATTCTCGGAGGCTTGGCCGCCCTCCTTGGTGGCGGCGGCGATCATCGCCCCGAGTTCCTCGATCTCGACGCCGGCCGCCTTCGCCGATTGGGTGACCGGGCCGAGGCTTGAGGCCAACTGCTGGCCGGTGACGACGCCCCGGTTGATCGTGTTGAAGAAGATATCCGAGATGTGCGTGGCGTCTTTCGTGCTCAGCTTGTAGGCGTTCATGACGCCGATGACGGCCGTGCCGAACGTCTCTGCGTTCGTCTGCGCGGCAACCGCCCCACGAGCGAATTCCTCGGTGAGTTGGAGGGCGTCCTCCTGGCTCACCTCGATCGAGGAGAAGATGTTGTAGAGGGAGTCGGCAAGGTTGCTGGTCGATTGCGCGACCCGCGTGCTCATGTCGATGATGCTGCTGGTGACGCCGCTGGTGTCGATCTCCGGCTTGAGCGTGCTGATGTTGAGGACGGCCGTTTCGAGCCGCGCCGCCGATCCGATCGTGGTGTCGAACGCCATCTGCACGGCGGCTTGGGCTGAGGTGACGCCGATCATGCCGACGCCGAAGGCCGCCGCTGATTTGGTGGCACTCGCGAACGTCGATTCAAGGCGTCCGCCGCTGGCGGCCAGTTTCTCCGACGAGGATGCCAGTTTGTCCGTCGAAGCGGCGGCCGCCTGCACCTTGCCAGGAACGTGGTCGAAGGCACGGGCGATCTTGGCAGCCGACTGCTCGGACATCTCGGCCGAGGAGCGCATGTCGCCTTGGAACTGGCGCAGCGTGGCATGAGCCGATCGATAGTCGATCGATATCGAGCCACGGATGGCGGCGCTGTCTGTAACCACGGCGCACTCCCGTTGGCAGGCAACAGAAAAGGCGGACCAAATGGTCCGCCTCGCTTGACTTCCTCACCTTGGTACTAGCAGTTCGCTGCTTGCATCTCCGCAACGGCGACTGCCCAGATCGCGTCTCCCTGACGCACTTGTGCTTGAATCTGATCCATCGCCACCCGCGCGACGACCGGGTCAGTATCGAGAATGAAGCGCATTCGCCCAACCAGGGCGCCGATGCCGCCGACCCACTGCTGCACCGCGCGCTTGACGGTTTCGTCCGCTGTCTTCATACATGGCGGAGGCTCAACGGTGCCAATGGCGCGGGCTGCATCCTGAGCCGATCTCGCCGCTTGCTCGAACTTTGGTTCGGACGCGGCATCGCCGCCGATCGCGGCGGCACCGGCAACGCCGGCCAGACCGAGCGCCTCTACCATCCGCGCGTGTCGCGCGTTGATCTCCTGCCGGTACTGCTCTGACGCCTGCGGCGTCGGGATCGTGGTCGCCAGGGCTTCCACGGCTTTGGATTCACCGCCGCATCCGACGGCGACGGCTGCAACACTAAGAAGCAGGAAGCATATGAGGCGAGTCACAGGCGATACCTCCCGATGCATGTGGGAGGCAGTTTACTCCATTGGTTTGGGGTTCGGTTTCGGTCCCGGCTTCCGCCGCCCCATCGCCTTGCAACGTTCCACCTCGTTGCGGGAGGCGAGGATCATCCCGGCTTCGTCACCACAAGGCCGTGTTCAGAACTGAATGAGATATGAAGAGCGACTCGCACTGGATCTATCTCATTCGCGCCAACATCAATTTCCACATCATACTCACCTTCCTCCAACGGCCAACCACGTTCTTGCTGTGCCTTGCCCACATAGCTCAAGCGTGGTGTGTAGAAATGACGACCACCTTGAGGATGGAGCGCTATACCAACATTGCTCATCGTCATTCGTCCGATAGTTGCTCGCACTCGCGCTTGCTTATTGGATGCATAGCTGGACCAGGGAAAATAGAAGTTGTCTATAGGAGGAAACTGATCAGTAGGCCTACTCCCTCCAGCCCTACGATAGACTCTCAGTAGCGCATACGCTCCCTTTGTTGCGAACGTGTTGTCATTCTCAACGGGCAAGATCCACCAGTCGCCATCCTTCCGGGGGTGCAAGACGACGAGTGGTTTTTTCGAGTTCCGCTCGTCGATCTCCTCTTGCAGTCGGTAGGCGGCGCAAAAGAACAACGCGACGCCTGCAAGCAGTACGCCAACCACGCCGCCGCCAAGCGGGCGTGATGTTATGAATCCGACCACCCATCCCATGCCCAAGGCTCCCAATACCCAAGCAAGTAGCCCCAACCAGCCCATATAGCCCTCAGCAGGATGGATGGCGAACCATAAGACCCGGAGACAGCGCCGCAGGCGATTCATGCGCCAAGTATGCGCTGCGTCTTCGCCCGCGTCACGACCTCCTCCACGTTCTCCCAAAGCAAAACCCCCGGCAGTACCGGGGGTCCAGATTTCTCCACACGGAGCGGACGGCTTAGGCAGGAACGGGTTGCATCGAGCGACGCAGCAGATCCTCACCGATCGCGATCGAGTGTGTGTCGCCTTCATCATCCTCGAAGGCGAGCGCCCAGCTGAGCACAACGTCAGGGCCGTGTTTCTCCACCGACGCATACACGAACGCGAGTGCTTCGTCCTCTTGACTGAACTCGCCAATGATATTGGCGCTCTCCCGGTTCCACAGTTCAAAGGCCATCGTGTGGCTCACTTTCATTCCAGGTCGGGTTCCACCGACACCACCGATTGTACTCTCCCTAACAGTATCGCAGCATCCCCCCAGATGGTGTGATGTCCTTTACTCGACAGCGATCTTTCGAAGGAGATTCGGGAATCATCCTCCGGTAAATCCAGTGCCGCGATCGCTGTGCCGAGCGTAGGCACGCCTCTCGCCTTCTTTCGTGCCTGCGTCTCCGTCGCGTAGGCGGAGAATCCATACCAGTACCGCTCTAGATCCGGATCGGCTGGCTTTGGCCTCCCGCGCACATTGTCTGGAAGAAAGTCCGCCAACGTTGGCTCTTTCGTCAGGATGATTCGATACAGCGTTGCCACGGCGCCATCTTACTGTACCCTGCCGCTGCCAGCGCGACCGCGTTGCGTCACACCTCACTTGCGATCGGTTCCCCTGCGCCATCCGCCGCAGGTCGATCACTTTGTGCCACCTGATCGCCCGCCGCGGCCTCGGGTGGCTCGGCCGGCGTCATCCACCCCCAGGTGAGTTGCCGGATCTTGCCACACAGCGCCATCCTGAGCATCGGCGTCATGCCGCCGACGATGATCCGCGCCGCCTCCAGATCGCTGCCGAGCGACGGTTGCACCAAGCCCAGGGCCACCGTCACATCGCGATCGACCTCCTCGTCCGTCCCGCCCGGCAGCGCCGTATTCCGCGCCAGCGTGATGATCCGCTGGATCTCGCCCGATGTGAGGCCGCGCACACGGAAGCTACCGATTCCTTCGATCGTGTAGTCTTCCTCCGGCGGCCGCAGCTTCGTCAGCGCCTCAAGAATGATGTAGCCGTTGACCTGCGTCGTTGTCCTTGCCATTGCTATCCCTCCTGAACTTTGCGTTTCGGTCCGGTCTTCTGCCGACCGAGAGTCTTCCACCGCTCTACCTCATCGCGTGGGATCAGCCACAACCTCGGCCCGACGCGCTTGCCCTGCATCTGCCCCCGTTCCAGTCGGGTGCGGACGCCTGACACCGACATACCCAAAGCCTGCGCCGCTTCCGGCACCCTCATGAATGCATCAAGTTGCTCCATGATGCGATCCTATCAGTTATCGGCGCAATCGCCTATAATACATAGGTCGAGGAGGGAAGTGACAGATGGCTGCATCCCGCATATTCCCACCATCCATCTGTGAGGTTTGCGTCGCTGCGTTCACACGCCGACCCGATGAAGCAGCAGGCGATTTCGCCAAACGCAAAACTTGTAGTGCGGAGTGTAGGTACATCCTTACCGCGATGACCAACCGCCGTCGTTATACACCCGATGGCAGCTATCGCACCTGCCGCGCGTGTGGCATTGAAAAGGATCTCGATGAATTCCCTCTTTACGAAGGAAATAAACGCCGAAGGAAATGCAAATACTGCCTTGATGCACTGAGCAAAGAGTGGTATTACGCCAATCGAGCACGGGTAAAGGCAACAAGACGAGCGCGGTACGAACGACAGCGCGACCAAGAGAAAGCACGACGCGAGCAGAAGCGTGATCATTATCGCGTGCTCGTCTCCGTATGGGTGCAGCAGAACCGAGAACGTTATCAGGAACTTCTACGATCGTGGCGAGAGCGCAACCCCGACAGAGCACGTGAGCAGATGCAACGGCGCCGCGCCCGCAAAAAGAACGCCCCGCGAGTCGAGCGCATCAGCAGACACGTCATCACGGATCGGGATGGAAACACCTGCTATCTCTGCGCGCGTGTACTCGACGAAGGAGAGATCGCGCTCGATCACGTTATTCCCCTCATACGCGGCGGCAGCCACACGATGGACAACCTTCGCGTGTGCTGCCATGACTGCAATGGTCGCAAAGGCCGGTTGACAGTTGAGGAATACCTGCACCGGATCGAAACTTCCGCCATCGCGCCACGACTACTGTAGCGTTACACTCTCCGCTTCCTCCGCTGCCGCATCGCTCTCGCTTCCTCCTGCGCGCGGAACGATTCATAGATCGCCGTCTCCCGCATCTCTGCGGGACTCATCGGGAATCGGGTCCGCAAGAACTTCGGATGCGGGAGATTGCAGCGTCGGGCTAGCTCGAACTCCCACTCGCCGAACCCCCCGCGTCGCTTTGGGAGCCGGCGATGCCGAAAAAATAGCGCTCCAACTGCTTTGTGCTGTCGCTGTACGTGAGTTCAGCGATCTTCGCGTACAGCCGCTGGAAGATCGGCACGCTCCGGCCGATCACCCGCGCCCGCTCCAGTGCCGCGTCGAGATCCTCCGTCGCACCGAGGGCCGGCTGCACGACGCCGTAGGCAACGTAGTACTGCCGTTCCAGTCCGCCGTCGTAGGTGTCCTCATCGCTTTCCTTGCGGACACGCTGCGCGATCGCCGTGATCTCCGCCTGAGAGAGCGCCCGCACGCGAAACGTGCCGACCCCCTCAACCGGCACGTCCTCTTCTATCGATGACGGCCAGCGGCCCAGGTCCGCCAGCGTCACATACGTCGATCCCTCAGCCATCCGTCTCTCCACATGCCGCCTAGGCGGAGAACGTATCCTCGACGACCGTCTGCGTCGGGCGGAAGGTGATCTCCATCGACGCGCCCTCGGTCAGCGGGTAGGTGCGCGGGCGCTGCGCGACGAAGCCGACGATCGTGATCCGCTTCATCCCGTTCTCACTGCCGTTCGGTCCCCAGATCACCGTGCCAAAGGCGCCCTTCGTCAGCGCGTCCTCCAGGTCGTAGCCGTCTTCGAGCCATTGCGTCCACGACGCGCTCTTATCGCCCTTGCCGGGGGTGTAGACCATGTCCTCGTCGCTATAGCCGGTCACCTCGGCTTCGGCCACGTTCTCGTCGATTGAGAGATCCTTCGAGAACGGCGCCAGGTCGAGCACCACCGTGCTCCCCAACGCCTGAAACGTGTGCACCGGCGCCAACGCCACGTACTTGTTGCCAACCGCCATCGTCAGAGCCTCCTCATCTGGGCATCAAAAAACCAGCCTTGAGGCCGGTATCATCCATGCATCACTGCCGCAGCGGCGGCTACTCTTCCATTCCCTGAATCCACTCCTCACGTTTCTCTTCGGCCAGCTTCTCCTGCTTGCCGTGCGCGGCGTCGAACTCCTTCTTCGTGATCTCCTTCCATCCCTGCTTCAGCCGGTAGGCGACCTGCCCACCCTTCGCCTCGTCGAGATCCATCACCAGTCCGCCAGGACTCCGAAAATATCGAACCGCCATCGCTGCTGTCCTCCGTGGCGGGTACCACGGCATCACTCGTGCCCCGCCGATACAACGCAGCCAGTCAACGCCGTGACTGCCCCGTGCCGCTTGGTGCTCCGTGACGAAGTGCCCGACCTCCCACGCATCGTCGAGCACCCGTATCGGAATCTCCGCCGCCTGGAGCCGCTTGCAGAAATACGTGTCCGGGCCGCAGAACGACCCGCGCTTGCCCGGCCGCGGCTCCACCCACCGACTGCCGTCCCACAGGAGTTGCCCCACGTCGAACGGCTGATACCCGATCATCGGATGCTCGAAGACATCGCGCCGGATCAGGGTGCAGCCAAGGCCAACCAATGCCAGCCGGCCATCCCGTGTGTAGAGCTCACAGCGGTTGCCGCCCCGCAGCCGGTACGGCGCCGCCACCACGGGGGCATCCGCCGCGAGCATGGCGGAGAGCACCCCCACCGGCAGCAGGTGATCGTCCTCCAGGAACCAGACATGGGTCACGCGCTCGTCGGCGAGCGCATCGAGGAGCGCGTCATTATGCGAATCCGGCATCGGCCGGTAGAACGCCGGACAGAGAACGTGCGGGTACGGCGCCAGTTCCCGCAGCGCACCGAAGATCGTAGGAGCGTACCCCGTCCCCCGGCTCGGATAGGCCAGCGCGATGAAGGGCGCGGCAGGCACTGCCAGCGTCGGCTCTGTCTGTTCAGCAGGGATTATCATGCGCTTCCTCACAGCGCCCCCTTCCGAGCAATCGCCCGGATATCCCGTGCTACCCCGTCCGTCGCTATCTGCCAGTCGAGGAAGGGCCGCAACCACCGCACCAGATCGAACGCACTGATGTTGGCGTACCATTCCCCCTCGCGCAGGCGGCCACCATCGACCGCGCTGTGGGGCGCCCGTCCTGTCCAAGCCGTCGTCAGGATCAGCATGCCACCGGGAGATAAGATCCGATGCGCGTTCTGAATAATCGCCTCGGCCTGGGGGCTGTGCTCCAACACCTCGGTCGTAACGACGAGATCAGGCGCCACCGCTGGCGTGAACGCTGCCCCATCCGCCACCACATCCACTCCTGGCCCCGGTGCTATATCAATGCCGAGATACTCCGCGCCAGGAAAGAGATCGCGCGCCGAACCGTTCACGTTTCTCGATCCCACCTCCAGCACGAAGGCGCGCGGACCCAATCGCCGCGCCCAGTGCGCGACATAGGCATAGGCTTGAGGGTGCATGACTTACCTCTTGCGCCGCGCCGCGCACTCCCGGCACCCCAGGCACACGGGTTGCTCGTCGGCGTAGCCGGTCACATCCGCGTGCCACCCCTGGCGCGGATGCTCGCACGTCTTGCAAATCTCAGCCTTGGCCGCGGGCGCGGCACGGTGTACCGGCGCCGTTTCCGGCACGAAATCGGCTATCACGGCATCCTCCTACGGCACCGAGTCAACGATGTACCGATACAACCGCCCGACCTGCGGCCAGAGCACGCCGCGCTCGTCGGCCGGCATCCGCTCCGGGATCGCCGAGTCAAACCGCTGATCCACAACCGCCATCCCCGG
This sequence comes from Dehalococcoidia bacterium, assembly GCA_050184225.1. Classification (GTDB taxonomy): domain Bacteria; phylum Chloroflexota; class Dehalococcoidia; order CAUJGQ01; family CAUJGQ01; genus JBFXAN01. The sequence goes on along the minus strand of JBFXAN010000015.1, from coordinate 46,440 downwards.
TACCGTGAGCGGTGTGGCCAGCAGTACCGCTTCCGCCTGGACCAGCGCCGCGTAGCAGCGGCCGTAATCGCCGTAGCCCGCGCCACCCTGATCGACTGCCTTCAGGCGCAGAAGGATGCGCTCGGAGCGCCGCGTGTAGCCCGTCATGTCGTTCCGGCGCTGATCGGCTACGCCCATCTCCAGGTTGGGCAAATCCCAGGTAGCGTCATCGGGGATGCTCCCCGCGTAGATGTCGCCGATCAGCGTGAGCAGCGTGGCGTCGGCTAGGAGCCGTGTCCTGACCGCAATGCGGAGGGCGTCGAAGTTGATCATGGTTGCAGTTCTTTTCGGGCAATCCCCGGTAGCAAGTCGATCGCATCCTCCATCGCCGGCCGGAACCAAGGCTGTGCCGCCATAAAGCGCGTGCCCTCTTCCACATAGCCCGAGTACGGCGCCGGTGAGTGGAGGATGCGCTTGCCTGTTCCCGCGTTCTCGATTTCAAGCTGATCGCGCATATGCGTGTGGCCTGGCGGTGGGTCGCTACTTACCGGGGCGCGATTGTATGCCGCCGCCTTCCATTCGATCGTTGTCTGTTCCGCGATCCGATCAGCGCGGTCAGGTAACCCGTTGATGTAGGCGGAGAGTCCCTGATCGACGTACTTAAACCGTGCCATCGTTGCGCCTCCTCAGGGCCACGTCCGCGGCGAAGGCACCGGCGTCGGCGGTCGAGCCGGCTCCGGCCGCCGCTTCCGCCGCACCGTGCCGCCATCCAGTTCGTAATCGCTGACCGGTAGCCGCTGCTCCACCGGCGCCCCAAGCGACCCGTCCCGTTTGCGACGGCGGCGCCCGTACCAGATGATCGTGTCGCCCTCAATCCGCGGCGGCTCGCGTGGTTCCTTCGGGTGCGGTGTGCTAGGCGAGCGTGGCATCGGTCACCCCTTGGATCGTTGTGATCTCGCCCATGTACGGCGTATTCGTGTAGCCGCCCACCGTGTAGACCTGCACGTCGAACACGACCGGTGTCCCCGGTGTCGGCAATGCCATGTCCGCCGGCGTCAGATCCACGCGCACGACCGCCTCGCCGGTACTTGTGCCGTCGTCTTCGATGTGGCCGGTGCCAGGCACATCCGAGGTCGAGATCGTCTTCTGCACCAGCCCCGGATCGGCGTCGGCCTTCGACGACTTGAGCGTGACGATCGCCTCGTCGAGCGTGTCGCCCTCCGGATCGACCGTGACGCCGAAGCGGATCACCCGGTCGTCGCCCTCGACGATGTCGTCAATCGTCAGGTTGAGGTTCGGCATCGCGGCTACTCCTCGACCCGCATCGTGGTGCTGTCCGCCTGTCCGACCCGCATCGTGGTCGTGTGACTGTCCTCAACGTGCATCGTCGTGGCCTCGGTCTGCTCAACCGTCATGGACGTACTTTCGGCCTGCTCCACGAGCATCGTTGTGCTCTCGGTCTGCTCAACCCGCATCGTGGCCGTCTCTGCCTGCCCGACCCGCATCGCCGTGGCGACCGCCTGGACGACGCGCATTGCCGTCCGAAACGCGGGCGGTGGAATGATCCGCAGCGTCAGCGCCCCCGCTGTCGCGAGCGTGCCAGCGAGCGCCTTCGCTACCTGCTTGGTCAGGCCGCCACTCGTGGTCAGCGTGCCCGTGAGCCGCTTCTCAACCTGCTGGTGCAGCGTTCCCGCCGTCGTCAGCGTGCCGGCGAGCGTGATCTCGACCGCCTTCACGACCGCGAGGCTACCCGCCGTCGCGAGGGTGCCGGCGTGGGGCTGCTGGACCTGTTTGATCAGCGTCCCGCTGGTGCTCAACGTCCCGGCAAAGCGCTGCTGCACCTGCTGGACCAGCGTCCCGCTCAGCGCCAGCGTCCCGGTGAGCAGCACCGCCACGATGCGCACCACGGTCAGGTCGCCGCTCGTCGTGAGCGTGCCCGCGTGCCGCTGGTTGACCTGTTTCACCAACACGCCCGCCGTGCTCAGCGTCCCGGTGTAGCGCGTTTGGACTTGTTTCACCAACACGCCGGCCGTCGCGAGCGTGCCACCGATCGCGACGGCGACGATCCGGTTAACCGCGAGCGACCCCGCCGTGACGAGCGTCCCCGCGAGGTGCTTGCTCGTCTGCGTGGTCAGCGTCCCGGCGGTCGTCAGCGTCCCGGTGGACCTCCGCTGTACCTGTTTCGCCAGCGTCCCGGCGGTGCTCAGCGTGCCGGCGAACGCTTTGCTTACCCGCTTCGTCAGGGCACCGCTCGTCGTCAGGGTGCCGGCGAACCGCTTGTTCGTCTGGAGGTCGAGCGCCCCGGCCAGCGCGAGCGTGCCGCCGATGTCGACCTCAAACAGTGTGCTGGTCGCCGCTGGTGCGACGACGAACGTCAGCGTCCGTTCCAGATCTGCCGCGGTGACTGGCCGCGTGCCGGTCGCCCCCGCCGCCGCAACCTCCTCATCCGCCGCCCAGAAGCGGAACAGGTTGCCGTCAACGACGACCTCCCACCGCTCCGTGTGGTTCGCGTGTGGGGTGATCGCGTTGTTGTCGTTGTCGCACTGGATCGCATCGACCCGCCAGCAGTTCTCGACCGGCGTTGTCACCGAGGGCAGCGTGGACGTTTCGCCGGTCTGTGTCTGTGCGGCGACGAGTGACGGCACGCCCTCGTCGGAGCGGAGCACGTAGCAACCCCACCCCAGATCGTTGGCCGTGCCGCCCGTTGAGCCAATGGCAAACGTTCCCGACTCGCTGCCGGCGGCGATCTTGTACCACCCGGCAACGTAGTCGCCGCTCCCCGCAGTGGACCCGATGGGATCCCAGCCCCCCGTTGGCGTCTTTGGTGTCGCCTGGCCGAGCGACGACTCACCGTACTGGAGGTAGACGATGAAATCGTCGGCCTGGATGCCGGTGGGGTAGGTCGCCGACGCGGTGATCTGCCCAGCGATGAACTCGGTCCCCGTCGTCGGCGTGAGCGGTGCGGTGATCGGCATCGCTTATCCCCGTCGCCCGGCGACAGGCTCCAGACAACCTACGAAACTACCCACCAGCCGATGCGGTCATGTCATACGTGCTTTGGATGCCGTCACCAGACGACAGCGACTGCCCACCGGTGAGCGAGCGGTCCCAGAGCACCCCGGACGAGGCCGCGCTGAAGACGCCGTGCTCCTCGATGTCGCCGCCGGGCGTGGCGTCGAGCGTGTTCGTCCCGACCGTGCGGAAGACGGCAGCCGACGCCTCGGTCGTCGAGCCGGTGGCGCGGGTGCCGTTCGGGTTGTACTCGGTCGTCAGTTCCGTGACGAGGGCGCTGTCCGATGCATTCTCGGCGGTGCTGCCCGTGCCGAGGCCGTGGTACTTCAGGTTCTCCAGCTCAACGCTGTTCTGCCACGCATCGACGAGGAAGGCAACGCCAGTGTTCGTGATCAGCTTGCGCGAGACGATGCCGTAGTCTTCGACCCGGAGGATCGGCCCGCCCTTCACCCCGCCGCGGCGGAAGACGACGATGCCGAGCGAGGATTCCAGCACGACACACGACGAGATCGCGTCGAGCAACTCGCCGGCAAGGTCCGCCGGCAGATGCCTGAAACAGGACCGCACGATCGCGCCGAGCTGCCCTTTCGGAGTGTAGTCGCGCAGCCGCGCCCGCAGTTCGTCCGGCAGCGTCACGGGCGACGGCGCGGTGTAGGAACCAACGCGAATGAGTTCAGCGACCATGCTTACCCCTCCTTGCGCCGGCGCATCACGCTATAGGCTTCCGTGGCCGCGTCGAAGGTCGCCAGCTCGATCCGGTCGTGGTTCGCGTCAAGGACGGCCCGAAGCGCCTCGGCGACCGGCGCCGCCTCGTCGTCGGTGAGGTCGACGGTCATCGAGACGAGGCGGGATTCGCCGTCGTCGTAGGCGCCGTACCGTGCCTGGCCGTGGAGGGTAACGCGGAGGCCGTCGAGGTCGAGCCGGGCCGTAATCCACGAGCGCGTGTGTTCGATCCGCTGGGCCATCGTCTCACCCATCCTGCCGGCGCCGCTGCGCGTCCGCCTGATACTGCTCCCAAGTCGTTGCCGGTTCGTCATCGCCGCGCCCGATGATGCGGCGAATGCGCTCACGCAGCGTGGGCACCGGCTTGCCACCGCGAAGGACGGTCACGCGGAGATCGCCGTGCATGGACAGCCGGCCGTCGGTTTGTGTCTCTGCCATTGGGGATCGCCTTCCTCACCGCTGTCACCCGCGGTCACACCGCCACTTGTCGCTTGAGCAACGCCTGCCGGTAGACGGCGCCGGTGCCCTGGGCCTCGGCAATCACCGCGTAGGTCACGCCGTCCACCGTCACGCGCCACCCCGCCGCAATCGGCGTGCCCCGCGCCACGTAGAGCACCCAATCGGCATCGGCGAGCACCTGCTCCGCGAACTGGGCGACGGTCGCCGTCGTGTCCTTCGGCGCGATCCGGCAGGCCACATCCGCGTACTCGGTCGGCGTCCCCGCCTCGCTGCCGCCGGACCCCGATGCCGCCCGCACCGGCGTCCCCGGATCGGTGATCACACAGAGCGCCGTGAGCCAGCGGTGTGCGAGTCGCCGGGCATATGTCGGTCGTGTGGGCAGTGGCATCTATCGCCCCCGTCGCCCACAGGCCAGGGCGAACACGGTCGGTCGCGCCGCCGTCACCGGGCTTTCGCCAAGCACCTGGTCAATCGCCTGGTTGGCCTGCGACCACAGGCGTTCCACCAGCGCCGCCGCGTCAATCGGCTGCCGGGTGTAGGACTGGCCATCGGCGGACCGCTCCGACAACAGGCTCGGCACGGCTGGCACCAGCAACGCCGCGCAGATGAGGATCGCGGCCCGCGTGAGCAGTGCCGCGTTGTCGCCCCCGCCCGCGATCACGTCCGCGTAATTTGCGACCCGCCGGGCGATCTCGGCCTCGGCAGCGGGCGCGTATGGGGACAACGCGATGACACTATCCGGCAGCACCGTGCTATCCAGATCGATCGCGATCGCCGCGCGCACGTCGGGATAGTTGGCCGAGTCGGGGAGTGCCATAGGGCTACCCTCTAATCCAAGAACACCACGCCAATGTTGAGCAGGAGGCTATTGGCGCTGTACGTCGGCGTGCCGCTGCCGTTCACGACGGCAACGTAGAGATTGGAGAAACTCAATCCCTCACAGAGGAGGTTGATGTTGGTGATCGTCGCGACCTTGACATCACCCAGATCCCGGTAATCGGCCTCGGCGACATCCACACACCCGAGCACGGCGCTCGCGTTCGCCGCCGCAAGCGACGGCTGTTCGTTTTCTGTTCCAATTGAAACGTTGACGCTGAGGAACACGACCGTGAGAGCGACACCCTGATCGCTGGCATCAATCACCGTGAGACTCTTGATCACCGCCCGGCTATCGTTCTTGCGAAGGCCGGTAAACGACTGGGTCGCGGCGATCACATCGCCGGCATCGTAGGGATTGGCGTCAGTGGAGAGCGCCACCAACGCCACGTTCCCAACGCCGGTCACCTGGCCGATGTGGTTCTCCCCCGCCGCGATCGCGGCAATGTCGATCGCGTCAGCAGCGCTCACCGCCAGTGCATACGTCCCGTCGCCGTTATCGACGGCCCGGAATGGCGTCGGCGGATCACCGACCAATCGCACGACTCGGTCAGCCATGCCGCACCCCCGCTAGACGAACGCCAGCACCTTGAACTTGACGCCGGAGGTCACGGTGAGCACCACATTCGTGCTCGTGTGCGATCCCTCGGCCACATCGAACGCGCCCGTGTCGGGCGTGCCCGGATGCTCGGTCACGGTCACCACGACTTTCGACGGCACGACGCCGAGGCCGTGGGCGATGTTCTGGGCCGAGCCAGTGGCGGTCGTTTCGTCGCTGATGAAGAGGCCGAGTTGTGAGAGCGGTAGCGGCGCCGTCGCCTCGATACTGTCGGCCACGACCTCCTTGGCCTCGATGCGATCAAAATTAGTGGTCCCCATGGGTCTGCCTCCGGCGCAGGTGGCACACTTTGTGCCACCTGATCGTCATAGGTCCGCGCCCGTCGCCGGGCTAGGGCGTTACGGTGTCGAGGATCCTGGCCGCCCGAGCGTCGATCACGGCAAACCCTGACACCTCGCTGAGTGTGAGGTACTGCACCTGGCGCAACACCCACCGCTGCGTCTCGCTCACGTCCGAGCCGATCTCGACGATGTGGTTCAACCAGAAGCGCCGGTCGATGCCGATCACCTTGCCCGCCGGTGCGTCGGCCGTGACCCCGAGGCGGACGCCATCACCCAACTGCGGGTTGATCGGGGTGAAGCTGCCGAACTGTTGCGCCGGCAGCATCGACATCGGCACGTTGGCGCTGCCGCTGTTCATCAGCAGCAGCTCGAGCGCGACATCCGTCGGCGCGAGCGCCGTGGTCATCATGTACGGCTGTTGGAAGAGGAGCTTGAACGCCTGCCAGGCCCGCAGGGTCGGCACATCGTCCACGGCATCGGCATCGAGCGTGGCGATCTCCGTCTCCGTGGCGGCCGTCCCGGCGTTGCCATCGCCGCTTACGGCGATATCCAGCGCCGCCGTCACCTTGTCGATCTCCATCTGGACGGCCACCCGCGCCACATGCAGGGCAACGGTGTCGATCGGCAGGCGCCGGATCGCCTCATAGGAGATCTCGATCGCGCGGCCGAACTTGTAGAGCTGCACCTCGCGATCGTTGAAGGTCAGACTGATCACCGGCAACTCGGCCCGCTCGCCGACGCGGACGAAGCGCCGATCTGCAGCGTTGTCGGTCAGCTGCAGCGCCTTGAACGCATTGCCGGCGATCGGCGTCGTCGTGGCGATGATCTCGCTCAAAGGGATCTGGGGCGCGATCTGTTCGACCTGGGCGGCGCCGCTGAAGATGTACTGATGCAGGGTGTCGCCGAGGGCCTGCATATCACTCGAATGGGCGCGGGTTGCGGCGGGCCGCTGATAGGCAACACGCCGCTGAAGGCGGGCGATCCACTCCGGTACCAGGGCGCGGGTGGCGTCGTTCGCGTCGAAGGCGCCGAACTCGCTGGCGTAGATGCCCCGCGCCGGATCGCCCTGGGTGCGAATCTCCGCTGCCTGCAACAGCCGCTCGAAGGCGTCGAGGCCGCTGCCCGGTGCCCCGCCCGTGTAGGCACTGGAGGGATCCTCACGCTCCAGGAACATCGAGAGGGTCATGCCCTTCTCGCGGGCTGCATCATAGATCCGAGGCGACATCCGGGCGAGGAGTTCCTTCGGGCCGGGCCGCACACTGACATCTGCCATTGCTCTGTCCTTTCATTGCCGGGCATCAAAAGAGCCGCCCCACCCTGGAGGCGGCCGTGCGGCCCGGTTACGCTCGGGCGCTGCTTAGTCCAGACACACCACGGTGGCACTGGCGGTCGAGGCGTCGATCACCCGGCCACGGGCGAGGCCAAGTTCGGCCGCCGTGCCGGTGGCGACCTCGCGGATATACCCCTTGGCCGCGCCCACACCGAGATCACCGACGATCTTCTTGCCGAGCGTGAGGCTGGCGCTATCACCGCCGGGCAGCGTGGTATAGCCACCGACCTGGACCACCGCGTAGCCATCGGCCTCCACGCGGTCCAGCCGGCCCTCAATCGGATCGCCATCTGCGGTGAGCTCGACGGTTCCGGCCGCCGAGAGTGTGACAGCGAGGTCGCGTTGCGCCGTGCCCCGCACCTCGGTCTTGTCATAGGTGATCGTGCTGTTATCGATCTTGTAGGTGGCAAAGCGGGCGCCAAGGCCCTCGAACGCCACCGCCTTGCGTGGATCGGCCATTACTGTGCTCCTCTCGCCCCGGTCCCGCCGGGATCGTCTGCGTTATGCCCGGAAGGCGAAGTCAGGCACCAGCGGTGCGGCCGGGGCCGGCGCGGCCTGCTCCTCCGTCTCGACGGTTTGGCGGCCGCCGGGGAACTGCTTGTCGCCGACCGCCTGCCAGTCGTCACGCATCCGCTTGATCACGTCGAGCGTGCTCGACTCCAGCACCGCCCGGTACGTCTCCTGGGCGAAGCCGTCGCCGTAGGCGCGCACACCCTCGGCCAGCGCCGCGCTGATCAGATCGGCGCGGTAGGCGCGGCCGTCGTCGGCCAGCGGACGCAACCGATCGGCCTCATCCAGCAGCCGCGTCAGCGCTTCGATCGGTGTCTCGCCGTCACGCACCGCCGACCGCGCCGCGAGCAGGCGGACCAGCGCCTCCTCGGTCGGCGTCAACGCCGGCTCAGTCTGCCGCTCCTCACTCGTGGTGCCCATGGCAACCTCCTGTGACTCACCCCGTGCCGATTCCTCCCCAGGTTCCGACGGCAGCGCGTCGATCCCAGGGAAGCGCCGGGATGGTCCCGGCAGACTCACCCGATAACGCACCTGGATCAGGTCGCGCGTCAGCTCATCGAGCATCCCCTCGCCCGCCAGCGCCCTCGCCTTGGCGATCGCCGCGCCGGGTGTGGCGCCCTTATACACTCCGGATACTTCGATCAGGCGCGCGTTCTCAATCGTCGCCCGTGCCACCTGCGTCTCCTCGCCGCCCTCAATCGGATAGCTGAAGCCGAGGAAGTGCGGGCAATAATCACGAGCAAACCAATCCATCATGTCGCGGCCACAGATCGAGCAGATCCACTCACCGCCGCTGAAGCCGACGGACAGATCGCGGATCACGCCCGTCTTGATCCGGGTGACGTGCTCGACGTTGCCCGGCGTCTGCGGCACATAGAAGTCGGCCTGCACGCGGTCGAACTCGCTGTCGCCATCTGCCTTGAGGAACAGGCCCTTGAGTGAGGCGCCGGTCGCATCTTCGCGGTTGTTGTGCGCCCGTAGGTAGGCGACACCGGCGCTGGCATCCTTCGCGTAGTTGCGGAGGGTGCTCACGCCCATTTTGGTATCGTACGAATCCCATCGACCATTACTGATCTCCCCACCAAAGAAGAACGGGGGGAACTCATCAAACGTGCTGTCATCGAGCGCCCGCTTGCGTGCCAGCTTGAGCAACTCATCATCGCTGGCGATCAGGGCGCGGCCGTGCACCGTCATCACGCGGGCAAAGCTGATGTCTCCGTGGGTCAGTTCGTCACTCATCGCCTCGCCCCTTCGTTACTGTGGCCGCACGGGAAGATTCGGGACCGGCCCGGACCGCCGCGGATCGCGCCCCTGCACCCGCCAGGCGCAGGCCACGCACAACCGATCGCCGTCCGCGACCGGCACGTCACAGCGTTTGCAGCGGCTCATGGCCTGCCCCTCATCACATCGGTCAGCGAATCGGCAATGTGGCCGTTGCGCTGTGCCCGGCTCGCGCCCGGCTCAACCCCACTGGAATCGGTTGCCTCGTCTGTTGCCGCCGCGATCCCGCTCGGCAGCGCCAGCGGTTCATCGGCGGCCGGCTCGTGGCCGGTGATCGCGAGGCTGCTTTCCTCGTGTGTCGCCCACCCATACAGGTATTTGCGGATCGCGTTGTCGATCTGCACCGCCTCGGTGAGCGCGTCCCGATGCATCTCGGAGGCCCGGTTCTCCGCGTAGCGCCACTGTACCCGCGCCTGGATGCCCTGGACCTGGAGCGCGATGCCCAACAGGTACTCAAGCAACTGCTCGCTCAAATGCTGGAACGCCTTGACCGACTGGAGGTGTGCCTCCCATTGCCGGTTGGCGTTCGCCTCGCTCGTGCCCTCCGTGCTGCCCATCAGCAGCGGCGTCGTCTTGAGGGCACGCACCGACATCCGCTCCAGCATCTCGATCAGGCCGTCGATCGCCCCCAGCGAACTGCTATCAACCGTGCCCACCGGCCGCCCCATCTCCGCCACGTCGAGGTGGATGAAGGCATCATCCGGTTGCAGCTTGGCGTATGCCTTCTCGATCTCCGCGATCACCTCGTCGATCCATGCCTTGAGTGCGTCGGGGTCGCCCTCCAGGTTGAGCGGCATCATCTCCTTCAGCCGCTCCATCACGACGGCGATGTCGTAGCGGGGATAGCCCTGCTGCTGCACCACCCGCTTGAGGTCGTGGAGCATCCCAATCAGAAACAACGCCGCGAACAGCGCCGGCGCCGCCATCGCCCGGCCGTGGGGCGAGCCCGGCAGCGGGTCAATGGGGATATACCGGATCGTCGGCCGGTCGAGCGGCACGAAGCCCTTGAGGCCCTGCCACTGACCCAGCTGCCAGATCTGACCTCGCACCGGGTCGATGCGCTGCTCGAACCGCGCCGTCGCCGGGTCCGGTGTGGCGAGGTCCACCGCCTCGCGGCCGTTCGCGTCGAGCACCAACTCCGCCATGAACGCACCACGCAGCATCGCACCGATATTGAGTCGGGCGAGCACGACATCGACCGCGCCGTAGTATTCCGTCAGCCGGCCGAGGAGGGTATTGAGCACCGCCTGCGCTGCCGGGTCGGGATCATCGCTGCCGGGCCGGAGCGCGGTGCACTCCCACCCCGGATTGGCGAGGCGCAACCAGTCCCACAGCGCCCGCGAGATCTCCGGGCTCAGGTCGGAAAGCAGCGGCAGCAGGTCGGCGGGCGCGATTCGCGAGAGCGTCTCGCTGTCCAGTTCCTGCAGGCGCCAGCGGCCCTCGGCGTCGAGCGGCGGCCGGATCACGCGCGGCGTACCGAACACCGTCTCCTGTGTGTCCACCGACAACCGACCACCCATGCCGGCAACGCGCGGAGGGGAAGGCGACGCGACGGCACGGGTCGGGCCGGCTGTCGGTTTGGAGAACGGCCACCATCGCATCGTCACGTCCTTGGCTGCCAGCCCGCCACCCCGCCGGCGATCATCGAGGGGAGCGCCAAACGCTTTGGCGCGGGTGCAAATGCCAAGTTGAAGGCGTCGGCAAGATCCGGGCTGCGTCCGAGCCGCTTCTTGAAGGCGTCTTTCGGTTCGACGACGCGTCGCCCCCGGCTGTCCATGCTCCACCGTGGCGCCGTCAGTTCGGCAACGAGCACGTCGTACGTTGACTGGTCCAACCGCGTCAGGTCGAGATCACCATCGGCGGCCCGTTCGCCCGTCGCAAACCAGAGTTCCGACCGGCGGTTGGGATAGCGTTCCGGGTCAACCGCCCGCTCACTCGCGTTGATCGGCACGACCGGCCGCCGCATCGCCCGGAGTTGATCCGTGACACCGCCGCCCATCGCCGCATCGTCTACTTTGATCTGAACGTGCGAGGCCGGGATACCAAGTGCACTGGCCCACTGGTCCGCCAGTTCGGCCGTCCGCCCCGCCGTAAACACCGTGTCGCGTTTCGTCAGGACCTCGATGCCGAGCACTACCGGTCCCGACCGCCCAACAATCACCGTGCGATCGTCGCCAAACCGCGCCACGTCAACGCCAACCTCCAACCGTTCGCTGGTGACGAGCATGCGCCCCCGCGCGGCTTCGATGTCCGCGAGCGCGATCACGGTGTCGAGCGTGCCGCGCGGGAACTCGCCAAGCACCCGCACGCGGTACAAGTCGGAGTCTTCGCCCCACTCTGCGCGCTTCTCCTGCACCCAATCCGGTGAAACCAGATACGGGTACGATCCCTCTCCGGTCAGGTTCGGTGTGTCGAAAGCACTGATCGTGATCGCAGTCCCGGTCGCGCGGTTCTTCGTGAACGCCGCATGGAAGTGTCCCGACACCTGGGTTGGGTTGCCGATCATCAAGAGCCGCGCGTCACCACTGGAGAGCACGCCCTCGATGGCTTGATGGATCGCCTCTGGAATACCGGATGCCTCATCCTGGATCACCAGGATCGACGGGTTGTGAAACCCTTGAAACCGCTCCGGCTCGTTGGTCGAAAGGCCCAGGGCAAACCACTTCGGCCCAACCTCCCACCGCGGTTCACGGCCGAGGAGCCGGTCACGGAGCTTCTGTGTTGCCCCCTGTGTCTGATTTCGGATCTCGCGCCAGATGATCTCCTTCACCTGCCGGTCGGTTGGTGCAGTCGTCAACACCGCGCTGTCACGCCTGGTGTTGAGAAACCAGGATGCCGCCGCCGCCGCGATGAACGACTTGCCGCTGGCGTGGCAGGCTTTCACCGCCACCCGCGCCCGCTCGTAGTTGAGCGCGTCGAGAATGTCGCGCTGGATACTCCATGGCTCAACGCCGAGGATCTGACGGACAAACCCCACCGGATCGTCACGGTAAACCGTGAGCGCATCGCCCTGATCGCCACGCCGGCGCCGTTCGAGTTCGGCGCTCGCCCGCAGCGCCAGATCAACCGGCGAGGAGAACCTGGATCGGGTCGTCACCATTGGCGATCCGCTCCAGTTGCTCCGCAGTGAGTTTCGTCAGATCCAGGTGCTTAAGTACCGCGTTGGCCTTGCCGTCGTCCCACTGCCCCATCTCGGTTGCAGCCTGCTTCTCTAGCTCCCGCATTTCCTTGAGCAGACCGGTGTCAATTGCCCATTCCTCCCGGCGCCCGTCCTTGAGGTAGGTAACAGTGTGGACCATGATTCCGGTTTCGGCACCGGCTGCCGTGTAACCGTCGAAGTCGAGGTCTTTTCCCTGACCGGACTGCACCACCACGTTGCGTTTGCGGTTGGCATCAGCACGAGCCTCGATCACCTGCTGCATCCGCTGGTGACGATCTCGATAACTGTCCAGCCGATTCTGCTTGGCTGCGACGCCCTCGGCACAAAGCGCATCGCGGATCGCACCCTTGGCGGCTTCGAGTTCAGCGGCAAAGGCGGGGTCGGAAAGCCAGTTGCGAAGCGTGCGGCTGGCAATCTTCAACTCAGTCGCGATCTGCTCGTGGCTTCGATCGCCACGAGCCAGCAATGCGACGGCTCGGTCGCGCTTCTTGAGCCGCGTCTTCCCGGCCATAACTGGAAATCCTGAATCTCCGAAATCAACAAAATGCCCGCGCGGCAAGCCGCGCGGGCGCTGGAGACAACTGTACTTACTTTACTCTGTACCACGGAACATATCTGCATGGCAAGAACCAGTGGTCCTAATTCACTCATGGACCCTCATTCCATCCCGCATCAGATTGCGACGTGGTATACACCCGGTAAGGCAGGTGGTACCCCGGATCGTTCCAGGCGATGCGAATGATCGTCTCCAGCGCATCGTGTCGGTCCCGGCTGACGGTGACGTGGTGGACGTTCAGCCGTCCGGCCACCTCACGGATCGTCAAGTCGTCTCGGTAGATCAACTCGACGATCTGTACCTGACGCCGCGTGAGATAGGGTTCCTGCACCCACTGGAGCACGTCGAGGTGCATCGTGAAGCGCTCCGAGAGGCAACGGCCGGTGACCGATTCCTCGCGGCTGTTGATCGGTGTGCTCCCTGCACCACGATAGGCCGCCTTGAGCATGGCTTTGGTGAACTGCTCCCGCGACTGCCCCTCCGGTGGTTCCGGCCGGGTCGCATCCGTGTCTTGCTGCTGCTGCGCCTCATCGACCATCAACACGTCGCCTCCTTAATCCCAGACCGAACGAGGGATGATGTTGAGTGGAGTCAGGCAACGCATGTCCATGCCTCGTTCCGCACAATTCTTGACACCTGTGACTTGTCAATGCCGAATCGCCTAGATAGTTCAGAAAGTGTTACGCCTTCTCTCCTCAACTCACGTATTACCCTTGCACCTTCTTCGCTAATCTTGGCACGACCGTTACGCGCACCCATGCTCTGCCTACTCTTGGAAACACAATCTGCGGCGTTATCGAGCAGTGTCCCTAGAAACAGGTGGTCTGGACGATTGCACGGAGGATTGTCACACCGGTGCAGGACATACATATCGTCGGGCGGTCGTCCATGCGTCAACTCCCAAGCGACCCGGTGGGATTGCTCAATTCGGCCATGCCGACCGGCACGCTTGAAGTGGCCGTACCCCTTCCTTGCTCTGTAACCCTTCCACAGCCAACAGCCATCAGCATCGGACTGATCGACTTTCGACCAGAAGCGTTGTGCTTCTGATGTTCGCGGCCGTCCCCGTATCACGCTCGTCGTCATCGGCTACCACCAAATCGTGTTGACTTGAGATCTCGACTCAACTCGGTCGCGTGCGTAGCGCCCAAACCCAGCAACGGCGACCTCACTCAGTCCGTGTCCACCATCACGCCAGATGCTCCCCTCGTCGTAGTTCGAGAACTCTCGCTCGGCGCCGCAACGCTTGCAGACGCCATGACTCGTCGGACCGTCGGGCATTGCGATCCGCCAATGGTGTATGCAGCTATCCGCCATGACAAGAACCTCCCTTAGCGCACTCCCACGCGGGCAAGCCATGGCCGGGTGGCGTCGCGGACGATATCGGCCATCCGCAAGGCGTCGCGCGTGTCGAGCAAGAGCACGAACGGATCGCCGCCCTGGCCTTCGAGATGCCGCTCGATCCGGGCGAGCAGTCCGGTCAGGTCGGCGACGACATCGTCTTGATTGCCAACGACAGCCATCGCCTGCGTGGCGAATTCGACCAACCCCTCCAACGTTCCTGGCAGCTTCGGGCGGAGCGTTACGATGGACACGTGCGTCTCCTTCAGAACAGATGTCCTGATTCTGAAGGCTGACCGGCATGGCTGTCAGCAGCCAGGTTGCACTCATGCCGGCGCGTCCTCCACATGCCGCACGATGCCCCGTTCGTCGGGTTCACCCCATGTTCGCGTGCGGTTGACGGCGAGCTTCCGCTCGGACGCTTGGTACAGCGAGAAGCGCTCCATCGACGCCAGCCGCAGGAGGAGCAGATGCACGTCGGCGGCTTCTTCGCAGATGGCGAGCCGATCGCCGCGCTCAAGCGCCGCCCGCAGCTCGCGGACCTCATCTTCGAGATGGGTCAGTACGCGGTCGGGTGTTGATTCACCGAAGGTCGCGCTGGCCCAGGCTGATACCTCGCCTTGGAACTTGTTGAAGAGCCCGCTCATCACGCCTCCTCGCGCAGACGCACCGCCAACGGGTCGTTGAGCACGGCGTCAACCTTCGCGTCGATGAATGCCTGTATTTCGACTGCATTCATACGTCCATGCCTATCCCAGAACGCCTGAACCGACAGTCGCCGGATGTCGTCAGCGAGTGAAACCACAGCCAGCGCCCGCCGCGCGAGGGCTTCCAGCGCCACGGCATCGCATGGCCACCCCTGCAAGCAGTACTCGCACCGGCTGCCGTACTCACTTAGCAACTCCTTGTGGGATCGATAGCCGCTCATCACGCCTCCTTCGGTGCCGGGTGCGCCCGACGTATCCCGATCACCCGGTCGTCGATCGCGCCGGCCGCATCGAGCGCCGCTTGCCTCGCCCGCACGCAGGCCAGACAGCCGCAGGGATGCGCCTGCGTCTGTTCTGCTAGGCGAAGCGAACACGCGGTACAGGGCGCGCAAGCTTCATCAGTGCACCGGCCAGCATCCCGCTCCATCAGCAACTGCTTGAAATAGGCGAGGGCGTCGGCGACTTCCTCGTATAGGTCGAGCAGTGCATCCCTGCCGTTGTGGATCTCTAATTCACGGTGGTAGGTTTCAATTCCTTTCTGTCGGCGTGCTTCGATGTCCTTGATCAGTTCGGGAAACACTGCCGCCGTTCCCGCTCCTGGCATTGGTTGTTCTGCCATCACTCAGCCTCCCAACCCGGCCAGCGCCTGTTCGTAGGCCGACCGCAACCGTTTGAAGTCATCCGCAGTGCCGCCGGTGTCTGGGTGATGCACCTTCGCCAATGCACGGAAGGCGTTCACGATCTCGGTGCGGCTGGCCGACTGCGACACACCGAGCACCTCCCACCACGGCGCTGCACCGGAGCCAAGCAGCAGCACGGTGTCGTCCGGTGTCGCTTCAAAGGGCAGGAAGAATTGCAGGAATGGATCGACCTTCTGGCCACTGCCTGATGCCGACCCACGACTTACCGTCTGGGTTGTGCCGTATTCCTCCATTGCTTGGTAGAGCAGCGAAATCGTGCGCTGGGCGGCGCGGAGGTTGTCGAGCGAGTTCTTCCACTTGTTGCAGCGAAAGACGTAGCGGCGGCCGGCACGGTCAAAGACGATTTCGTACTCGCCGCTCGTAAAGTCTTGGCCGATCTTGAGCGATGTGGCCCCCATTTGGCGCATCGTCGCCTGGAGATCACGGATCGTGGTTTGCTCGGTCGCCTTGAACCGTCGTTGTTCAGTCATGATGATCCCTTCTCTCTCAGTCGCAGCCGTCGCCGGAGCACCGCCACCCGCCGCCCATCGCCGAACACGACCAGCGCTCGCCCGGCCGCTTTGCCTTGGCCCACGACGCGCCGGCCATCGGACCAGCGCACCGGGTCGCAGGGCTGCCCAACGAGCGCCGGATCGGTGAGCGTGTCGCCGAGGTAGACGTACGTCACGATGCTGCTTCCTGTGCGGCGGCGTAGCTGAAAATGTCCGGCTGCCGTCCATCAGCCTCCGCTTGCCGGAGGAATCGCGCCGCGACCCGCGCATACGCGGCTTTCAACTCGATGCCGACGAAACGCCGGTCCAGTTGCACGGCCCGATACCCGGTGCTGCCGATGCCGGCGAACGGATCGAGGACCGTCTCGCCAGGGTTGCTCCAGATCCGCACGCACCGCTCAATGACGGGCAGTTGCAGCGGGCAGAGGTGTCGCTCGTCGTCGTTCTCTCGGCTGCCGGCGTCCGGCAAAATGTCCGTCTCGCGGATATCGAGCCAGACCGGCGCCGCGTCGCGAATCCATTCCTCTTCAGTGATCGGTGCCGGGATCGGGATCGGATTCTTTCCCCGCGCCCGAAAGAGCAGCAGGTAGTCCGCCTGTGCCGGGAACGACTTCGAGGCGTCCCGCCGAAGCGTGGCAAATAGCAGTTCCTGTGGGTGATTGCGGATCGCCTGCGTCTGGGGGTTCTTGTTGATCGTGATCCGCGCCATATAGTCGAAGCCCTGCGTCTCCATGTGGCGGATGCAGTCGCCGGGAAAGTCGTACCGGGCGCGGCGGCCGTCGCTCGTGCCATAGAGCTGGATCTCATAGGTGTGCATCGCCACCACGCGGCCGGGCACCATCACGCGCCGAAGTTCGCGCGTGACGAACCCGAAGTGTTTGAAGAACTCAGCCGCATCCCGCACGTTGCCGAGGTCGCGGTCTGAGGCGCTGTAGGTATACACGTCGCTGAACGGCGGGCTGAACACCGCGAGATGGGCCGACGCCTCCGGTAACCCGGCGAGCACTTCGGCCGCGTCGCCGCAGTAGAGCGCCCATCCCGCGCCGTGATATTGGTCAAGCACCTGCATGGGCTAATTCCTCCCTCATCAACCACGCCGGCAATCGCATTACCTGGGCTGGTGTGTACTCGTCAGCACGGCGCACGGACGCGAGTTCCTCTCGCTCGAAGTCGCGCACGCTCTGGACCAACTCCCGCATCACCGCGGCATGCTCCCGTTCTTTGCGTAAGACGTTCTCGAAGATGGCCGTCTCGATGCTTGAGAGAACGATGTGCGCCTCAACAGGTCGCGTCTGCCCAAACCGCCAGCAGCGACGCAACGCCTGGAAATACTGCTCGAACGAGTCACCGAGTCCAAGGAACGCCATCCGCGCGCACCGTTGGAAGTTCAAGCCCCAGGCGCCAATCGCCGGCTTCGTGACCAAGACCTGCGTTTTCCCAGATGCAAATCGCGCCAGTGCATCCGCCTTGTGCTCGGGGGAGTCCGACCCTTCAACGACCACCGCGCCCGGTAGCTCGGCCGCGATTGCCCGCCCCTCATCGTTGAGGCCACACCAGATCAGCCATTGTTCGCTCGGTTCTGCTCGAACCAGATCGGCCGTCGCCTGCACCCGCGCCGCGACCGTCGCCCGACGCACGGCCGCGCGCTCGGTGATACCTTTCAGCACGGTGAAGAAGAGTTGTCCGTCCGGCTTCCACTCGGTGTCAACGACGCGCGGACGAATCGACAAAGGCGGGAGCACGAAACCGTCATCGGGATAGCCGAGATCGGACGGGGTGTTCATCGACATCGACCAGGAGGCGAGCCAGCGGAAGAAGGCGCTCCGCGCATGGCGCTTGAGCCGGAAGCGACCAACCTTCTGATCGTCGCCCTTGGAGATGAAGAAAATCGTGATCATGTCAGCCGGCTTCATCACACCGAGGAAATCCGCGTGGTTGCAGAGTTCGACCACGTCGTTCGGCGCCGGCGTCGCCGTGCAGCACAAGCGGTACGGTGTCGCCCGGAACGACTCGATCAGCCGCTTCTTCGTGACACCCGAGAAGGTCTTCAGGATCGAGCTCTCATCGAGGACCACGCCGGCAAAGGTGCCCGGATCAAAGTGGTGGAGCATCTCGTAATTCGTGATGTTGATGCCGTCGCTGACATCCGTGCCGCTGCGACAGAGTGTGACCGGGACCCCGACCCGCTCTCCCTCGGTCACGGTCTGCTGCGCAACAGCGAGCGGCGCCAGGATGAGCACTGGTCCGCCAGTACGAGCGACTATCTGACGCGCCCACTCAAGCTGCATCCGCGTTTTACCGCTGCCCGTCGTGGTAAAGAGTGCCGCCCGCCCCTTGCGGAGCGCCCAGGTAGTCAGCCGTCGCTGCCAGGGAAAGAGATGATCGGCGAGGTCGACCTCCGGTACGTCGAACCCCACCGACGGTGCGATCCGCTGCTTGCCAGCAAGGAAGGTGGCATAGTCGTTCACAGTCGCACCTCGCCACCGTGAAACACCACGACCGCACTCGGGAACGGTGCCCCGTTCGCAGCGCCACCGAACTGGAGGCGACCTCGGAGAAACCGCACCTCAACCCCAGGGCGGTTCAAGATCAGCCGGTGCCAGGCATCCGTCATGGCAGCATCCTCCAGCCTTTGTGTTGTTGGCGGCCTTTGCGACCTATCCGTGTGTTGAACAGCGAAGCGGCATCCAATCCTCGCTCGCGACAAAACCGCGCGAGGTTGACCACCACGCACTCCAGACCGTCTGGATCGATGAGGCGGTAGACCGGCCGAGCGAGAGCCGTTCGTCGTTCCTTCAGCACGGCAAGACTGAAGTCATCAGGACGGAAACACAACCAACCCTTGTACTGACCCGCCCCACCTCGTCCATGAGCAATGTTGATCATGTGCGACTGCGGAAGGCCGTGCTCACGACAGAAGGCGCGCATGTTGACGACGTGATGAATCGTGTCGTCTGGAGCAACGAATACCCACGCCTTGCACTTGGCCAACAACTGCTCTGCTGAGTGCCGCATTCCGAGCGTTGAACCGGCTGTCTGGCAGACGTTATAGAGGCTGGTCCGCCATGTCGTCTGATACTGATTGAGATGTCGTTGTTCAGCAGCAAGCACGGCCGCGCGATCGGGCACGATTTCTTCGATCAACCAGAGGAATGCGAGTGCACCGTGATAGTTCCACGCGGCCTGTAACGGCGCGTTGTCGTGTTCACCATTTCGGAGATCACGACGGTGCCCTACCCATCGCTCGCGAAATGCGCTCGTGGTCGAGCCAATGTACCGCCGACCGGTGATCGTGTTGAGGATGCTATAGACACCAAAGGTGCGGAGGTCCGTCTCTTGTGCGGGAGTACGAAACTGGATTGCAGGTGGCATGAGGAAGCCGCCTCCGAGGATCGAGATGGTTGCTGACGCCACCCGACTCAGAGACGGCCGTGTAGAGGGTACACCCTGTCCAGGGATCTCGATCAAATCGGGTAGCGTCAGCACATTCATTATACCACCTTGGGCCGAAAGATCACGACACAACTAGGGAAAGGTGCGCTATTTGTCGCATTTCCGAACTTCAATCGACCTTTCAACCACCGAACTTCCACGTTGGACTTGTTGATGATGTGCTTATGAAATGCATCAGTATCGGGCCGTGCGGGGATAAGCATCACGACGGTCAGTCCCCGCGCCGCCTCGGCCGCCGCCTTCTCGATCCACTTCGCCACCGTCCGGTAGGGCGGATTACAGAACGCGGAGCCGCCCGCCGCCGCGGTGAGCCAATCCTGCGCGAGGCCGTTCGTCTCCGGCGTGAAGCGCTGCTCGCACAGGGCGTTGTCGTCACTCGACGCCACGTCCAAGGTGAAGCCGAATTCGGCGTCTAGTTCGCGAAACAGCCAGCGCGGTGTGGTCCACGTTTGATCGGCGCTGCTGAAGTGCACGTCCATCGTCGTGCTCATGCCGTCGCCCTCCGCTTCGCCTTCATCTGCTCATACGCCTCATGAATGTCGATCTCGATCGCGCCGAGCCGAACAGCCTCCGCTCGCTTCCCCTTCGTCAGGTCGTAGTGATCTTTCCAGGGCGCTTCTGGTTTGTGCTGGAACCACGACCGCCGGAGACCGAGCCGCTGAGCGAACGCATGAAGCTCCGCGTCGGTGTCTGCCGTGAGGTGACACCACTCCGGACCGGCGCGGCCGATGCGAACGCCGTGATTGATGAGCGGATCGACATAGACCGTCATGCCGCCCCCTCCCGCGTCCTGACTTGGTCTACTACCTGACACGTGCAGCCGTTCTTCTCCCGCAATCGCGCCGCCATCTCGGCCTCCTGGTTCTTCGGCTCGTGATACGCCTCCCGCCGCTCCCCCTTCTTCGGCGCCCGCGGCAAGCACGCAAAAATCTCCCCGTGCGGACAGGTGACCTTCAGGTGCTTGCGCTCGCATCCCTCGTGATGCCATGGCGTGATTGTGATCATGCCGGCACCGCCATCAACTCCAAGACGCGCAATCCCGCCTTCGTTGGCTCTTTGAGGCGGACCCAGCCGGCCATCAGAAAGCACCAGCCGGGATTCGTTGAGGCAATCTGCGTCGGATCGACCATAGTGAACAGCCGCTCGCCCGGCCACCGACACCACGCCAATGCGACGGCCTCGCGAATGAGGCAGCTCGATTGCCACGGCCCGACGTTCCGAAAGAGCGTGCATTCCACACCGACCTGGCCGTCCTTCCGGTACCGCGACTTCCGCCACAAGAAGCACGCCCGGTTGCACGGTGTGAGCAGCGCGAGCTTCTCCCCTGGCCCGATCACGCGATTCCAGTTCTTGCCGCCCCGCTTTCGGCTGCGCTGTGCGCCGCGCGCCTTCTTCGAGCTGTAGTGACACAGGTAGTGGCCCAGGAGACGGGGATCGCCATCGTTCACCTCGAACAACGTCATGCCGGCACCGCCTGCTGTGCCCGCGCTTCGCACTCAACGGCCTTGCGACAGACGTAGCCGTCGGCGACCCGCATGAACGCCGAGAGTGATGCCTCGCGAGCGCATTTGATGCACGTTCCCGTTGGCTGAGTCGCCGGAGCGCGTGACGCCGCCTTCGTTCCACCTTTCCGCGCCTTCCACGGCAGCGGGTCGAGCGTGATCCCGTAGACGGTGAGCGCCGCATGGATGCGCTCCGCGCCGCGCTTCGCGTCCTCAATCGCCGCGACCGACTCCAGGCACCGCTGAAGTTCCGCCTTCGCCCCGGCGATCCAGTCCGGCGTCGCAACGTGCGCCAGGCGGGGTACCGTCCCGTTCGCCGGTTGTGCCGACGCCGCCGCCGGCGCCTGTGCTGGGATCTCAGAGCCGCATTGATGGCACTTGAGCACATGGCCATCGATCCCCGCCTCGTAGCGCAGCCGGCCCCGGCACTTCGCGCATTGCATGGTGTCGCCCACGATCTCGATCCTTTCTCGCGCCGCTGCCGGCACCTCGAACACGCAAACGGGGAACGGACACGACAGACAGCTCGGGTGATACCGGCATCCTTCGTCGGGATGCTCCGGCAACTGCGGCAAGCGCTGTCGTCGTGGCCGTTCCTCCGTCATGCGGTCGCTCCCATCAGAGCGTTGAACCGTGCCACCTGCCGGCCGCTGGTAATGAACGAGGCGCGGTGGCGACAGGCAAGGACGCCTCTGACCTCGTGCGGCTCGGCCTTGAGTGGGTCGTGCTCCGGCCTGATCGGATGCTTCACCAGTGCATCGACGAGGCGCACCGGTTGCAGGGTGTCGCACGTCTTGCAATAGACGGTTGGTTCTCGCTCCATGACACGCTCCGACTCAACTAGGCGACTGAGACGCACATCATCCTCACGGTTCGCTGACTCCCTGCTCCGTGCCGATTTCTGGGATTGGCGGCTCATAGATGATTGCGTCGGGCGTGACGAGTGCGAGCACCACGCCGTTTATTCGCCTCGCTCGCGGTGCGAATACATGACCATCGGGCTCACGCTGATACGCTGTGCGAACCTCGATCATGAGACATGCGCCGTTATGCATCGCGACCAAGTCACACGGACATGACGGACTCAGCGCACGAAAGACGTGATACCCACGCATCATCAGGTCGGTTGCCGCGCGGAGTTCGCTGAGTGCTCCAACGGTTGGCGTTGGTAAGTTGAGCCTGCGAGACACCGAGTCAACTTGAAAACGTTCCTTGTGCAACGACTTCCGGCAGGACGATGTGCAATAGAGTTGACTTGGCCTCTTGGGCTCAAACACCGCTTTGCAGTGCAAGCAGACGCGAGTGTCGATCACGAGTGTCATTGCCGTTGTACCCCACGCTCTGACGCAGACAGCACCGCAATCTCACTGTTGTGTCGTTCTACCAACTCAACGCCTGTAGTGCCCGTCTGTGCCCCGGCTATCGCCTGTTCCGCACGCGCCAGCGCCTCGCGTAGTCGGCGCACCGTGCGTGCATCCCACGTCGCATCCTGCCGGGGGAGGCCGCGCACCGTGTTCCAGATCGTTTCGTGTGACACGCCAAACACGCGCGCGATCGACCGCGCCGATTCGCCTAAGACCCACCGCGCCCGGATGCACTGTTTCTGTGCCGGTGTCAGGCGCGGGGGACGCCGCACCCGCACCGGCGCAACCGGCACATCGCGATAGGTCTTGCCGTTGACGAGCTGGCTGATGGCGCAGATCGAGACGCCGTACTCCTGAGCCAGCGCCCGGAGAGAGCAGACGCCGTACTCCTCCTGCTCCCATGGCTTCGGACCGTACAACTGCGACGGCAGCAGGCCGAGCCGTTCCCGATAGGCCGCGACCCGCGCCCGGATCTCGCCCGCCTGCGCCATCGTCAGCTTGCGGCTGGCTTTTGTGATCACCTCGCCACGGGCGTGCTTCGCGTGTTGGTGGCACAGCCGCCGGCCATCGACGACCTCGGTGCCAGGGGCGGCGCAGCGCTGCCCCTTCCGTTGCTCACCAAAGCTCCGGGGCAGGTTCGAGTAGTTCGCGTTGGGTTCCTCACAGCGCCGATCGTCGGGAGCAATGCGACGCTTCTTCGGTACAGCAGCAGTCTGACTCATCACGGCACCGCCTCTGGTGCCACATGTCCGATCGCGATGAAGAGCAGATGCTCCAGGTCAACCGGTACATCCCACAACCCCAAGCGGCCCTGATATCGAATTGGCTCGGGCAGCCGGCGAACCGTCGAGAATACCCAGGCGAACCGTCCCGACGAGTAGTCGCCAAAGGACCGCTCCGGTTCTGGTGGCGGCAATGTCAGGTCATCCGCGAAGGGATATACCCGCTTGGAACTACCCTCGGACGGCGTACCGAAGCACCCCTGCAGCCGTGCCAACGCGACAATCGCTCCGCGGGGGAGGTCCGACGCCTTGGTATACCCAGCTGAGGTCAGCGCAACTCGGAACGGTTCGCCATAGGTTGTTTCGACCGCCCAACCGGGGAATCCCTTCGCCGCGTGGATTGCAACCCAACCCCGGTAGTCGGTTCGCCATGACCTGGTTTCAATGCGCTTCGCGCCGATGGCGACGAGGGAGGCATACGGTTGGGTCAGTGACAATCCCTTCATCGCATCACCACCGTGCGTTGTGCCTGAAGTTGCTCCGCCACCTGATCGATGTCTCGATGTGGCGACATCACCGGTTGATCGCGGTAGAGGAACCACTCCCGCGCCTGATGCTCGAGCGACGTCATGAGGGCCTTGAAGCAGGCTTGGACGACCTGCGTTGGCTCGGTCATGCCGGTGAGCAGCAACGGCCAGCCTTGTTGAAGTTGCGGACCAGCGTCGGGATCATTGCTGTCCGACTCCCAATACTCGACGAACACGAATAGGTGTCCGAACTGATCTTCGTAGGCGATGAAGTTGCGCTCCGGCGACCGCACCGCCGCAACGATCTCCCGCATGTGCTCGTTGGTCAGTGGTTGTGTCATGCCGTCACCTCCTCTCGCTGTGGAACCTCCAGCCACTGCCGCCCATCGAGCTCTGGCGCGTGCTTCACGACCAGCCGGCTGCGGACCTTCGTGTAGTCGCGACGCGGTCCGGTGATGTCCGTGACATGCACCGTCTCCTCGACGCGCTCATGCTTCTGCTTGAGGAAGAAGGGGATGCCGGCGGCCACACACTGATCGCGAAGCGAGCGCAACCAGTCGTCATCACAGGGGCGCATGCCTTGCCCCGACTCACAGCCAGCGATGACCCAGTGAACCCGTGGCTCTGGTTCGTCATTGAGACGCTTCGTCCAATTACCGATGTCAATGTGCCGGAAACCATCAAGAGCGTTGAAGTACGACGAGTCTTTGAACAATCGCAAACGTGAGAGGTCCAGCGGTCCCAAAAGTGGCTCACACGACAGGAACTGCACGGCCGCCGGGACACGGAGCAGGTGCCCAACGCGGTACACCGCGTCTTGGTTCTCAACGCTCGTCCCGATCCAGATGTGCGGCGGCAGCATCTGCAAGCCGCGCTCGATGCAGTAGATCCGGAGCCACGCAGCCGCCTTGTTCGGTCGCTTCGTGAGCACCTGGTAGGTGTGGCGGTCGACCTCTCGCATCACGTCGAACACGCGGAAGATGAACGGCTGTGTGGCCTCCTCATGGAAGAGGTCGGACATCGAATTGACGAATATCCGCCGGGGCTTGGTCCATCCATGCGGCCGGTCAAGTTCCTGCTCGTGCTCGGTGTAGGCGAAGCCGTTTCGGTACTTGTGCTGGCCAAAGCGCTGCAACCGCTTCGCCATGATCTCGGCGTAGCAGTGGTCGCAGCCGGGTGAGACCGGCGTGCAGCCGGTGGTTGGATTCCACGTCTCGTCTGTCCACTCAATGCCTGTTGCCATCACACCCTCACATCACGGCGTATGTGTTTGCAGCTTGCCATTCGGGAAGCGCCGGATCGTCCGGAGGCACACCGGGCAGCGCAGCGAGGTACCCTCACTGCCTGACCCCGGACACCTGCCATTCGTCGCAAACGGCTTTGCATCCGTCCCGCGCTGGCCGAAGATCGAGCCGCGACTAATCCCCATCGTTTTCCTCACCCTCGAATCCCGGCAGCACGGTCCCCTCAACCAGGAGCGGTCGCCCCGTCGTCGCTGTTTCGCGGCGGCGCTCCAGCTCGTCCTCCTCGTCGTTGTGCCCGCGACCGTTCGCGGAGAAATGCACCTGGACGCCGGTCACATGCAGCACCTCGCCGAGGCGTTCCGCCGCGCGCTGAACGCTGGAGCCGACCTCGGTGTCCGGCTCGCTCTTCTTTGCCGCTTTGAGTGCTGCCTTCAGGTCCTCAATCGCGAGGGTTGTGTGACCGATCACCTCGGCCCGCTGCTGGCTGTCCATGCCGTTCTCCTTGTGCTGAATAGACAATGCAACTCACAACGCAACGGCGTTCGCTGATCCGGCGCCGCACACGATAAGCGTCTCGCGGGCACGGGTCGCGGCGACGTACATCATCCGCACAATCGCATCCTGGCGCTCGCCGCCGACGGCCCAGTCTGCGGCGCCGGCAAAGGACAAATCAGGAAACACCATCACCGTGTCCGATTCACCGCCCTTGCAGGCGTGGATCGTAGACACAATCACTTTCGGCTCCTCGCGCAGCACCGCCGCGCCGCGTGCTCGTGCCACCGTTAAGGGGAACTCGAGACTGCGCGCCTTCGCCGTCAATACCGCGCGTTCGAGCCAGCCGAGCGGATCCTTGACGAACAACTCCGTCAGCGCCTCGTGTGAGAACCAGCCGAGCATGTCGTTCGCTGTGACGGAGTCCATCCCACCCAGCCGCCCGATCGCCGCCTTCGCGCCGGGCACAAGTCCCGCATCGGCCCGGACGATCTCCACCCACGGCTTCAGGTCCTGTGGCGTCCAGAATCTCGCCTCGTTGCCCCACACCGCCTCGTCTGGTCGCAGGAGCGCCAGCAACCGGTCCGCCATGCTCACGCCGCGTCCCGGTGTGAGTGGATTCCACGCTCCCTGCCGCCGGCGGTACGGATTGTGGAACGGCACGCCTTCGCGCCGGAGCAGACTGATCAACGGCCGCAGCATGTACCCACATGACGCGAGCACCATCACCGTCTTCCCCGCCGCGGTCTCCGCTTCGATTGCCGGCAGGAGCGGTTCCGGATAGCGCCAGGTCGCATCCTCCATGCGCCGAACCTCACCCTCCGCGTCGCGTGGCTCATACGCCACCGGCTCGCGCTGCGCGATCTGGCCGATCCAGTCCATCGCCAGGGTGTGGACCGCCCGCGGCACGCGGTAGGAGCGGGACAGCACCTTCCGCTGCTCCGGCGGGACCGGCGTCCGAAAGACGTGCGGGTCAGCGCCGCGCCACGAGAAGATGCATTGATCGGGATCAGCGATCAGATACAGCCGTTCCGCGTGCTGTCCCCAGGCGTGCAAGAGTCGCAGCTCGCCGGCGTCGTGGTCCTGGCCCTCGTCGACGTAGAGGAAGCGCGGTCCTCCCGGTGCCTGGGGCAGCGTCTCGTATGCCACGTCGATCAGATCCGCGAAGTCCAGCACATCCGCTTCACGCTTCCACGTTTCCCAGCGCTCCGCGAACGCGGCGACTTCCACCGGCCACAGCGTCCGCGGCGTCAGCCGGGCACGAAGGAGCTGGTAGTGCGCCATCAACTGGTCACCGTCGCCTTCGTCGCGTTCGGCGTAGGGGTCATCCGCGCGGTGTGTGCTGGTGTCGTCTAGGTCGGCGCGACTGTCCGTCCGCACGGCATAGATCGGGGCATAGTCGTTCCACTCATCCAGCCGCTTCTCGGCGAGCTCCGGCCGGTCGAGCGCCCGCCAGCAGTGGCTGTGCAACGTCCCGACCTGCGCGTCAGGCAAGGGCAGATGCCGGCCCTTCACCTCCGCCGCCGCCGCTCGGGTGAGTGACGTGATCAGCACGGCGTCCGAGCCATGCAGACCAACGTCGTGCTCAACCTGGCGCTGGAGCGTCGTGGTCTTGCCCGTTCCGGGTGGCCCCACAATCTGATAGGTCGCCATGCCTCACCCCGATACCGCTGCTACCAGCGTGATACCGTCGTGACTGTCTAGGTGTAGACGGCTTTTAGGTTCATCAGACCCCTTGATACCGTGATACCGTTGCTACCAGTGGCGAATTCGGTCCCTCATGGTGAAATAGCCCCCATAACACCGACAATTGCGGTATCGCCGGTAGATTCCTCACTTGTGCCACGTTCCCAGGCGCCCTCGGGCAGGCACCAGTACCACTTCTTGCGGCCGCGACCGAGCCGCGTGCGGCCGTAGCGCTGCCGTGAGATGAAGCCGACGGCGCGGAGCGCGTCGTGCAAGTCCGTCGACTCGATCTGCTCCATCAGGCTGAGCACCACGTACTTGCGCAGTGATGGCGCGTGGATGTGCAGCACCTCGTCCCGCACGAATGGCCGGCCAGCGGCGATCGCCTCACCGTAGTCTTCGGCGCTGCCGTCCCGCAGCACGCTGGTCGACGTGAGATAGCCGGCGATCCACTCGCGGACGACGTGTTCGCGGGTGACCTCCTGGTTCTCCACGACGGTTGCCGCCTTCGAAAGGGTCGCTGCGATTCGGAGCCAGCGCTCCTTCTTGAAGATCGGCAGCGTCACCCGCGCCTGTTCGTAGAGCCGGGCGCGGAACTGGTCCGGGCTCAGCACAGCCGTGGTCGGGCCGATTGCCACCTCGCGGCCGTCCGTGAGCTGGAGGCTGTAGCGCGCCCGCTGGCTGCCGTGCTGGATCCAACCACTCACCGGCACGCCGAAGAGATCCGAGACGGTACCCAGCAACCCGGCGTGATCGTCGGGCGGCTCCTCTTCGCTGTCGCCGGCGAGTACCGCGGCGGCGCGCTCCTGGTTCACCACCTGACGCGCCTTCGCCAGCGTTCCAGTCCGCGCCGCCGAGCCGAGCCAGTAGTCCGGTCGCAACACCTTCGCCATGTCCTCGACGTGCTGGCGCTGCCAAGCGATGCAGAGGTTGACGATCTCCTGGTCCGTCCAGCCGCACAGCGCCGTCTGCGTTGCGAGGCTCATGTGATAGCCGGAGCTGGACTGGTCCTGCAGATCCCGACGCTTGCGCTTCCAAGTCTGGGCGAACTTCGCGTCGTTCTCGAGGAGCGCCAGCCACTTGCTGAAGGGTGGTTCCGCGTCCGGCCGAAGGACTAGCCCGCCGACGTCGACCGACGCCTGGCCATCCGCCGCGTGCACGCCGTTGACCGAGACCTTTGGGCCTGGCGGCTGGAGCGTCACGTAATCGAGGAAGTCGCGCGGCCCACTGTAGCGCGGTCCATCGTCGGACAGCAGGAACACCGGGACCGGCAGCCGCTTGTGGTTCGTCGTGCCGGGTACCCGGAGCACCCGGGCGAGATCCCAGACCGAATCGACATCCCAGCCATGCGGCGTCGCCTGTGCCTTTAGTAGGTCCGACCATCCCGCCGAGATCTGCTCGACCCGCTCGCGGTCAGCGGCGTCGTCAAACAGGTACGGCTCGATAAACAACCACCACGCCTGCATCCCGTGCCCGGAGTGGATCTTGAGCGTGGGCCGGAGCGGCAGGCGGTTCAGCAGATTGATCGCTTCTCCCTCATTCGGCGGCAGGTTCGGCTTCTTGTGCACCGGATCGGCGATGTCCAAGTCGGCCCAGAAGCCGACGATGCCCGTGACATCCGCCGTTCCGCCACGGCGGGGGCTGTAATCGCGTCCGCGGAGGCCGACGCCGACGTAGACGTCGTGCTCCTCGGCGCGCGCCGTGGCGTAGGCGGCCGCCTGTGCGTGGTCTCGGAAGAAGCGGCTGCCCTTGTCCGGCAGCGTCCACACAAGCAACCACGCGGCCGCCGGCAGGTCGCCGAACGCCTCTTCGAAGAAGATCGTCGTCTCGTTCATCGCATTCATTCGGGAGACGAAAGGATTATGCGAGCGACCGCGCGACGCTGCTTCCTTCTGGCTCGATTCCTTCTCTTTGATGCTGCTATTGCATCAAGGCAGGCCCGACAACGACACTTGTACTTCTGATAGGCGTTGATTGTTCCGTGTCGATCGGGTGTACTGAACTCCGCAACCGTCTTTCGCATGTGGCAGTCGTGACAGAGCGCCTGACACTTCGCTAATTCCTCGTTTCTTCGTTGCTCTGACCACGACCAAACTCGATGATCCACCTTCGTTTGTCGGTCGATGTGGTCCACTTCTAAGCGCTCCCAAGAACCGCATGATCGGCATGGACCGTTCTTCGCGAACCACGCTTCTCTGAGGGCGCGTATCCGGCGCAGGTTATAGGCGTTCTGCTCAACTTGCGTTCGGTACGGCATGCCTCGCCATCACCTCCGCACACTGCACCGGTGGAATGGGCCGGAGTCGAACCGGCCCAGCGCGGATCTCCGCCTCCCACGCTGCACCGTGCATTCCTTACGCCTCGTCCTCCCAGGCTTCGGTGTCATAGACCACGCCCTCAATCACCGGACGCAGCTCGTCGTTGTAGCCTTTGGCGATCGCCACCTGCTCCGGTGTGAGCTGGCCCGCCATCTCCGGCACGACCTGGGCATAGGTGATGCCGCTCTGGCTCGTCGCCTTCGTCAGCTTGAGCCGCGTCGCCACGGTGTAGTAGGACATGCCGTACTGGGCGAGCTGCAGAAAGTACTGCTTCACCGGCTTCAGGCTGCCGGGGGGAATAGCGACGACGACGGGCAGGCGATCGTCCGGCCGGAGCATGAAGAGCAACCGCTTCTGCTTGCACGCCTGTCCCGGTCCTGGCTCCCCTTTTGCGTCGACCGCGCTGCCGAACTGCGCCATCGGACAGCGGTCACACCGGCCGCTCGGGTTGCCCTCACTGCCCGGTCCGAACGTCCCGGTGCCGGTGACCATGTCGGCGCTTGTGCAGTCTGGTGGTGTTCCCTGTGCCGGATCGCGGCCCTCCCAGTAGGAGCGGATCATCTTCCAGAGGACGATCACGCCCTCGACCTCCTTGGCTCCGTCCACGCCACCGAGGGTCGGCACCTCCCAGAGGGTGGCGCCGCCGGCGGGCACCTTGATCCGGGTCAGGTTGCTCCACTGCAACGCGTCGCCACCGAGGTTGTCGGCGAGCGCGTTGAGCAGCTCGTGCGTGCCGCCTTCCATGACGGCATAGCTCTTGCCGGCGACGATGGCACGGTCCGCGGCCGTCGCGAGTTCAACGGCCGTACCGGTTTCTTCCAGTGTTCCTTGTTTCACGATTCCACTCCTAAGCGTTCGCGTAGCGACAGTCGTTCGGTGTGAGACGAGGGCTCGCCCCTGGCGAGCATGCGATCGAGGCTTCGCTGGACCTCCTCCGCTCGAGCGCCGGTGACGGTGGGTGCGCCGTCCACGTTGAGCACACAGCACGCCGCCTGCTCGTAGTCGTCGTTGCCGATGTCGATCAGCAACCATGCCTCACGCTGGGCGGTGGTCGGGATGGCGTGCAGCCGCCGACGGCCGCGGACGCCAAGGTTGAGGAGATCGCGCACGGCGTCGTTCAATCCTGACGGCTCGAAGGTGTCGAGCATCTTTACCTGGATCGCCCGTACGGCCGGGCCGTCGCCGCTGGCGCGGATCGCGACAATGTCGGCGGCGCCGAGGCTGCCGACGTTCGCCGGCATCCAGTAGCCCTCACGCTTCAGTCGGTTCCGCACCCACTGTTCGGCACGGATGCCCCGGCGATAGTTGCTGTCGCGCCCGCGCTTCGCCTGGCGTGCCGGACGGTCCTCCGGCGTAGCGCCGTAGCGTGCCTGCCAGTCGGGAAGCGCCCCCGGCCGCGGGTCGAGTGCGGCCGAAAGGAACGCTCGCTCCTGGCGGGAGACACGCGGCTTGGCGAAGGTTGGGCGCGGCATCAGTCCACCGTCCCGGCGGCGTGCCACTGGCGGGTGGCAATCGCGAACTCCAGCCGTCGCTTGGACAGGCTGCGCATCTCGCGGGCGCGTTCGAGATCCCGCTGCACCATTGCGAGGTTGGACTCCGTCACCTCAAGATCGAGTGTGAGTGCCTGGTACGGCCGCGACTCGCGCCGCAGGAGCGCGAGCGTGTTCTGTCGAGCTTCGGCGTTGGAGCCGGTGACCAGGCCGTCTCGCCACCACTCCTGTTCGATCACCTCGCGGTCGCGCTTCAGCCGGCCGAGGTCCGCACGAAGGGCCGCATCGTCGGCCATCAAAGAGTGGATCGAGTCGATCCACTCAAGCACCTGGCTCTCCGCGCGATGGAAATACTCGTCATCAAGCGGCGTTGAGACGCCGTTGTCATGCAGGAGTGTCATGGGAACGTTCCTTTGAGCACGAATACCAGCGCCGCCAGCGGGACAACCCAGCACGCCAGCGCCAGCAGGTAGACCATTGGCAGCCGCATCCGATACGGATGGTCGTCGAGTGGCGTCGGCGTAACTGGCCGGCTCGTTTCCTGGGAAGTCCAGGTCCGCTCGAACCCGTGGAGTTGCCGCTTCACGACGCCACCTCCACCGGATGCGCCACCACGAACTCAACGCACCACGCTGACAGCTCCGGCAGCCCACCGATACGCTCGTAGTTCGCGACGGTCGCCTGGACCAGCGCCATCGCGTACTCCGGGTGCAGCGCGACCAGCGCCAGCACGCGCTCGGCGCTGAGGTCCGCCGCCTCAATCGCCGGATCGACGGAGAAGGCTGCGGCGATGAGATCCTCGCTGTAGTTGATCGCCTCATCGGCTGCCTGCTCGGCGAGGTCGCTGAGGGCTTGGTAATTCCACGGCATCGTGACGTTGACGGTCGGGGTCATGCCGCCACCTTCCGTTCTGCGAGGCGCGCGCCTTCATAGAGTCGGAGATAGGTCGCGGCGTCCGGCGCCCCCATCCCCAGACCGCCGTCGAGTGGCGACGCGGTGAGGAACGCCTGGACGCGCACGTCCAAGGGCTGGCACAGACGACGGTGCCCCCAATGTGACGCGAGAAACGCCGTGAGGATCTCCGTCGCTGTCATCGCTGCTCCGCCTTCAATCGACACACGTCGCACTGGCGGCGTGTTTGGATAGCGTCGAGCCAGTGTCCGAGTTCGATGAGTGGGTCGGACGAGTACACGGCTTCGTTGAGTCGGTAGTCGCCAAACAACCGGCCGCACGCGCAGAGGCGCTCGGCGACGATTGACGTCGGCTGGCCATGTGGATGTTCGCCGGTGTACCGCATCCACAAGCTGAGCCGGAGTGCACCGAGCTGCACCCACGGCGTACCGTCGGTGACGGCCGGCGTCATCTCTATCGCGAGCCGGTCGCGAAGCAGTGTCGTGAAGTGCCCCAGAATCGACTGCCGCAGTTCCTCGGCCGCGCGTGCCTCGGCGTCCGCCTGGGCGGTCACGGCGGCGTGGTAGGCGTCGAGCGCCCGCGCTTCGAGGTCGGTGAGGGGATTGTCAGACGTGGTTGGTGTTGCTAAGCTGGCCATAGATACGCTTCCCTTTGAACCGCTTGATGTGCTGCGAACACGTCAGGCGGTTTCGCTTGTCGGCCAATTCGCCAGCACGAGCCGGCGGTTCTCAACGTGGATCGGGTTTTCGACGGTCTCATCCGCATGGATGAGCGCCTGGACCAACGCCAGGCCACGCGTGAGAATCGCTTCTACCTCCCGCAAATGGGTGCGTTCCACCAGGTCATGGCGGGTGAGCGTCACGTCGTTAGCGATCACATCGCACTTCGCTTCCTCGGCCGCGGCACGGCGACGGTCTGCTGCCGTTGCTGCCATCTGATTCACCTCCTTCCTCGCCTTGTAGGTCTCGTAGTTCTTGCGCGCCTTGCGGAGCGCATGGGCGTCGCCCCGGCGTGCGGCGACGGAGATCGCCTGCCGCAGCCGAGCAGACTCACGGATGTCTTCCGGGGTCGATCCCATCGCTCTGCGGCGGTCGGCGTGATATTTCGCGGGGTCAGCTACGGAGAGTGCAGCGTTGATCTCGGAGATCTTGCTCATGCGGGCACCCGATTCTTAGCCGTTACTGGGGACATGTTGTCCCCATTCGAGACAAAGAACAAGTCGTATACGGGCACGTCAAAATGCCGCGCCAGCGTGAGCTTGTTGGCGTCCGTACAACCCTGTTCGCCGCGCTCGATCTTCGAGAGTTGCGAGTGGTCGATTCCAGTTGCTTCCGCGACATTGCGGAGGGACTCTCGCCGCTCCTTCCGGAGTTCACGAATCCGATTCGCGAACATACCGCCTCCTAACGGGGACATCGTGTCCCCAAATCGAAGGATAGACGAGTGGGGACAGATTGTCAACACTCAATATCCCTGGATTGTGGACAATTTGTCAAACTGAAGAGCGGGAGACCATTGAAGTCTGTTAGTCCTGGGGTGGCACGAATGATCCGCGAGGCATTCGAGGCGAAACAGCGCGAGCGCGGCGGTCCCCGGAAGTACTCGGTCCGGGCTTTGGGAGAAGAAGCGAATCAAGATCACAGTCTGATATCAAAGGTTATGCGGGGCCGTCGCCCAGCAACGCGCGAAATACTCATTGCGCTCGCGGAACCGTTACAGCCGTATTTCAACGTTGATGCAGCACTCGTGGAAGCTGGGTACACCCCGGTTGATCCTCACAAGGCGACGATTGTTCAGAAGATTGCGGCCGTGTCAGGCGAAGTTGCAGACGACGTGCTTCGAGAGGTAGACGCTCTGATCGATCGGTTCAGGCGCGGCGCATTGCCCAGCAACGAAGCCGACGGAAAAGACGAGGGCGAGAGTGATGACAATCATCAGCCACGCCCGCCGTCTCCGAGCGGGGGGTAATGGCGGCAATGAATAGTGTGACGATCTCCCCATATATGCCCCCTCGCCGGATGCTCCCTCCGGTGTTGCAAGAAGCTAGCGATGTTCGAGCGGTGACGGTCGCCAGTCTCGCATTCTGCATATTCCTCTGCAAGAGCATCTCTCGGTGACTACATCACTCGGTAACGACCCATCGATTTGCGTCGGTCAGACGGGTCTGCACAGGTTTGGGAGGTTTGCGTAGATCTGACTCCGGGGTCGGTTGTTCCAAGGTTGCAAGCGTTCCATCCGGTGGCAGTCCCCTCGCATGACCTTAGAACGGGCGTTCTGAAATGACAAGGAGCGCGTGACAGTCAGGTAGCGATAGAGAGGAAGTCCCTGAGGTCGTCGTCCCCCACGGCGTCAGGGAGTAGCGCAGGGTCTGGCAGCGATCCGGCAGAGAGGGAGGGGGAACCCCGCGATGAAGCTTTGGTTGGTCAAACGGTACGGTCTCATCGGACTTGTAGTGCTCATAGGTGTGACCACTGTGTCTCAACTGGCGCAAGCGGCTCCACCAACTGGGGAAAAACTCCGAGCGGCCATCCTCACTCCGGAAGACCTCGGCACCGGATTCCGACAGACGAGCCTGTCGCCTGAAACGGGCGAGCGTCCGTCAATCACCGCTCAGTTCCAACGAGACAGTCCGACAACCATCGTCACAGTGGGACTCTTCGATGCGACGGGGTTCGATGTGAGCCTCGTCGCGCGTCGATTCGCCACGGAGCTTCGCGAGCCACCGCTCAGCCTTGTCAGCGTTCCAGCCGCGGGTCCAGGCGTTGGTGACGAGTCTGTGCGGTACGAAGTACTTGGGTTACTTGCTAGCGGAGCAGTCGCGGGCGAGTTTGTCGTCTGGCGTCAAGGTGAGGTCGTCGCAATCGTCATTGGTATTACCGCCGAGGGCGTCCAGCGTGTTCAACCGTGGGTGAGCCGCCAACAAGAGAAGCTTGTGGAAGTGTTCTCGCAACCTGCATCAAACGTGTCTGTCTCGTCAACGTCGGGGCAGGGAGAGTCTGTTCCACTTCCTCGCGGCTGCACGAATGTGACGCTCACCTGGGCGGTGGGCACGCCCCTCAGTGACGTAGCGGCTGCGGCAGAACCGGCGGATGCGGTAGCGTCCATTTTCCGACAAGACCCGACGCAACAGCGGTTTGTGGGGTACTCGCCGGACGCCCCAGACTTTGCTAACGACTATTCGAGCATCACCATGTCGTTGGAGCCGGTCTTTATTTGCATGAGTGAGGAAGGATCGCTCACTCGGCCGACGGTGGGTGCCGCCTCTGCCCCATCAATAGCGGCTTCGCCATCTCCGCCTCCTCCTTCCGCTACCCCACCACCGGCGCAGAACTGTAGCCCAGCCTACCCGACGGTCTGCATCCCACCACCGCCGCCGGACCTCGACTGTGGCGATATCCCGCATCGGCGGTTTACCGTACTTCCACCCGACCCGCATCGGTTCGACGGTTCGGACAATGACGGTGTCGGCTGCGAGACGGGCTGATAGCAAGGATGTCCATCGCCATGAATCGGTGGGTGCCGTGGCGGAGCCTGGGGGAACGATTGCGCGCCGCCCGCGCCCGGACAGGACTCTTCCAGCGCGACGTGGCCTTCCGATTGGGGGTCCAGCGAGGAATGTACGGCCAATACGAACTCGGCATCGCACGGCCCAGTCGGGAACGTTTGGCCGCCATGGCAACGATGCTCGATCTGGACCTCACCGAGTTGCTGATCCTCGCCGGATATGAGCCACCACGGCGGACCTACGACCGGTGAAGCGTGGCTGCATGAAATGACGTTAGGAACGCACATTTGCGCGTGAGTCGCAGATTCAGCCGAGCGCAAAAGTGAGCAGATAACGCTCTGCTAACGGGCATCGATCGGGGGCGAGTGACGGACGACCCTTGACGAAACCAGAACCTATGTGCGCTTCCTAACGGATCGAGTCGAATCTGAATCTTGGAGACTTCAAGGAAGAGGGGGCGCCATAGCCAGACAACGCACCGCGCGGCGTTTAGCACAAGCGCAAATGGTGACGTTAAGAAGCGGACTGGGTAATGCCGAGGTGGCAGGTGACATCGTACTGAGCGAGCATTGTGGGGTGGCGGATCCCGGAACGTGACAGTCAGTGCTGGCCAGGCGCACGATGTGGTTATAAATCCTCCCACGGTTCATGGGCCGGGGACGAACGTCATCTCCTGACGTCAGGAGGTTCTGTCTGGTCAGAACGGTTCTCAAGACCTGAGGATTCTCGCTTGTCATTGACAAGGCGTTGATTTGGCTGCTTGTCGCGAGATGACATCGAGACACAGCAACCGGACGGAGCGACGGGCGTCTTCACGATAGAGGATGTGCCGGTGGTCGTTTGGTCACCGTCGGAGCCATGGCGGATCACGTTTCGGGCCGACTTGCGCTATGTCCCCGGTGAACCGGGTCGCTGGACCGTGGCGTTGTCGGCCGCCGTCGACCCGGCATTTGCCTGACCGGCCGCTGGAGAACCGTTGACGGTCACCTTCCCGAGCGGCGCCAGCCTAACACATCGCTTTTCTGCCTACCGCGATGACCCGACCGAGCGGTCGCCGTTTCGCGCCTTTGGTCCCAGGTTTGATCCGATCATGTCGTGAGACGTGTCACCGACGTGTGCTTCAGAGAACGAGCGTTCCAAGGATGGCGGGCGGTGGCCAGCGGTGTAAACGCACGTGCGTTACTCTGTAGATCTGGCGGACAGCTTATGCTCCGACTCGCGAGTGATCGACTCGATACGCCGAACCGGGACGGGCGACAGATCTAAGCCGTGCCTCGGCGAAATTGGCTCGTGTGCAGAATTTTAACAGTTCCTTGGCGAGTGTCGCCTCGATCTAGCAGCCTAGCCGACCGATGTTTAGGCTACGGAGGACACAACGCGCCTCCGTCCAACGGAGTAGATATGGGTCGCTCGTCCGTTCGTTGCCCATTTCATACAGGCGTTCTAGTATGGCTGCCATGATAGTTGGGCGGCACTATAGCAGGGCTCCGATCAAAGAGGCGCTGATCGATATCCAGGTCAAGGCGCCGAGTGGGGTGACGCTCGCGACACTGGCCAACATTTGTGATTCCGAGCGCGAATGCTATCCGCAGCGTCAAGACCGGCACATCTTCCACGGTGAGGTGAAGGTGGGAACGCACGTGGGGGCTACGACCTCCCAACAGCACCTCGGGTACGTTGCGTTCAGCAGTACTGAACATCAAGCTTTTCAAG
Source organism: Dehalococcoidia bacterium (assembly GCA_050184225.1). GTDB lineage: Bacteria > Chloroflexota > Dehalococcoidia > CAUJGQ01 > CAUJGQ01 > JBFXAN01. The sequence goes on along the minus strand of JBFXAN010000015.1, from coordinate 9,486 downwards.
TGAGATTGGACGGCTTTACGTTTAGCCGGTTCGAACCATACGATAGCTGGACTCCGTTTCAAGCGGAGGCCAAACGTCTGTGGTCAGCCTATCGTGATGCCGTCAAGCCGGAAGCTGTCACCCGAATTGCCGTGCGTTATATCAACCGGTTCGACCTCCCCGTGGAGGTAAAGGAGCTGGGGAAATACTTGACCGCGCTTCCAGTGCTCCCAGCGATCTCAACGGGTGTCTCGCAGCAACCGTCCGGCTTCCTAGTGCAATTACAGATTCCGCAGGACGACATTGGGTGCGTCTTGGAGTTGGTTGAGGCCTTGATTCCGCCAGTTGTCGCAGACTCCACGTCCGTGCTGCTCGATATCGACCTTTATCGTGAGGTCCAGGGCGCAGTAAGCGAGGGCGAGATTTGGATCCTCCTCGGCCAGCTACACGACCGAAAAAACGAAGTGTTCGAAGCATGCATCACGGATGAGGCGCGGGAGGTGATCGCATGACGCTCAGCACACTAGACTATCGGCCTGCCCCTGAGGCATACGTGCCCCTAATGCGGTACGCTCACACCCGTAGCACGAACGCGCTACAGAGTGATGAGGGGCTTTGCATCGCAGAGATGCTGGATCGCGTGCAGTGGCGCTGGTTTGACATTTCCCAGGTGTGTGTCACCATCGCTGAACCGGATCTGGCGGATTATCAGGCGGTGCCGCCTCAGAGCACGTTTCCGATGCAAGTGCATCTGCGGATGCTTGGACCAGCGAAGCCAAGACAGCATGAGCTTCCAGATGATGTGGAGTAACTATAGTGTCGTGGTGGTGCGAGGTAACAGGGCCACAACTGGCTCAAGGTGATCTGCTGCCCGACTGTGTTGTTCCAGTTATGCCCGCCGACCTCCTCCCACCGATGCCTGGGGAAATCGGCGGACCGTATCAATTTGACGGACATAAGCAACGGCTCATTGTACTAACGCAAAGTTGCGATTTCGAGAATAACAAGGCTCGATTTGTTGCATTGTGTGGTGCGTACACACTTGAAGAGTTCGAAAGTGTTAACCCTAAATATGGCAATTCGGGCGCATGGAATGCGGTTGCCAAGAATCGGCATGAGGCTCTCCATTTACTTGCAGATCCTAACGATCCTGATGGAACACGACCTGGCTTGGTCGTAGATTTCGGAGAACTCTACAGTCTGCCTGTAGGATACATGGTTACACATGCAGAGCGATTAGGTTCACGTTGGAGACTTATATCTCCATATACTGAGCAACTATCGCAGCGATTTGGCAACTATTTCTCACGTATTGCATTACCGAAATCGTTGAAGTAATCGATTTCAGCGCCAACGCATGCATTCATGCTACACACATGCTGTGGCACATGCTAGACGGATTCAATTCGACCAGTGCGTATATACATCAGTGCAGCCCCTCGCTTCACTCAGATCACTCGCGTAGCGTTGACCACTCACCTCGGCACCCAACTCATGCGTGATGCCGCCATCCTACCGCGAGATCAGAGATTTTCCCAACGCGTCCTTACACCCTTTTGGGCGGGTGCGATCGATCTGCTTGCCAGGGTAGTCTCGGTTGTGTCAGCGTAGAACTGCGAGCCCCAAGGAGGGGCAGTATGGCGTACACACTTTTTGATACCGACACGGGCAACGCGCTCGAGTCGTTCTCGGACGAGGGCGCGGCGTTCGACGCTGTGCGGGACGCGGTTGTGCGATTCGGGCTCGACGTGGCTGACCCATGGATTCTCGTTACCGTCACGCCAAGTGGGGAACGACGCGTGATCGCTGAAGGGAGAGAACTCGTTGCTCGCGCGGGCGTGATTGCGGCGCAATGATGGCAATGGTTGAAGATAGGTAACCCCCGGTGCTGAGCCGGGGGTTTTGCTTTGCGCGATTCAGGCGCGGCGCAGGCGGGGGAACCTGGCCGCCACGCCGAGGATGCCGGCGACGACGACGGTACCGCTGGCCGCCAGCGCGGCCTGGGCGCCGACCATCCCGGCCAATCCACCGACGAGCATGCTTCCCAGCGGCGTCATCCCCGTATCCGTTAGCGTGAACACACTCATCACCCGGCCGCGGAGGTGCTCCGGCGACTTCGCGAGCAACAGGCCGAAGATCGTGAGGATGTAGAGCGCGTCGGCGAATCCGGCCAGGGCGAGCATGGCGAGTGCGAGCGGCCAGCTCTCCGTCAGCGCGAACACGATCAGGGCGATGCCGAACGTGGTGATCGCGCCGATCAACAGCACGCCGCGGCGCCGGATGCCGGTCATGAGCGTGAGCAGCAGCGCGCCGGTCAATGCGCCGATGCCGACGAACGACTGCATCACGCCGAGGCCACCCGCCCCGTGACCATGGACTGAGCCGGCGAAGATCGGCAAGAGCGTGGCAAACGGCAGCGCAAACAAGCCGGGGATTGTTTCGACCAGCAGCAGCGCCAACACGAGACGGTCTGACCTGATATATCGGAACACTTCACCCAGCGACGCGAGGATGCTCGCATTGGACGCCGATGGTTGGGGAACGCGGATCATCGTCACGAGCATCGCCATGACGGCGTAGCCGGAGGCCACGATCAGCAGGGGAATCGCGCCGCTTCCTGTCGCAAGCAGCGCGCCGGCAAGGAGCGGGGCGCCGATGCGCAACACGTTCTGCGTGAGGGCCGTCAGTCCCACGGCATTCTGGAGCGACCCGGCCGGAACCAGGTCGCGGATGAACGCTTGATGGGCAGGGCGGTTGAACGCCATTGCCGTTCCCATCACGATCGCCGCGACCAGGACCAGCCAGACATTCATCCACCCCAGGAGTGCGATCACGCCGAACGTGGTGGCAAAGGCCGCGGACGCGCCGTTGGTCAGCTGCAACATCGTGCGACGGCCGAGCCGATCGGCGGTGACACCGCCGACCAGGACAAAGGCCAGCATCGGGATCGTCCGGCAGAAACCGAGGACGCCGAGCATGACGGCGACGTTCAACGGCGGCGCGGTGAGCTCGTAGACCAGCCACGCCGCCGTGATCTGGAACATGAAGGTCGCGCCATCCGCGACCAGCATCCCGCACCAGTAGATCCGAAATGCGGGAGCGGTAAGCGCGGGCAGCCGGCGCGCGACGACGGACCGGCGTCCGCGCTGAGCACCTTCGTCGGGCACGGCTTCGAGGGCAACTGATGCACCCATCTCCGATTCACCCGACCGGCTCATCGGCGGTGTATTCGCGGCAGCATCGACTCACCTTCGCGTTTCGCCATGATGTCACAGCCGTCCCTCTTCGGCGCGAACAAGCCGATGTCATGGCACGACGATCGGGATGATGGGCCGGCGTGATCGGCCGGTGACGCATCCCCAGCAACTGCCCGAAATGGTACCCTGGTTCGGGAAGGAAGGCAGCGACAAGGCCGGGGTTTCGGCCCCGGCCTTGCCGTATCACAGGCATTGCGGCATCGCCGCGTCGATCACGCGCAGTTGCCACCATCGACCTTGCGGGCGGTGTCGGCGGACGGCGCGGTTTCCGGTCGAAGTTGATCCCACCAGGCGGGACGCCGGACCGCTAGCTGCCCAGGGCGAGGTCCATCGCCACCGACGTGACCAGGGCATCCACCTCGTATCCGGCGAGTGGCAGGAGTTCCGCAAGCGAGAGGTGAAGCAGGGCGCTGAGCGTCCGCAGGTGCGAGAGCCGGGGCCGGATCCGGCCACGCTCAATCTGGGAATATGCGCCCTGGGTAATGCCCACGCGTTGGGCCACCTGGTTTTGCGAGAGAAAGAGGCGCCGGCGAGCGGAACCGAGCCGCTCGCCCAGCGCCAGCCACGGGGTTTCGTCATTCATGCTTGCTTTGAACCTCGTGGGGAACCGCAAAGTGAGTCACCCGCTAGTGTGCCGGCACGAAAGCGCTGGTGCTATCGTCCATCGGTGGATTCTTTGCACAACATTCTCGGAGGGCAAGCCACACTCCATCTGATAGTGTGGAGTCGGGAGGCACGCTCATCGTGGATTCGCTCGTGCTGCCGGTGGTGCTGCACGGTTTTCACGCGGCGCACAGCGGCCGCGAGTGGATGCTGCCGTTGATCCTGGTCGCCGGGATCGGTACGGCCCTCCTGGCCCGCTGGATCAGCCGGTTCTTCCGCCGCTCCCCCTCCGATCACGACGAGCCGGTCTGACGACGCAGGTTGCGAATGAACACCGCCACCTCGTAGTCCTTCTCCGGAAAGACGCCATGGAGCCGGAACCCGGCATTGGTGTAGAACTCGCGGAGCTTCGCGTTGCCGGCCCAACAATCCAGCACCACCTGTCCCGCGCCTCGGTCCGCGACATGATTGAGAGCATCGTCAAGCAGCACCCGGCCGATCATCTTGCCCTGTGCCGCCGGCGCCACCATCAGCTTCTGCAAGAACCAGAGCCCGCTATCCGAGACATCGAGTCCCCATCGATCAAGCATCTCCGGCAGTCCGGCCGTGACCGGTGATACACACGGCTCGACGAACACGCCGCCGGTCAGGGCGGCATCATCCTCCAACACGAAGGCGGTCCGCGCGCCGACGTGCGCGGAGACCGTCTCCGCCGGGATCGGGCCAAACTCCTGAAGGCTGCCCGAGGCGGTCAGGCGTTCTTGCACGCGGCCGGAGAGATCAACGACCGCCGGGATGTCGCGCTGCTCGGCACGGCGGAATCGCATCAGCCTCTCACACCATGGAAGGTGCGCGATCAGCATACCCGGAAGGAACTCCGGCGATCGCGCACCGTCTCACACCGCCGCTATCGAACAATCCCTATACTCGGAGCAATGAAGTGAGGCGAGGCAGTGTATGTCCGATGCAGACGCACCACAGGCGCCGATCATCAACATCACCGGTGAGCGGGTGGCGCTCGGACCGCTCCGGCGCGACCTGCTTTCGCTCTATCAGCGCTGGATCAATGACTGGGATGTCATCCGAACCCTGGGCCAGCCGCTCCGGCCGATGACCTGGGAGGCGGAGGAGGCATGGTACGACGGCGTCGGTCGCGGCGGCGGCGTCCAGTTCCAGATCTACGAGCGCGGCACCCTCCGTCCGATCGGCACGACCGGCCTGCACGACATCGACCATCTGCATCGCACGGCTGTCTTCGGCATCCTCATCGGCGAGAAGGACTGCTGGGGCAAAGGCTACGGCACGGAGACGGCCCGTCTGATGCTGGACTACGGTTTCACCGCACTCGGTCTGCACAACATCATGCTTCAGGTGTTCAGCTACAACGAGCGCGGCATCCGCGCCTACCACCGCGCCGGCTATCGCGAGATCGGCCGCCGCCGTCAGGCGCACCGCCTCCACGGCGAAGCGCGCGACATCATCTTGATGGACTGCCTTGCTTCCGAGTTCGACAGCCCGGTGCTCAAGCAACTTCTCTCATGACCGGTAACCGTACCGTCAAGGCACCACGATACGACGCTTCATCTCGGCGCCGAGCCTAGCGGACTTCGAGCCGAACAGTCGCCGTGTCGCCTTCCGCAAGATTTTCTGCTTTGCGAACACTCGCTTTGATGGGCACAATGTAGCGGCCATCTTTGGGAAACAGGGAAGTCTTCCACTCGGTCTTGCCGATCCGAACCTTTGCCGGGATCATTCCCCAACCGTACGTCACGAGCCCCAGTAATGATTTCAGGTCATCACACTGCTTCACCGGAACGGTAACGAAGTACCACGGGGCGGGGCCGCGCCAGTACCAAATGATGCCGTTGAACTCGATTTGCAGATTTCGATCGGGCATGGAGAACGTTACCGAACCTGGGATGACCTACCGCGTGGATGTGCCCGCCTGTTGTCCAAGGTACATGTGCAGTTGTGCAGCGTGCTCCTGCACATGACGCAGGTTGTACAGCTGAAGCTCCGCGTTATTGTTCCATCTTTGTTTCGTTCATCCGGCTGGACAGATGCGCTATGCGGCAGAACGGCCCGTAACGAGACATTCTACTGTCTGCGCCGCGAGGGTGGCTCGGCATCCACTGGCTGCTGTTCCGGGCCTTCTGACTCAAAAGAGCAGGCTTGCTTAGGAGACGAGTTGCTCGTAGATCTTGGCGCGTTCCTGTGGTGTCTCGGCGTCGACGCTGACCGCGTGCAGGTTGATACCGGCGGCCTCCTGCTCGGCGAGGCGCTCGCGGGCGGCATCGACGGAATCGGTGACGAACCCCATCTGCTGCTGCAGGTGCTCCGGCACGGCGGCGATGCCCGCCTGTGAGCCGCCCTCGTCCCACGCCCGCTTGATCGCCGCCGCTTCGTCGGCGTAGCCCAGCCGGGAGACGTGTTCGTAGTAGAAGACACCCATCCGGGAGACGTAGAAGGCGAGGCCACCGGCGACACCCGCCTTCGCCCGATCGAGGTTCTGCGTGATCGTGATGCCGCCGGGGGAGCGAACGGTGATCGACTCCGGGTCGCGGCCCGCCTTGGCAGCGGTCTCGCGCAGCAGTTTGATCTCCTCATCGACTTTCTCAATCGGCGTCCAGATCGGGATCCAACCGTCGGCGATCCGGGCGGTCTGGCGGACGCTGGCCGGGTTGAGCGTGGCGAGGTAGATCGGGATGTGCTTGCGGACGGTATCGAAGCGCAGCGTGAAGCCGCGCTTGAGGTTATAGATCTCGCCCTCATAGTTGAGCGGCTCGCCGGCGACCAGCATGTTGATGATCTCGACGTACTCGCGCAACCGGCGCAGGCCACGCTGGAAGGGGACGCCGTGGAAATGTTCGATCACCTGGGCGCCGCTCGTGCCGAGCCCGATGATCATCCGGCCGTTCGAGATCTCATCCAGCGTCGTGAAGTGCTGCGCCAGCGCACCCGGCGAGCGGGAGAAGATATTGACGATGCCGGTGCCAAGTTGGATGTTCTTCGTCCGATCCGCCAGCAGCGTCAGGATGGAGAAGGCATCCCGCCCCCACGCCTCCGCGACCCAGACCGAATGCACGCCGCTCTCGTCGGCCGCGCGCACGTTGTCATACATCCGCTCGCGGTCGAGCGATCCCTGCCAGTCCACACCCACCGATAGCTTGTGCATCGCCGTTCCCCCTTGTCCTACTCCGCATCAGTATGGCGGACTGCCGTCGTTCGGGCGAGCAGCCGCCGAGCCGGACACGAAACTCCGAATGCTACACTGACCATCGAGGGATTTAGCCATGACTTCCGAACCAGAAGAAACCGGCGTCACCTATCGCGAGATCACGCATGAGGAAGCCTGGAAGCTGCTGGACGAGGATACGCGCCGGCGCCTCGGTATTGGCGTCGAGGAGTTCGCCCGCCGCTATCACGCCGGCGAATATGACGACCCGGATGACAACCCGGACGTGATGTGGCTCGCCATGGAACTCGAATCGCTTGAGCGCAATCAAGCGGCGGCACCGTGATCAGCGGCGCCACACCAACCGTCGCCCGACGAATGCGCGACGCCCTCCAAAGCGCTCTGTCATGCGTAACTCCTGCCGTGCTGATCGATCGAGTCGATGCGATTGAAAGCGCCTTCACCGTAGCCGGAAACGTTGCGGGCGCTTCGAGTGCTGGTCGGCTCACGTTATCAATTCGGCACTTCTTCACGCTGGCATCCGATGCGTCGCGTGACCCACGTCGGATGTGGCAGGCAGTGACAGCTGGTTACGACTATCGACTCGATAGCACCGACGGTCACGAAATCGGCGCCTACCACTGGCACCCATCCGGCCGTAGCCCCGTCGCACAACCACATCTACACATCGGTGCGGGTGCCGGTTCGATGCGGCGTGAGTTGCAGAAGGCGCATCTGGGGACGGGCTTCGTCACTCCCGTGCCGCTGATCACGCTATAGCTGGAGTCGTTCGCTGTTCGGCCGCGCCGCGCGGATTGGGCGGTGGCGCTGGAGGCGGCAGACCGGGGCTTGTCAGCATCCTGAATTTCGGCATCGATCTTGCTCGATCACTCACGCTTGCGTAAAGTGCGATCAAGGGTTGTAAACGTTCACATTCGAGGGATCGCATGGACTTTAAGGACACCCAGGATGAGGCGCAGTGGCGCGAGCAGGTGCGCGGGTTCCTCCAGACGGAGTTGCCCTCCGTCCGCGCGGCGATGCGTGGTATGCGCGGCTGGATGGAAGGTGATGGCGAGCGGCCGGATACCCGCGCCCGCTCCGGCGCCGAGACGCGCAGTCGCATGACCGAGGGGATGAAGGTCTGGCGGGACAAGCTCAAGGAGAAGGGCTGGATCGCCCCGGCCTGGCCGAAGGAGGTCGGCGGTGGCGGCCTCTCCGTGAAAGAGCAGTTCATCCTCAACGAGGAGTTCGCCGAGGCGCGTGCCCCCGGCGTCGGCGGCATGGGCATCTCGATGGTCGGCCCGACGCTGATGGCGCACGGCACCGAGGAGCAGAAGGCGGAGTACCTGCCCAAGATCATCTCCGGCGAAACCAACTGGTGCCAGGGCTTCTCCGAGCCGGGCGCGGGGTCGGACCTCGCCTCGCTCCAGACGCGCGCCGTGCTCGACGGCGATGACTTCGTCGTCAATGGGCAGAAGATCTGGACCTCCGGCGCCCAGTTCGCCAACTGGATGTTCATGATGGTGCGCTCCGATCCCGATGCGCCGAAGCACCGCGGCATCACCTACCTGCTCCTGCCGATGAGCAGCCCCGGCATCACCGTCCAGCCGCTGGTGACGATGGCCGGCTCCGCCGCCTTCAATCAGGTCTACTTCGACAACGTCCGTGTCCCCCGGCGCAACGTCGTCGGCGAGGTCAATCGCGGCTGGTACGTCGGCGCGACCACGCTCGACTTCGAGCGTAGCGGCATCGGCAACGCCGTCAGCCAGCGGCAGGCGGTCGAGGAACTGGTCAAGTTCGCCCGCGAGGGCGGCGAGAAGAGCACGCTCGGCCACAGCCCGGCGATCAAGACGGAGCTAGCCGACCGGATGGTCGAGGCGAACGTCGCCAAGATGCTCTCCTACCGCGTGATCTCGATGCAGGACCGGGGTATGATCCCCAACTACGAAGCATCGATCGCCAAGCTGTTCAACACCGAGTTGCAACAACGCGTCGCCCGCACCGGCATGAAAGTTACCGGCCTGTACGGCAACGTGATGGGCGCATCCTCCCCCTACGCCACCGCCCGCGGCCGCTACCCGCAGAGCTACCTCGGCACCGTCGCCGTCACGATCTACGGCGGCTCCAGCGAGATCCAGCGCAACATCGTCGCCACCCGCGGCCTCGGCCTGCCGCGGGAATAGGACTCTCGCCCTCACCCCCGACCCCTCTCCCGTCGTGACGGGAGAGGGGAGCCTCAGTGAACCGGTGTTGCCAGCTTGATCGATCGGCACTGATTGCACAGCGACAGATACTGGTCAACCCGTGCCGATCAGGCTCCCCTCTCCCAAGCTTGGGAGAGGGGCCGGGGGTGAGCAACTGTCTTGATTAGGCCACCTCCAGGTGCGGCTGCCACGGGGTTTCGGTGCGGAGGATGGCATGGCGGAGGCGGAGCAGCTTATGCATGCAGGCGACCAGGGCGACCTTCTTCGG
>JBFXAN010000014.1:0-63842 GCA_050184225.1 Dehalococcoidia bacterium | reverse complement strand
GGGGCCGGGGGGTTAGGTATGCGTCCACAAACCGCACAAAGTCCACCACCCGCCTCCCCACCGCCAGCGCCCGCTCCCGCCATTCCGGCTCATCACGCAGCAGATCCGGTGCATCCTGCAACAGCATCGTCGCGCAGGATGTGGAGGTGCTGACGATCACCGCGGCGTTGTCGGCTTCGAGGGCGGCGATCGTCTGTTTAAGCAGGGGCTTGGCAGCGGCAACGTCACCGGCGTTGGCGGCGACGAGGCCGCAGCAGCGCCAGCCGCCGGGCATGGTGACGCGACAGCCGAGGGCGCGCAGCACGGCGACCGCCGCCTCGCCGGTTTCCGGCTCGAAGTTATCCGTCAGGCAGGCGGGGAAGTAGGCGGCACGCAGCCCGGTCGCACTGCTCTCCGGCAGCTTCGACGGCACCGGCCGGTCGAGCACCTTGCGATCGCGCAGCGGTGGATTCGCCAGCGCGGGCAGGCTGCGCCAGGACAGCTGGTCGCCGAGGAATGGCATGCCGCGCAGGTAGCCGTTCTTGGTAAAGGGCGCCTGCAGCAAGCGGCCCGCCGACTGGAGGGCGCCGCCGCTGAGTGCCGTCACGGCTGCCCGCTTTTTCAGCGGCAGGCCGTGGTCGGCGACGTAGCGCTGGCGCACCTCGATGATCTCGGCCGGGATCGGGATGCCGACCGGACAGATCCGCTCGCAGGCATTGCATGAGGCGCAGAGCGACTGCGGTCCGCCGGCGGCGTCGAGGCCGTGATGGATCTCGGTCAGTATCAGCCCAATCGGGCCGGTGTAGATGTGACCGAAGGCTTGCCCGCCCACCACCTGATAGGGTGGGCAGACGTTGGCGCAGGCGCCGCAACGAATGCAGGTGAGCGCGTCGCGCAGCGCCGGATCGTGGCGCGTCCGCCAGCGGCCATTGTCGAGCAGGACGATGTGCATCTCGACCGGGCCGTGGACGCCGGTGGCGAGGTCCAGCTCGATATCGCCGGTGCGGCTGGGGCCGGTGATCATCGAGACGTAGCTGGTGAACTTCTGTCCCGTCGCGTTGCGGGAGAGCACCTTCAGGATCGCCGTCGCCTCGTCGAGTGTGGGCACGATCTTCTCGATGCCCATCACGGCGACGTGCACCGGCGGCAGCGTCGTCACCAGGTCGGCGTTGCCCTCATTCGTGACGATCACGATCGTGCCGGTCGAGGCAATGCCGATGTTGGCGCCGGAGATGCCCAGGTCTGCCGCGATGAACTTCTCCCGCAGCCGGCGCCGCGCGAACTTGACCAGTGGCTGCGTCTCCGGCGCCAACGGCGCGCCCCCGACCCGCGAGAACAGCGCCGCAATCTGCTCCCGCGTCAGATGGATCGCCGGCGCGATCAGGTGCGAGGGATGATCCTTGAGCAGCTGGATGATCCACTCGCCCAGGTCCGTCTCGACCACCTCGACATCCTGTCCTTCGAGATAGGCGTTGAGGTCGATCTCTTCGGTCGCCATCGACTTGGACTTGACGACGAGCTTTGCCTCATTCGCGCGGGCGATCCCGCCGATGATCCGTTGCGCGTCTTCGATCGTCGCTGCCTGATGGACGACCGCGCCAGCCTTCGTCGCCTCGGCGGTGAAGCGTTCCACCAACTCCGGCAGCCGATCGATCGCGTCTGCCTTGAGCGCGTGCAGCTGCTCCTGAACACCGGAGAACTCACCCTCGGCAAAGACTGCCGCCCGCCGATCGCGGAATGTGCCCAAGGCGCGGCCGAGCGCGACCGGGATCGACTCGCTCTCCAGCGCGTGCTTCAGTCGATGCTTGAAGGGCTCTCGTGCGCTCATCGGCGGTTCGCGCCTCGTACAGTTTCGTATGGCGAGGATAGCAGACCACCGCGGACCAGCTCACACTGGCGGCACGAGGCACCTTCAACACGGTCTTCATGTACGATGCCGGTGCCGCGTCCAGCGCGAGCAGCGACAGAGGACGTATGACATGAAACTTGTCAGCTACCGGGCCGCGAGCGGTCCGCGGGCGGGACTGATCGCGGGCGACCGCGTGATCGACATCGCCGAAGAAATCGGTCTCCCGGAGAGCATGATCGAGATCATCCGCCGGGGCGATGAGGCACTGGAGAAGCTGGCCAGCTTGGACGCTTCGGCGCAGGGGAAGGGACAACCGCTCACCGGCCTGACCCTGCTCGCACCGATTCCGCGGCCGGTAAAGAACATCTTCTGCCTCGGACTCAACTACCAGGCACATATCGAGGAGGGTCGCGGGCAGCGCGGTCTCGGCGCCGCCGACCAATCGGACCGGCCGGAGTGGCCCACCTTCTTCACCAAGGCGCCGACCTGCGTGATCGGTCCCGGCGCGGCGATCCCGCTGCACCCGCAGGTGACCGAGCGGATGGACTGGGAAGTCGAACTGGGGCTGGTGATCGGTCGCGGCGGTATCAACATCCCGGCAGAGCGCGCCTACGACCACATCTTTGGCTACACGATCATCAACGACGTGTCGGCGCGGGAGGTGCAGCGCCGGCACGGTCAGCAGTGGTTCAAAGGCAAGTCGTTGGACGGCACCTGTCCGTTGGGACCCTGGATCGTCACGCGGGATGAACTAGGCAAGGCTGACAACCTCGACCTGTCTTGTCGGGTCAACGGCGTCGTCAAGCAGCACTCCAACACATCCAAGCTGATCTTCACGATCCCCGATATTATCAGCGGGCTTTCGGCAGGCCTCACGATCGAGCCGGGCGACCTGATCGCCACCGGCACGCCGGAGGGCGTCGGCTTCGCCCGCAACCCGCCCGAGTTCCTCAAGGCCGGCGATATCGTGGAATGTGAGATCCAGGGGATCGGCGTCTTGAGCAATCCGGTCGGATAGGACAGTTCGTCTCGGGGCAACGATGCCGGCGTCAACGGCACAGGCAACGACGGACGACCGCGGACGCTCGCCGCTCCGACCGCTCGTCGCAACCACGTTTCTGATCTATTTCGGCTGGGGGCTGACCGCGCCGGTGCTCCCCCTCTTCGGCCGTGACCTGGGCGCGGGCGAGGCGGCCGTTGGGTTGCTGGTGGCGTCGTTCAGCGTCGCCAGCTTCAGCTTCGACATCGCCGGCGGGCGCATCTCCGATCGGGTTGGCGCGCGGCGTGCGGCGGCCGGCGGCGCGTTCCTCGTCGGCATCGCCGGGATACTGGCCGCGCTCGCGCCGGGGTTCGGACTCCTGCTCTTCTCCCGACTGCTCGCCGGAGTCGGCTCCGCCTTCTATGTCACGACGGCGATGAACGTGATCGCCCGTACGACCGCGCCGGAGCGGATGGGTCGCTCGATGAGCATCTATCAGGGAGCGATCCTGAGCAGCATGGCGATCGGTCCGGCGATCGGCGGTCTGATGGCGGAGGTGATCGGCTTTCGCCTGCCGTTTGCGCTCTACGGACTCTGCGCGATCCTGTGCATGGCTGTCGCCTGGCAAACACTCCCGATGCGGCTACCCCGCCCGTTGAAGCATATGAACAGCGCTGAATCGTTCACCGGCGTGCTCCGCGACAGTGCCTTCCTCACGGCGCTGGCCGTAGCCTTCGCCGTCTTCATCATGCGCGCCGGCGTCACCAGCACGACGGTGCCGCTCTACGCCAATGAGAGCCTCGGCCTGAGTCAGGCGTTCGTCGGGTTGGCGCTCACCGTCTCCGCCATCGCCAATCTCATCTGGCTGCCTTCGGCGGGACGGCTGGCGGACCGGCGGCCGCGCCGGATCGCGACGATGCTCGGCCTGGCGCTGGCGCTCGCGGGACTGGCGTTACTTGCAACGGGCAGCGGATCGACCGGGTTGTACGTGGCGATGATCCTCACCGGCTCGTCCACGGCGTTCGCCGGCGTTACCCCCGCAGCGATCATCTCGGACGTCGCGCCGCCCGCGCAGAGCGGCACGGCGCTCGGCATGTATCGGATGGCCGTGGACGGCGCCAGCATCGTCGCCCCGATCAGCGCCGGCGTTGTCGCGGCGGCGGCGGGCTACCGCGCCGTTTTCCTCGCCTTCATGCTGCCGCTTCTCCTGGTGCTGGCGGCGTCGGCGACGCTGCGCGATACCCGACGGCGCGCCGCGTCATCCAGCATCACCTGACCCGGCAGCGCGGGCATCCTTGCCCGCATCGCCGCTCGAATGTCTGGCGGGCTAGAACCCCCGCGCTCCCGGTGATTTGCTCGCGTAAACGCGCATGCAGTCCACGTGGAACCCGTTGGCAGACCACCAACGGCTGCGTACACTGATCTGCGTCCCCACCCTGACCGCCCGCGGAGGAGCACCGTGATCCGACCCCGCCTCATCGTCGTTCCGCTCCTGATCGTCGTTGTCGCGCTGGCCGTCGGAAGCGGGGTTTTCCTTTGGGTAAACCGCGATGGTGATAGCCGTCCCGTTGAGATCGCGCATGAAGCAGGGCCGGATGTCGCACCACCGGACTCCAGCAACCCACTCGGCCAAGGTGGCGTTCCCCAGCTAGGCGAAGAGTATCTGCGCGCCGTCGAAACCGCGCTCCGCGAGCAAATGGTGGCGGAGGAGGCGCTGAAGACAGCGGAGGAGGACCGACAGGCGGCCGAGGCGTACGCGGCGGAGCGCGGCCAGGGAGAGAAGATCGCGGCGGACGCGATCCGGCAATGGGGCGGCGGTCAGCTTCTGCTCGCGCTGCCCAGCATTGGCGTCACCGCCGCGGTCTCACAGATCGGCTATGAACAGGACGGCCGCACGCCGTCGTCGCCGAACACGCCGTGGGGGGTCGGCTGGTACACCTTTACCGACTTCCCCGGCAGGCCGGGCAACGCCGTGATGTCAGGCCATGTCGATTGGTACACGGGCGCGCCGGCCGTCTTCGGGCGGCTGCGCAACGTCAGCCTCGGCGACTCGATCTACATGGTCCTGGCCGACGGCACCCCGGTGGCGTACAAGGTCGAGCGGGCTGAGTGGGTAACGCCCTATAACGCCGATGTGGGCGAGATCTTCGGCATCACCGAGCGTCAGGCGATCACCTTCATCACGTGTGGCGGCGCATGGGACCCGGTCGCCCATGACTACAGTCACCGCCTGATCGTGCGCGCCTATCGGACCTGGTAGACGATTCACATCTCACGCAAGCGGCGACCGGAATGTACCATCCGGTTCCCGCACCGCATCCCTCACGGCGACGATCGCATCGCGGTTGAGCGGCCCGTGAATGTGCGGATACCGCCCGCCGGGGTCCACGATCCGGATCGGCGCGCGAACGCGAGACACGTCAACTTCGACCACAACAAACGGACGCGGGTCGTCGCGATAATAGCGGTTGGCGACCGCGGCCAGCTCCCTCGGATCGTGGGTCGTGTGGATGAAACCCTCCTGCGCGAACGGCTCCGGCGTGTAATCTGCGGTCGGATCGCTCGCAACCCAATGGGCGCGGGGTGCGAGATGGTAGGTCGTCGACGGATGGCTCATCGGACTAGCCTCAGAATGTGTTTGAGGTTCGAGAGCAGCGGTCATGTTGTCATCCTGAGCGAAGCGAAGGATCTCGGACGTAGGCTGACCGCTGAGATCCTTCGCTCCGCTCAGGATGACAAGGGCTGTAGTCATCACTATTTCAAGTACGCTGGCACAACGGAACAATACAGCTATCGCAGTTCATCTTCCGCACCGCGGCACGCAAGCTGGGCAAGGTCGAGGTCGGGAGACAGTCCGACATCGGCGTGCAGCACTCGCTGCATCTGGCGGAGGGCGTAGTCATTCTCCTGCTGGTCGATCGATGCAACGCAGTCGGCAGGAACGATGAGATGAAAGTCGCGCATGAAGGCATCGCTGGCGGTAAAGAGCACGCAGCTATTGCCCGCCATGCCGGTCAGGATCAGGGTCTTCACCCGCAGGTAATCGAGCAGCGTATCGAGCGTCGTCGAGTAGAAGCCGGAGTGCTTGGGCTTGAGGACAAAGTAATCATCCTCCTCCGGCAACAGCAGGTCCGCGATCGGCTTCCCGCGCACGCCGTCGCGGCGGACGTGGTCGATCAGCTTGGTGAAGTCCGACTGCCAGCGGCCGTAGTTGTCGTTGGCATAGATCGCCGGGATGCCTGCCCGCTTCGCGCGGCGTTTGAGCGCGGCGATGCGCTCGGCCATCGGCAGCGTGTGGACCAGCAGCGCCTCACCTCCCTCGAACTCGAGGTCGTTGATCACGTCAATCAAAATCAGCGCGGTCGCGGCGGTATCCGGCACGTTGCCGTGCAAATCCTCGTTCTTCGCGGGCATCGGCGCTACCTCGCCACCGCCACCGGCGCGCACGCCTGCATCACCGCACGGATCGCGTCGAGTCCCGGCCGCGCCGCAACGACCCGCACGATCGCCGTGTCCAGTCCCTCCGCGAGCCGGAGGAAGGCATCACGCGCGCCGGCCGCGGGACCAAAGTAACCCACCGCTTGGAGCAACTCGACCGGAAAGGACTCGACCAGCTCGCGGTCGGGCGCGCCACGTTCACGCTGTTCCTCCAGCGCGCTCAGCGGTGCATCAAAGCCCATTCGGGCGAAATGACCGCGATAGCCCGCCTCCTTGGACGCGCCCGGGCGAGCGAGGGCGTAGCCGAGAATCGCGCGGGCCAACCCCCGACGGGCGGCGCCTTCATCCTCGTCGACGCAGATGCGGATGTACTCGGCGACCTGGATCTCGGACGGCGCCCGCCCCGCCCGCTTCGCGCCCTCGGCGATCCGGTCGCGGCTCCAGGCGATCTGCTCCGGCGTGCACCAGTTCAGCGCCGCGCCGTCCGCCGCTTCGCCGGACAGCCGCAGCATCTGCGGACCGAGTGCGCCGAGGTAGAGCGGCACATGCGGCCCCTTGACGCCGATCTGGGCGCCACGGAGTTGCACGGCCTTTCCTTCGTGACTGACGCTCTCGCCCGCCATCAGCCGCCGTACCGTCACGAGATAGTCACGCATCATCGCCACGGCGGGCATCTCACGCACGCCGTTGGTGTGCCGCCATTCCGAGCTGTAGATGCCACCCGTGCCGATGCCGAGGATGAAGTGTCCCTCGGTGAGCAGGCCGGTGGTCGCCGCCGTCGCCGCCAGCGCGGGCGCCGACCAGTACGGCACCGGCAGCACGGAGATGCCAGTGCCGAATCCGGGCTTCCCCGCATCGGCGGCCGCCAGGCTCCACTGACCGCAGATCTGGAAGGCGTCCGCGTTCAGACCGGCGGGCGTCCATCCGCTCTCGTATCCCAGGTCAACGGCCTCCCGAATCAACTGCCGGTAATCCGCAAAGTTCAATCCGAGCCCATGGTCGAGCCCAACGCCGATCTCCATCCTGTCGCCTCCACATTCGCGGTCCGCCGTATCGTAGCACCGGATTCGTTGACAAGCTTGGACGGCTCACTTACGTTCACGATGTCATCTCCCGCAGAGGATCGGCCGGGAACCCACGGGCCACGAGCAAAGGAGACACGCATGGCCTACCCTGTCACCTACGATGTCGATCGGCCGGAACAATACAATCGGCTGACCGTCGCCTTCCGATTGGTCCTTGTGATTCCGCACCTCTTCCTCGTCGGCGGCGGCGGCTCCTACGGGGGATTTAGCTCGGGATTCCAAGATGATACCGGTGTAGCCGTTGCGATATCGCTCGCGACTGCCGGCATCCTTACCTTCGTTGCATCCATCCTCGTCTTCATCGCCTGGTTCGCGATCCTCTTCACCGGCCGGTTTCCTGAATCGTTCCGCGACTTCGTGATGATGATCTATCGCTGGACAATGAACGTCCACGCCTACATCGCGTTGCAGACCAACCCCTATCCACCGTTCAGCGGCAATGAGCCATATCCGCTCCGCGTGCACGTGCGGCCCGCCGACATCCATAACCGGCTGACGGTGGCGTTCCGGATCTTCCTCGTGATCCCGCACGTCATCGTCCTGTTCTTTCTCCAATTTGCCCAAGGAATCGTCTCAGTCATCGCCTGGTTTGTTATTCTCATCACCGGACAGTATCCGGAAGGCATGTACGGCTTCAGTGCCGGCGTCAGCCGCTGGTACGCTCGCGTCTATGCCTATTCTTTTCTGCTTGTCGACGAGTACCCGCCCTTCTCACTCGCCCCGGAGCAGGACCAGCCAGACGTACAGCCTCGCATGGCGTAACGAATGAACCGCGAAGACGCAGAGGGCGCAAATTCGCAAAGAGTTCATTAGTCTTCTTTGCGTCCCTTTGCGCCTTTGCGGTTCACAAGAACGGTGAATTATGCCCGAGATACCGGACCTGGAAGCGATTCGGGACTTTTTCAACGATCACATCCAGGGGCGTGAAATCATGTCCGCCGAGGTGCGCATCCCCGTGGTGGTGCGCACGCCCGCCCAGGAGATGCGCGAGACACTCGCGTCGGACCGGTTTGGGCCGGTCGACCGGCACGGAAAGGTGTTGCTCTTCAACCTCACATCGGGCCGCGTGCTGGCGATCAATCCGATGCTGACCGGGCGTTTCCAGTACGTGGACTCGACGCGGAAGGTCGGCGGGCGTACCTGCCTCGTGCTCAACATCGAGGGTGGGCGCGACCTCCGCTACCTGGACGAGCGGGTGATGGGCAAGGTCTATCTCGTCGATGCCGGCGCGCTGTCGAGCCTACCCGGCTGGGCAGACAACGGCCCCGACCTGCTCGACGGGGCGCTCACCGAGGAATGCTGGTTGCAGCGGCTGAAGCCCTACCGTGGCGGCATCAAAAACATCATCGTCAACGCCAAGTTCGTCCAGGGTATCGGCAACGCCTACGCCGACGAGATCCTCTGGGAAGCGCAGATCAACCCCTACACGCCAAAGACGAAGTTGACCGAGGATGGCCAGCGCCGCCTGTATCACGCCGCCCACAACGTCATGGCCTGGGCCACGCCCCTCGTCGCCGAGCGGATGATCCAGGGGGACACGCTCGACTATCAAGAACGCCGCGACTTCCTCCGCGTCCACCGTCGCGGCGGCGACCCTTGCCCGCGCTGCGGCGCCCGCATCACCGAGATCACCGCGGGCCAGCGCATCACCGACTTCTGCCGCACCTGCCAGCCGGGCGGCCCCCGCCTGTCGAAGGAACTGTAACCGAGGAGAACTCACCGCCAAGGCGCCAGGACACCAAGAGAACGAAAAGACTCATCACCTTGTGGTGAGTTCTCCTCGGTTAGGGCTTCTCCACTTCGTCCTTCAGCCGCAGCAACTCCACCAGCAGGCTCTGCTCCAGCGCGCGCCGGGCAAACCAGCGCTCCACCGCGCGATGGAAGATGGAGCCTTGCACCGAATAGTCCATCAGCACCTCGACGCGGACGCCTGTTCCGGCGGACTCGAAGGACCAGTGCATTGTGTACGGACTTTCACCGAGAGCCTGCTCGGTCAAGGTGTGTGGTGGCTCCCAGGCAGAGACCTCGATCTCGCTCGGATACTCGCCCTGCGGCGTGACGATGCGAAAGCCGACGCGCGTGCCCGGTCCGCTCTGTGACTCGGAGACGACGCGGAAGTCACGGAAGTTGTCCGGCAGTAGCCGTCGCCGTAGCCAGGGATCGGCGACGACGGCGAAGGCGTCCTCCGGCGATCCATCGATCTCGATCGAGGCGGTCACGCGAGGCATAGGTCAGGACCAGTCGGCGGTCGCGTCGGCCGTCTCGCGCTCGCGGTTGGCGGCGATGCCGCGCTCGATCAGGTCTGCGATCCGTTCGTCGGTGAGGCCGGCCTGCATCAGCACCTGTTCCGTGTGCTCGCCGGGACGCGAAGCGCCGTCCACTGGTCCGCCGGGGGTGCGCGACAGCTTGACCGGTGTGCCGGCCGCCTTCATCCGACCGCCGCGCCAGGTGGGCAACTCGACGACCATCTCCCGCGCCTGCACCTGTGGGTCGGCGACGACGCGATCGACGGTGTTCAACGGCCCGATCAGGCAGACCTCGCTCAACTCCGCCACCCATTCATCGACCGTGCGGGTGCGGAACGTCTCGAAAAGCAGCGGTTCGAGTTGCCCGTGGTTTGTGTTGCGGTCGGACTTCGTCGCGAAGCGCTCGTCGAAGATCAATTCATCGCGATTGATCCGCGCGCAGAACAGCGCCCAGTCTTTGACGCCGGCGATCACAATCCAGCCGTCGCTGGCGGGAAACGCCTGGAACGGTGTATTCAGCGGATGCCGCGTCCCGATCGGACCGGGCATGACACCGGCGGCGCAATGGCGGATGATCGCGTTCTCCATCAGCGCCACCTGCGCGTCGAGCATGGCGACATCGACATGCTGTCCCAACCCACTGCGCGACCGCTCGACCAGCGCCGAGAGCACGCCGATCGCGGTGAAGAGTCCGCCGGCCATGTCGCCGATCGAATAGCCGGGGCGGGCGGGCGGCTCGCCGGGATGACCGGTGATACTCATCACGCCGCCCATCCCCTGCACGATTACATCGACGGCGCCACGCTCGCGGTACGGTCCCGTCTGACCGAAACCGGATGTCGAGGCGTAGACCAGCGCGGGATTCAACTCCCGCAACCGCTGATAGCCGTATCCCAGCCGCTCCATCGTTCCCGGCGAGAAGTTCTCGGTGAGGACATCGACGCGCGGCACCAGCGCATCGATCACGTCGCGCGCCTCCGGCGCCTTCAGGTCGAGCATGATGCTCTTCTTGCCGCGGTTGACGCTGAAGAAATAGGTGTTGATGCCATCGACCATCGGACCACCGCCACGATGTTCCTCCGTCTGGTGGACCGGCTCGATCTTCCAGACATCGGCGCCGAGGTCGGCGAGCACCATCGTGCCGTACGGTCCGGCCAGCGCCCAGGTAAAGTCGAGCACGGTGATCCCGTCGAGCGGTCCGGGCATGGTGGAGAACCTCCGCTGTCTACAATCTGATCCTCGTCCGTTCCGTCATTGTAGCGATGCGGAGAGCACCGCTCGCTCCACTCGCCGTGGCGGATGCCGACTATACCATGGCTCTGCACCGGCTGCCCGCGAACTTCCAGACGACGATCCCGGTCGCGAGCGGGCCAACAGGGTGGACTGGTCAACGACGCGATCAATCAGGAGATGCGAAACGGCGGGCGTGCCTCCGGCAGGTCAAGCGGATACACCATCGGCTGCATAATAGACGGACCTGGAAGGTGGACACGTTCGGTGATGCCGTTCACGGCTGCCTCCACGGGACGCGATCGATGTGAGAGTTGTCGAGGCTTCCCCGGCCGATCTCATAAACCTTCTGGCGCGAGACTCCGAGGCGTGCCGCCACGGTGACGGCGCTGAAGTCATCCAGCAGTGCCGCGACCGCCAGCGCCTGCACCGAACAAGAACGACGATTGTCGCGCGATGATCGAGACCAGCCGGATCGTGGTTTCAGCCGGACCGTCGCGTTATACTGATCCGGAAGCAAGCATCTGTCCGACCGGAGTCACGCGTGCCCAGACAGACCCGCGCCTCTCGTTCTCGTAGCCGCAGCCAGCGCCCGTCCGCAGGGACACGATCAACTCCTGTCGCGATGCCGGTCGTCGACGCAGAGGCAGGCGCCGCCGAAGTAATGCCGGTCACACCCGAACCAGCGGCGCCCGCACCCACACCCCACCGCACCACCACGCGCGCCAACGCCGCCGCCCGCCAACCGCGCGGCTTTGTCACCGACTACAACTACGTGATCAGTGAGCTGAAGCAGATCTTCATCCTCACAATCGTCGTCCTCGTCATCTTGATCGCGCTCTACTTCATCATCGGTTAGTCTGCTCGCGCTCGAAGAGCGCCTCCACGACGACCACGCGACGCTCCTCGATGTTGCGGATCAGACTCTGAAAGGTCACCCCAATCGCCGGGCCGAGGATCAGGTTCAGGCCCAGTTGCGGCGTGGCCGGCGGCCCTCCCTGGAACGCGGCCACGCGCGCGCGCAGCCACTCCAACGCCGGTGTCGTAACATCGACCCAGGCTCCTTCGCTCAGCCCTGCTCCTTCGATCGCCGCGCGCATCTCCTCCGGTGGTAGCAGGAAGCTGATGCTCTGGTCGGGCGCCCAGGGAACGGGGAAGACCAGCGGCTGGACCGGTCCGGCCATCACCTCGTGCATGGCGAGCCGTCCGCCGGGACGCAGCACCCGCGCAATCTCGGCATAGAGCCTCGGCTTGTCGGGGATGTTCATCGTGCTGTGCTGTGTCCAGGCAACGTCGAAGCTGCCGTCCTCAAATGGCATTTGCAGCGCGTTGCCGTGCCGAAAAGTCACCCGGTCCTGCAGACTGGTCCGCTCGGTCAACATCTCGCCGGTGCGGCAGAACTCCTCCGTCAGGTCGAGCACCGTCACCCGACAGTCAAACATCGACGCCAGCGTCCGCGCCGGACCGCCCAGGCCGCCGCCAACATCGAGGATCTGCTGACCTGACCGAATCCCCGCAAGGTTGGCAAGCTCAAGCGTCGCGTCCTTACCGCGCAGGTGGAACTGGTCGATCGGCGCGAGGTCGTCGGGCACGAGCGCATCGGGGTCCTTTCCCATCGCCCGCAAGGTGTCGAGGATCGTCGTGCCGAGGTCCGCGCGCGTGTAGTGAGCGCTCACCGATCCGGCAGGGTTCTGTGCGGCCATGGCAACACCTCACCAAGTAGGCGGTCACGCGATCCGTTAACGCAGCCGGTTCCAGGCGACGACGGCGGCGATGCCGACGAAGATCAGCCCCCACAGGTCGTTGACGACGAAGGGCGATCCGACGAGCACGATGTTGCGCACCAGGTAGGCGGTGACGACGCCGGCGACCGCCGACCACTGCACCACCGGTCCACGCTTGCGGCCCCCCGCCCACTCGACCACGTTCGCCATGCCATAGCCGGCGAACATACCCAAGAACAGCATGAAGAAGCCGAGCAGGCCAAAGCCCGGCACAAGCAACCCCCATACCAATCCGACCGCCGCGCCGACGCCAACCGCCGCACCCGCCACCCGCGCGATCGATGCGGGGCCGAGCGAGTACATCGGCGGGCGCCGCAGTTGCGCGCACTCACGACAGCGGGCGCCGACCGGCGTCTGCACCATGCAGCGCGGACAGATATACCGTCCGCACTTGCCGCAGGCCAGTTCCGTTTCAACCTCTGGATGCGTGGCGCAGTAGTGCGCCGTCTCCGTCGTCATTCGTAGCTCCGATAGGGTGACAGACACTCCGTCATTCTGATCGTAGCGAAGAATCACCGGCTCGGTGAGGTGCCTTGCATTATGAGAATCTTAAGAGAATTCGGCCCTCGCGTCGCCTGGCGCCCGGCCGCGTGTCATCCCAAACGGCAACCGAACGCGGCACGGCCCACTACCGCCCTCCCAGCTAACGGCTAACGGTCCCCGATCGCAAAGGTGAGCTCGCCCTCGACAGCAAGCTGTCCGTCGACCCGGCCCTCACCGCGACCCTTGCCCACCCGGCCGCGCATCTTCGTCAGCTCCACATTGAGTGTAAGCGTGTCGCCGGGCACGACCATCCGCCGAAAACGGACACCATCAATGCCGGCGAAGAAGACGATCTTGCCCTGGTGTTCCGGCTGGCTGAGCAGCGCCACCGCGCCGACCTGCGCCAGCGCCTCCACCATCAGCACGCCCGGCATCACGGGCTGACCGGGGAAGTGTCCCTGAAAGAACCACTCGTTGATCGTCACCTGCTTGATGCCGGCGGCACGCACCCCCGGCTCGACCTCGGTCATCCGGTCGATCAGGAGGAACGGGTAGCGGTGAGGCAGCACGTCGAGAATGCCGATGATGTCGAGCGTCATCGCGCCACCCAGCCAGGCCGGCCCTCGCCAAGCGCGAGAAACGGCGGGATCGCCTCGTCCGGCATCGGGATCTTACCGGGCGGGCACTCGTCCTCGCGGCCGAGTGCGTGGTAGTCGCTGCCGCCGAGCGGCAGCAGTCCTAGCCGGTTGGCGACCGAACGCAATTCCGCCACTAACTCCGGCGAATTGTTCTTGTAGTAGACCTCCATCCCGATCGCACCAGCCTTCGCCAACCGCTCCAGCGCCATGTTCCGTTCGGCAACGTAGGCGTTATCGCGGTACGGCCGGCTGCCGTCGTCGCCGGCGCGCTGGGGCAGGCCGATGAACTGTGGGTGCGCGACGGCCGCAATGCCACCGGCGGCGTGGATCATCCGGATCGCATCCTCCGGCGTCAGCTTCTCCCGCGCGACGTAGGCCGGCCCGCCGTTGGCGAGATAGCGATCGAAGGCCTCGTTGATCGAGGCAACGTACCCCTTCTCCAACAGCGCCAGCGCGACGTGCGGCCGGCCGACCGAGGCGTCTCCGGCGATCTCGAGCACGCGCTCCCAGGAGACATCCATCCCCAGCGCGCGCAGCTTCTGCACCATCTCCTGACCGCGCCCCAGCCGGCCATCACGGAAGCGCTCCATCTCGGCGAGAAAGGCCGGATCGCGCTCGTCCATCCAGTAGCCGAGGATGTGGACCTCCACGCCCATATCCACGCTCAGCTCGACACCGGGAATGAGCACGATCTCCGGATGGCGGGCGAGCGCCGCACGCATCTCGTCCAGACCGGCAACGGTATCGTGATCGGTGAGGGCCATATAGCGGACGCCGTTCTGGTGAACGATCGCCGCCAGTTCCGCCGGTGTCTTCCGGCCGTCGGAGTGGGTGCTGTGCAGGTGAAAGTCGCCGAGGCTCATGCTGTGTTCCAGATTCCTGGTTCCAAAGTCCACGTTCAGGATACCGAACCTGGGTCTTGGAACCAGGAATCTGGCACGCTATTTTGCGAACTCAGTCGCTCGGGTTTCGCGGACGACCGTCACCTTGACCTGGCCGGGATATTGGAGGGTCTCCTCGATCTTCTTGGCGACATCGCGGGCGAGACGCATCGAGCCGAGATCGTCGATGTCATTGGGGCGGACGATAATGCGGACCTCGCGGCCGGCCTGAATAGCGAAGGAGCGCTCGACGCCGGGAAAACTGTTGGCGATCCCCTCCAGCGCTTCGAGCCGCTTGATATAGTGTTCGAGCGACTCGCGCCGCGCGCCGGGACGGCCGCCGGAGACGGAGTCCGCCATGATCACGATCAGCGCCTCGGTCGTCGACGGCTCGATCTCCTCGTGGTGCGCGGCGATGCAGTGCACCACCGCCGGCGGCAGGCCGTAGCGCTTGGCGATATCGGCGCCGATCATCGCGTGCGTGCCCTCGACCTCGTGGTCGACAGCCTTGCCCAGGTCGTGCAGCAGGCAGCCGCGCCGGGCGATCTCGACGTTGGCGCCGATCTCATGGGCGATCATCCCGCCGATGCGGGCAGTCTCGACGGCGTGCTTCAACTGGTTCTGACCGTAGCTGGTGCGGAACTTCAACCGGCCGAAGATGCGCAGCAGGTCGGGATGCAGGCCGGGGCAGGCGGCTTCGATCGCCGCGATTTCGCCCGCTTCCTTGATCGTCACCTCCACTTCCCGCCGCGCCTTGTCGACGATCTCCTCGATCCGCGTCGGGTGGATGCGGCCGTCCTGGATCAGGCGGGTCAGCGCCGTCCGCGCGATCTCGCGCCGCACCGGGTCGAAGCCGGAGAGTGTCACCGCGTCCGGCGTATCATCGATGATCAGGTCGCAGCCGGTGGCGTGTTCGAGGGCGCGGATGTTGCGGCCCTCGCGGCCGATGATCCGGCCCTTCATGTCATCGCTGGGGATCGGGACAACGGTGACGGTGGTTTCGGCGGTGACGTCGGTCGTGACGCGCTGGATCGCCGTCGCGAGGATCTCGCGGGCGCGACGGTCGGCATCGGACTTGACCTCAGACTCGATCTGGCGCAGACGGCGGTTGGCGTCTTCACGGGCCTCCTGCTCCACCTCGGAGAGCAGAATCCCCTTCGCCTCCTGGGTGGTCAGTTCCGCGACCCGCTCAATCTCCCGCGTGCGCTGCTGGCGCAGATCCTCGACCTTCGTCCGCATTCCTTCGAGGTCGGATTCCCGTTCCTGAAGGGCGCGCTCACGCTTCTCAAACGCCTCGGACTTTCGATCGAGGTTTTCATCACGCTGGGAGAGGCGGCGCTCCTGGCGCGTGACCTCGGCGCGACGTTCTTTGATTTCGGTATCGGCCTGCGCCTTCAGGCGGATCGCCTCTTCCTTCGCCTCCAGTAGCAGTTCTTTCTGTTTTGTCTCCGCTTCGGTCAGGATACGCTGGGCCTCGGCCTCAGCCGCGGCGGCATGGTCCTTTGCGGACGGCTTGCTTCTGAAGTAGACGGCAAGGGCGACCCCACCAAGCACCGCGCCGATGATGAGTCCAAGAATGACTCCGGCGAGCATGGTGGTGTACTACTCCTCTCTGATATCTACCAGTGTGCGCGGAAATCAGCTCCCGCAGTCAAAAGCATAGGAATTGAGAACGCAAAGTGTCAAGGAATGTCTATATATAGACAGACTAATATCTAAGCTCACATTGAGCCGTTCGGATGCGAGACGCGCGGAACGGGCGACAGCGGCGATGCGCTCACCGCCGCCTTGCCCGCTCCATCTCAAGTAGTGCGGAGTACCCGTCGACTAACTGCCGGCCTGCTGCTCGGTGGTGGTCTCGTTGTCCATCAGCCCGCTTTGCAGGCGTTCAGCCTCGCTCTGGCGCAGTGCCTGACCCTCCGCGCGGGAGAACTCCCGGCCGCAGCCCTGGCACATGTAGCTCGTAATCTTATCCTCGTTGCCCATATCCGCCACACTGTCCCACGATGGGGTCAGGGTCGTATGTGGACAATTGCTGTGATCGGGCGCTTGTTCGATTGTTGCGGTAGTGCCGCGCCCAAACATCTTGCTCAGCAAACCCATAGCATCCTCCTTCGGCAACTCCGGCGAGAGGTCTCCAACTCTCCCGCGCATGGCCAACTACCACGATAATGGAGTATACGCCAGATCGCTATTACCGACAGGAGTATTCTGAAATCCCAGTCGATCTTCTGTCACGCGGCGATGTCCGATTGCCGAGTCCTATTCCAGCCCGAGCTCCTTTAGGAAGGCATCACTGTTCGGCTCGCGCCCGAGGAACCGCTGCACCAGCACATCGCCGTCGTCGGCGCCGCCCGGCTCCAGGATCACCTGCCGGTACGCGCGCCCTAGTTCCTCGCTGAGCGGCCCGGCCTCCTCGAAGCGTGTAAACATGTCGTCGGCAAAGACGCGTGACCAGAGATAGCCGTAGTAGCCCGCGTCGTAGCCGAAGAGGTGCCCGAACCCGGCCTGGAAGTACGTATCCACCGGCGCCGCGAAGCCCGTGATTGGGTGCATCTGTTCAACCAGCGCCGTCGTATCCGGCACGCCGCCGCTGTGATAGGCCATGTCCAGTTCCGAGAAGAAGATCTGCCGTGCCGTGGTCACGCCCGAGTCCAACCGCTTCGCCGCGAGCATCGATTGCAACAGATCATCCGGCAGAGGCGCGCCGCTCTCGACGTGACGGGTAAAGCCGCCGAGTACATCCGGCAGCCAGCACCAGTGCTCCAGCATCTGCGACGGCGCCTCGACGAAGTCCCGCTGCACGCTCGTGCCGGAGAACCGCACCGTTTCCGCCCGCGTCAGTGTCTGGTGGACGATGTGGCCAAACTCGTGGAACAGCGTCTCGACCTCGTCATGCTTGAGCAGCGACGGTTCGCGCTCGGACGGTTTGGTGAAGTTGGCGACGATCGCGCTCACCGGCTGCTGGTAGGTACCGTCCGCCAGCAGCCGCCCCTTGACGAGGCTGAATGCCGCCGCGTGGCCGAACTTATCCGGCCGCGGGAAGAGGTCCATCAAGAAGTAGGCGCGCACCGCCTCCGTGGCGGCGTCGTGAACGGCGAACGCCTTTACATCCGGATGCCAGGTCGGCAGATCCTCCAGCGGCACGAAGTGGACGCCAAACAGCCGCTCGTAGATCGAGAACATCCCTGTCAGCGTCGCGTCGAGCGGGAAGTAGCGGGCGACCTCGAACTCATCGACGGCATAGCGCGTCCGGCGCAGCCGGTTGTGATAGAAGCGCCAGTCCCACAGTTGCAGCGCGGCATCCGGGTCGCCTGTGTGAACGCGCTTCTCGGCGGTCAATCCCTCGATATCGAGCCGCAGCTTCGGCTCGACCTTCGCCCGCAGGTCGGCGAGGAACTGCTGCACCGCCTCCGGCGTCTTCGCCATCCGCTCGTCGAGGACATAGGCGGCCCAGGAGTCATAGCCGAGCAGGCGGGCAAGCTCGTCGCGGACGCCGATCGCTTCTTCGAGCAGGGCAACGTTCTGTTGCCCACCCTTGCGAAAGAACTTCTCCTGCAGTTCGCGACGGAGCGCCTCCGACTCGGCGTTGTCCATAAAAGGAAAGAACTCCGGGTAATCGAGCGAGACGCGGTAGCGGCGGTCGCCGTTCTCCTCCACCGTCTGCAGCCGCTCGATGTAGCTGGGCGGCAGACCAGCCAACTCCTCGCGCGTGACGAGGATGGCGTCATCCCAAGAGTCGATGTTGCGCGAGAAGGCGATATCCAGCTCGACCAGCCGTTCCTTGAGCGCCTTCACCCGCTGCCGCTGTTCCGGGGGCAGGTCGAAGCCGTTGCGCCGGTAGTCGCGCAGCATCTTCTCCAGCAGGCGGCCGCGTTCGCCGGTAAGGGCGGTCGCCTCCGGCGTGGCGGCGAACACCTTCACCGCCTGATAGAGATCCTCGCGGAATGACAGCTCGATGCCGTGCTTTTCCAGCGCCTCCTCGCACGCCTGCGCGGCGGCGCGGACATCGGCGTCGGTCGTCACCTGGCGGATGAAGGCGTAGCGACCGTAGGCCGTCACGGTCAGGTCGGAGACATCCTCCAACGGCAGCAGCGTGTTGTTGTAGGTACGCTCTGCATCCGGCACCGCGACAACATCGGCGACGATCTGGTCCGCCGCAGCGATCGCCTCCGCCTGCGCGCGGGCAATCGCCTCCGGCGTCGGTGTTGAGTAATCGAGCATGGTATCCTCATGAGGTTCGTGTGCTTGCCCCCGATCGTACACGGGCGCAGAGCGCAACACGAACAGGCGCCCGGTGGTCATGGCCGCGCACGCTGTGGCTCACATACCTCGATCGACGTGTATACTGCATACGCGATATTCGTATATTGGGGGTCATGGATACGAACATGAGACGCACCATCGCCCTGATCACGGCCCTGACCGCGGTGTTCGCGCTTGCCTATGGAAGTGACTGGAGGTCGCCTTCGACAGCATCGGCGCAAACACCACCGGCGGTCACGAGCATCACGCCGAATGCCGGTCCGGATACCGGGGGCACAACCGTCACCATAACCGGCAGCGGGTTCAGCACGACGCCGGGCGCCACCCAGTTCGGTGAGACCGCCAGTGGCGGGTTCCGGTTCAACAGCGTGAGCTGCACGAGCAGCACGCAGTGCACGGCGGTTTCCCCGGCCAACCCACAGGGTGCCGGTGGGGCCGAATCGATCAATGTGTTCGCGATTGTGAACGGACAGGCCAGTTCCGGTAATCCCGATCACGCGTTTGGCTGGTTCGGCCGACCGCTCCTCACCAGCATCAGCCCCACAACCGGACCAACCACCGGCGGTACGCACGTGACATTGAGCGGCCGGACCTTTCCCAGCGGATCATTCTTCCCAGGGACGGCGACGGTCATGTTTGGAACCAGACCAGCGCTGGATGTGCGCTGCACGACGATCGTTTCCTGCACGGCGGTGGCGCCGCCCGGCAGCGGCACCGTGCCAGTGACAATCACGACGCCCGGCGGCACGAGCGCCGGCATCAGCTTTACCTACTCGCCGAGCCGGCCGCAAACGGGGCCGGGGCTGCCGGTCATCCCCATCCATCCAGCCTTCCCGGATATTCGCGAGATTCCGCCACAGATGGTCTTCCCGACCATCGATCTCAGGTAGTGGCGCGGGCAAAGCGGCCGGCCAGCTCGCGCACCTGCTCGATCAATTCGGGCGGTTCGAGAACGGTGAAGTCGACACCGATCATGGCGACGTAGACGGCGATGCCGCCGAGCCAGTCCGACCATGTGCGCAGCAGGCAGGAGCGGTCATCGATCGGCTCCAGCGTCCCCGTCGTCAGCGGCACCTTGTCGGCGACCTCCGTCAACGGTGCATGCAGCACGATCCGCGCCTGATGGCGGAACGGCGAGGACACCGACGCCGCGACGTAGGCGGCGATGTCCTCCGCCGGTGGGTCACGCGGTTCGAAACGGCGGTCGGCGGTGATGCGCGGCTCGATCCGATCGACGCGGAAGGTCCGCCAATCGGCACGGTCGATATCCCATGCCAGCAGATACCAACGCCGGCCGGTGTGCACGAGCCGGTGCGGTTCCACCAATCGCCGGCTCGCCGCTCCGTCATGGCTCTGATACCGAAACCTTAGTCGCTCGCTGTCGCGGCAGGCACCCGCGATCACGGCGAGGATGTCGGGGTCCACCCGCGGCCCGATCGCCGAGAATGGCACGGTGACCGACTGCAACGCGCTCACCCGCCGGCGCAGGTGCGAGGGCAATACCTGTTCTAGCTTTACCAGCGCCCGCACCGACGCCTCCTCGATCCCGGCGACCGTGCCGCCGGCCGCCGTGCGCACCCCGACGGCGACCGCCACCGCCTCCTCGTCGTCGAGCAACAGCGGCGGCAGCGATGCACCGGCGCCGAGGCAGTAACCGCCGGCAATCCCCGGCGTCCCCTGCACCGGATAGCCGAGCTCGCGCAGGCGTTCGATATCATGGCGCACGGTTCGGGTGGAGACTTCGAGCCGTTCGGCGAGGTCCGCGCCGGACCAGTCGCGCCGTGTCTGGAGCAGCGTGAGCAGGCGGAGCAGGCGTGCCGATGTGTTCAACATAGACAGGATTATGCCAGGTATTGAGGAACAAAACCTTCCGCATTGATCGGTACACTTGAGCCATGAATGAGACAACCACCACGACCGACATCCGACCCTTCCGTATCGAGATCCCGCAGACAGACCTGGACGATCTGAAGGACCGGCTGGCCCGCACGCGCTGGCCCGGTGAGTTGCCCGGCGTCGGCTGGAGCCGGGGCGTGCCCCTCGACTATCTGAGGGATCTGGCCGAATACTGGCGCACATCTTATAACTGGCGCGCGCAGGAGGCACGGCTAAACGATCTACCGCAGTTCACCACGACGATCGATGGCCAGACGATCCACTTCCTTCACATCCGCTCGCCTGAACCGGATGCGCTGCCGCTCATCCTCACTCACGGCTGGCCTGGTTCGTTCGTCGAGTTCCTCAAGGTTATCGGACCACTCACCGACCCGCGCGCCCACGGCGGCGATCCCGCCGATGCCTTCCATGTGGTGATCCCCTCGGCCCCCGGATTCGGGTTCTCCGTACCGGTGTCCGAAACCGGCTGGAATACCGAACGCATCGCCAAAGCCTGGGCGGAACTGATGCGCCGTCTTGGCTACGTGCGCTACGGCGCCCAGGGCGGCGACTTCGGCGCCTTCGTCACCCCGGAATTGGGTCGCGTCGATCCAGAGCACGTCGTCGGCGTGCACGTCAACGCGGCGACGTATGGATTCATCCCGTTTGGGGAGGTCTCCGAAGAAGAACGCGCCTCCCTCACCGACACGGAGCGCGCTCGGTTGGACCGTCTCAGCGCGTACATGAGCGACGGCAGCGGCTACTTCCAGATCCAGGCGACACGGCCGCAAACGATCGGATACGGGCTCAACGACTCGCCGGCTGGTCAACTCGCCTGGATCATCGAGAAGT
Source organism: Dehalococcoidia bacterium (assembly GCA_050184225.1). Classification (GTDB taxonomy): domain Bacteria; phylum Chloroflexota; class Dehalococcoidia; order CAUJGQ01; family CAUJGQ01; genus JBFXAN01. The sequence goes on along the minus strand of JBFXAN010000014.1, from coordinate 42,257 downwards.
TCAAGGAATGGACCAACCCGCCGGCCGACCTGCCTGAGACGGCGATCGACCGCGACGATATCCTCACCAACGTAACCGTCTACTGGCTCACGGGCACCGGCGCCACCTCGGCACACCTGTACTACGAGAACATGCACTCCAGCACCTGGCACGCGGACCGGGCCACCACGCCAACTGGCGTCGCTGCCTTCGCCCAGGACGTCGCCATCCGCCGCTACGCCGAGTACGGCAACACCATCGTCCACTGGTCCGACTTCGACCGCGGCGGCCATTTCGCCGCGATGGAGGCGCCCGACCTCCTGACCGGCGACGTGCGGGAGTTCTTCCGCGGACTTCGGTGACGCGCCCCCGGTGAGGAACACTCGGTGGAGAAGAACGCATGACATCGAGATCGAACGAAAGTAATGGTCAGAACAACGTCCGGACAGTTCCTGAGGGGTATCACACGGTCACGCCGTGGATCATCTCACGGGACACCGCCGGCCTGATCGAGTTCGTCACACACGCGTTCGGCGCCGAGGAGATCGCGCGGGTCGTAGACGAGAACGGTGTCATCGGCCATGCCGAGTTCCGCATCGGCGACTCGATCGTCATGGGGTTTGACGCCAGACCAGAGTGGCCGGACACACCCGCCTTCCTTCGTCTCTACGTCGAGGATGCCGATGCGGTCCATCGACAGGCGCTGGAGTCCGGCGCCACGTCGGTGACCTCGGTCACCGATCTCTTCTGGGGTGACCGCGTCGGGCGGGTGCGCGATCCGTTCGGCAACCTCTGGTGGATCCAGTCACGCGTCGAGGATGTCTCTCCTGAGAAGATGGAGCGCCGCGCCGGAGAGCGGGAGTGGATCGAGCGGCTGGGGTACGTCCAAAGCTCCTTAGTCTTTCCACCCAATCCTTCGACGTAAGCCCGCATATCACAACCGCGCCAGGAGGACACGGATGCCGTCACAACCCGCAGCGAAGGAAGTGACGACGCGCGGCCAAGGCGGTCCGGGCGACGTGCTCAGTCGCCGCGCACTCAACCGCGCCCTGCTCGAACGGCAGCTGCTGCTGCAGCGCCGGACGATGTTCGCCGCGGATGCGATCGAACACCTCGTCGGCATGCAGGCACAGGAACCCTTTGATCCCTATTTCGCCCTCTGGTCGCGGATCGAAGCTTTCGATCCGGACGAACTGAGCCGGATGATCGAAGACCGGCGGGCGGTGCGGCTCGCGCTGATGCGGGGGACGGTCCACCTCGCCACCGCCCGCGACTGCCTCGCGCTTCGCCCGGTGATGCAACCGGTCCTCGACCGCACCCTCCGCGGCACCGCCTACGGCCGCGATACGGCGGCGCTGGACATCGAGGTATTGGTATCGGCAGGACGCGAAATCGTCGAAGAGCGGCCGCACACGATCGCGCAACTCGGCGCGCGGCTGCAGGAGCGGTGGCCGAACATCGACGCGCGGTCGCTCGCCTACACCGTCCACTACCGCGTGCCGCTGGTGCAGGTGCCGCCGCGCGCTGTTTGGGGCAAGAGCGGTCGAGCGACCTGCACGACCGCCGAGGCATGGCTCGGCAGCCCACTCGACGCCGTTGATTCACCCGACGCGACCGTCCTCCGCTACCTCGCCGCCTTCGGACCGGCGGGCGTCGCGGACGCGCGCACCTGGTCCGGCCTCACCGGCCTGCGCGAGGTATTCGACCGGCTCCGGCCACACCTACGCGCCTTCCGCGATGAGCAGGGCCGCGAGCTCTTCGACCTGCCCAACGCGCCACTCCCGGACCCGGATACCCCGGCGCCGCCGCGCTTCCTCCCCCAATACGACAACGTCCTCCTCTCCCACGGCGACCGCGGCCGCATCGTTTCCGACGAACACCGTAGACGGCTCGCCAGCGCCAACGGCGTTGGACCGGGCACCGTGCTCCTCGACGGCTTCGTCCGCGGCACCTGGAAGATCGCACGCGACGGCGCCACCGCTGTGCTCGCCATCCGTCCGCTCGAATCGATATCCAAGGAGGATCAGGCGGCCGCAACTGAGGAAGGCATCCGGATGCTCACCTTCGCGAAGGCCGACGCCGAGGCATACGACGTTCGATTTGACGCTCCGGCATGACCGGACCGTTCATCTCCAGCATCGAGCACTGCGCCGCCAGCAACGACGCCGGTTCGTTCACCGCCTGCCCGCGCTGAAGTTGATCGATACCACGCGGTTCCGATCGGGCATCGTCATGTTGACCTATCAGCCGTCGACGGACACATAAACGGATGCGTGACATATTCCGATGCGTTGAAACAACCCCGAGTCGCAGATGCTGGGAGAATCGCCGGCGCGAGCTTTGCTCCGGCGACTCTTAGCGCCCGCGCGTGTGACGCGGGTCCGGCACGAAGCAGCACGCCCCATCTCTCAGCCCTTTGACGGAGCACAACCGTGACGATCAGCCGTCTTCCAACCTGTCCCGCGGGGCATACGGCGGCGGTACAACGCACCTCACACTGGAACAGTGACCGGACAACCCGACATTCCGGCATCGAGCCTCCTCCTGATGGTGACGACGGCAGCCGTCACGCGACCAGTTCGTACCAGAGGTCCAATCGTCACGGCTTGCGTGCTCATGCCGCGGAGGCAACCGTCAATGCCGGTGCGTCTTACTCCGCTATCGGCCGAGGCGAACGTTCGGGAGGGAAGCGTCGTTCTGCACCGATGCCGGGGACCTGTGATCCCGCACACGGCGGGCGATCTGTGCGACTGGTAAGATAAATGAGAACATTTGTTCCAAGCGACGCGCAACGCATCAGCCCGTTTCGATGACCACCATCGACCACACCACGCCCACGTACCGGACCATCTGCATCCAGATCCCCAGGCCACTCCGGAGGTTTCCCAGTGCAAGCAATCGCTGACTTTTGCTATCGCCGTCGGCGCTACGTCGTCGTCGGCTGGATCGTGCTGCTGGTGGGACTCTTTGTCCTCTCCGGCGCCGTCGCGGGCGAGACCAAGACCGAGTTCGCGCTCCCCGGCTCCGAAAGCCAGGCAGCGATCGACCTGTTGGAAGAGCGGGGCGTAAGCGAGCGCACCGGCTTCCAGGGCCAGATCGTCTTCCGCGCCGACGAGGGCGTCAATGACCCCGCCGTACGCAGCACGATGGAGGACTTCTTCGCCAAGGTGTCAGATACGCTCGAAGGCGAGCAGATCGTCAGCCCCTATGCCCCCGAAAACGCCCACCAGATCTCACAGGACGGCACGGTCGCCTACGCCGAGGTCAATCTCTCCGATCGCGACAACGAACAGTATGTCACTGACGGGAAGGCGGTCCGTGCGCTCCGCGATCAGGTCAACCAGCAGGGCCTGCAGGTCGAGCTGGGCGGCGACATCTTTATCTCCGAGATCGCGTTCTCCAGCGAGTTCATCGGCTTGATCGCCGCCGTGGTCATCCTGCTGATCGCCTTCGGCTCGCTGCTCGCGATGGGCCTGCCGATCATCACCGCGCTGTTCGGCGTCGGCTGCGGCTTCGCCCTGATCGCGATCCTCACCCGCTTCATGGCGGTACCCGAATTCACGTCCTCCACCGCGGCGATGATCGGCATCGGCGTCGGTATCGACTACGCGCTGATCATCGTCACCCGCTACCGCCAGGGATTGCAGGACGGCCTGACGCCGCGGCAAGCGACCACGCTCTCGCTCGACACCTCCGGCCGCGCCGTCGTCTTCGCCGGCCTGACGGTCGTCATCTCGCTGCTCGGCATCTTCCTCATGAACCTGGACTTCATGCGGGCGATCGCCGTCGGCGCTGTCGCCGCCGTGCTGATGACGATGCTGGCCTCGATCACGCTGTTGCCAGCACTGCTCGGCTTCGTCGGCAACAACATCGACCGCTTCGGCCTGCCCCACCGCGCCAAGGCCGAGGGCAATGGCCACCAGTCCTTCTGGTACCGCTGGAGCCGCGTGATCCAGGCCCACCCTTGGCCGGCGCTGGTGCTCAGCGTCGCCGTCCTGCTCGCGCTCGCCGCGCCGGTGTTCGCGCTGCGCCTCGGCTTCTCCGACGCCGGCAACCGCGGTACCAACGACACGACCCGCCGCGCGTATGACCTGCTCTCCGCCGGCTTCGGACCCGGCTTCAACGGTCCGATCCTCATGGTTGTGGACATGCCCAACGGCGCGGCCGACCTGCCCGCCGTCCAGCAACTCGCCGGCGCAATTGAGAACACGGAAGGCGTCGCCACCGTCGTCCCGCCGCAGCCCATTCCGGACGCGAATCTCGCACTGATCAACGTCTTCCCGACGACGGCGCCGCAGGCGGAGGAGACGACCGACCTCGTCCACCGGCTGCGCAACGAGACGATCCCACCGATCGCGCAAGACAGCCCGATCCAGGTCTACACCACCGGCGGGCCAGGGTTCATCGTCGACTTCTCCGACTACATGGCTGATCGGCTGCCGATCTTCATCGGCGCGGTGCTGTTGCTTTCCTTCCTGCTGCTGATGGTCGTCTTCCACAGCGTCGTCGTGCCGCTGAAGGCCGTGGTGATGAATCTGCTCTCGATCGGCGCCGCCTTCGGCGTGACCGTCGCCGTCTTCCAGTGGGGCTGGGGCATCAGCCTGATCGGTGTCGGCAAGGAAGGACCGATCGATGCCTGGGCGCCAATGATGCTCTTCGCGATCGTCTTCGGCCTCTCGATGGACTACGAGGTCTTCCTGCTCACCCGCATCCGTGAGGAGTACGACCGCACCGGCGACAATCGCCGCGCCGTCGCCGACGGCCTCGCCGCGACCGGCCGCGTGATTTCCGCCGCCGCCGCGATCATGGTCTGCGTCTTCGGCGCCTTTGTCCTCGGCGATGACCGCGGTCTGAAGCTGTTCGGCTTCGGCCTCGCCGCTGCCGTGCTGATCGACGCGACGATCGTTCGGCTCGTGCTCGTCCCGGCAGCGATGGAGCTGATGGGCAACGCCAACTGGTGGGCGCCGCAGTGGCTCGTCCGCTATCTGCCCACGATCCGCGTCGACAACGTCGAGCCGTTCGAGAAGAAGGTCGAGCAGCCCGTCGCTGCCCAGCGCTGATCGACGTCATCCTCTGGGTGCATCGCGTCGAGAATAAAGTGGTGGCCGGCAGTTCGTGTGGTGAAGTAAGAACCTCGCCATTCGAACTGCCGGCCACCTCTCGATCAGCCCGGCACCAGGCTGGTCGGTCCGTCTCCTGGGCACCGCATCAGCGACCGGGCACAGGCCCCCCACCACCACACCGCTGCCACAGGTCGATGAACTCCCGCAGCGACTGCGTCGTGATCAGGGTCTCACCGCAACGTACCGCCGGCAGCCATGTCAAGGATGGGAAGCCACTGGGTGGCCCTTGTCCTGGCGGCGTCTGGCCCGGTCCTCCTGACGCCCAGGCAAGGATGACGATACCGTCGCCACCGGAAGTATCGGTGCCGTAACTGACGTTGGTCGCTGAAGGCGTCACGTAGGACAACCCGCCACCACCGCCGCCACCGCCTTCGAAGGTGGCAAAGCCGTTGCTCCCATGGCCGCCACCGCCGCCGATATAACCCCCACCGCCACCACCGCCACCACCACCGCCGGAGGCCGAAGTGGAGTCATCGCCGGACGCCCCGTTGCCGTTGTTCATTCCCAAACACGCGGCACAACCGCCATCAGGTCCGCTGCCCGTGCCAAAGGGTCCAACGCCCCCTTGTCCACCCGGTTGCGGATTGATGCCGCCGTTGCCGCCGTTGCCGCCCTGACCGGCGATGCCGCTACCGGCACTATTGCCACCACCGCCACCGCCGCCGCCGGCGACGACCAGTTGCACGAGGTTAGGAGCGACTACGCCGCTGCCACCGCCGCCGAAGCCGCCGTCCTGGGCGTCACCGGCATGGGCGATGCCGTGCGTGCCCCCAGCCCCCCAACCAACGCCGCTATTGTTGTCGCCGCTACAGCCGGCCCAGACGTCCAAGACCGTCCCGGGTGTCACCGGCACCGTCGCAATGACGCTGCCGCCGTCGCCACCTGGGAGCGCGCCGCTGCGCCCTTGCCCCTGGCCGCCGTGCGCCTCCACATGGAGTTGAGTCACGCCCGCCGGCACGGTGAAGTTCTGGCGGCCACCGTTGACACCGGTGCAGGTAAACGTCTGGCTCTGCTGGCTTGGTGACTGAGCCACCGCCACAGGTGCCTGTCCCAACATCGGACTCGTCAGCAGGACAGCGAGCACGGTCACGGCGACGAGGACGGTCCGACGAGGTAATTGCCGGACCGTGACGGGGTGCGTTTCAATCATGGTGATGCTTCCTTCAGATGATATGTGGCTGCGTGACCCGGTCCGACGACGCAACGCGACCGAGGCCCGCCCTCACGCGGTCTGTGCCGCCAACCTCAAGAGCGGCCTCAACGGCGTGCCTGGCGCAGTGTAGCGAGTAGTAATCCGAACACGCCACGGTTGAACCAGTCGTCGACGTGCGAGGCACCGTGGTCTCTACCAATCGGCGAGTGCGAGTCCGCGCTCGCACGGGCGCCGCGTTTGTCCACCCACTATTCGAGATGGGCCAGGATGGTTGTGGGAACGCGGTGGCGGGGGTGTGGATGAGCTTCTAGGAGGCGTTCGATGTCGAGTAGGTCTTTCCGCCGCTTGCTCGGTCGTCGGGTGTCGTCGGATTCGGCCCAAACGTTGCCCTGCAGTACATCTTCCACGACCGCGACGGGCAGAGGAATGCCGAGCACCGATCGCACCGAGGATCGGTCGACAAACGGGGCGTATCGCAGGTCAGTTTGGATTTGAACGCGCAGGTCAGAGCCAGGCTGTGAGGGAAACGCTCGACGTTGAACTCGTCTCGGAGGAGCGCCTCGATCTCCGAGAGTTGCTCCACGGCGACGACGATATCCAGGTCGAGGCTGTCAAGGGGCTCGATGTAGGCGTTCACCGCCTGGCCGCCGATCAGACAGTACCTGATCTCGTGCTCTCCGAGAAGTCCGATCAGACGGTCGAGAAAGTCAACCTGATCGGCCACCACAACCTTCCAGAATGCTTCCGCACGCACAATTCGTTCTCTCTGAACAAGGCGGCTCGGAACCGTCCTAACAGAGGTGACACGGCCCGCGGCAGCCCCGTCACGAGAACGAGACACCGCCGCGGGCTGAAGCTGTAGTCTGGTGATGCTCGACGCTACGCCGCCGTCTCCTCCGGCAGGGGGCCGAAGAAGCCGGTGATGCGGCGCAGCCGGCCGTCGGCGGTCAGCTCGCCAATGTCGATACCGCCAACTGTGACAGAGCCGTCGGGCGCAAACAGTTCCCAGCCGAAGCGGATCTGGTCGTGGTGCTGATCGACACCGCTCACCCGGCGGAACCGATGGCCAGGAAACCGCTCGTGCACGGCGGCGACCATGCCGCTGATCGCGGCCGCGCCGTCCGCCTCGAGCTGCGGGTCGAGATAGCGGCCGTCGCTTGCCCACGCCCGCTCGATCAACTCGGCCCGCTTGGTCGGGTCGGTTTCGTTCCACATCGCGATGTACGTGTCGACTGTTGCTGTCGCATTGCTCGTCGTCGCGTTGCTCACAGTGCTTCTCCTTGGCTCCTCAGGATTATTGCCGTTGTGCGGCGCGGAGCCTGTGTGTATGCTCGCCCGTAGAGGTCATCGTGTCGATTACGTCAGAGGTAAAATCTTCCCGACTGCGTGCGCCGGACACAGCGCGCGTCGCCACGGCGGCGTCGCCCGACACCGGCGACCTGCTGCGCGAGTGGCGCGAGCGCCGCCGCCTCAGCCAGCTCGAACTGGCCGGCGCCGCCGAGATCTCGACGCGCCATCTCAGCTTCATCGAGACGGGCCGCTCGCAGCCGAGCCGCCGCGTCCTCCTGAGTCTGGCCGAAGCGATGGCCGTGCCGTTGCGCGCCCGCAACGCCCTGCTGCTTGCCGCCGGCTATGCGCCCGCTTATCCGGAGACGCCGCTCGCCGACCCGGTAATGCAACCGGTACGCGACGCCCTCGACCGGATTGTCAGCCTGCACGAGCCGTACCCGGCGCTGGTCGTCGACCGGCACTGGAACGTCGTCACCGCCAATCTCGCCTCCGCCATTCTGCTCGAAGGCGTCGCTGCCGATCTGCTGGAACCGCCGGTCAACGCGGTGCGCGTCAGCCTGCATCCGCGCGGTCTCGCGCCGCGCACGCGCAACTTTGACGCCTGGGCCGGGCATCTGATCGGCCAGCTGCGCCAGCAGGTGGAGAGCAGCGGCGATCCCGGCCTCCGCGCCCTGCTCAACGAGGTCAGCCGCTACCCAAGTATCCCGTCCGAGCCACCCCCGCCCGGCCCTGCCGACCGCGTCGTCACGGCGGTGCGCTATGCGATGTCCGATGGCGACCTCGCCCTCTTCACGTCGATCGCCACCCTCGGCGCCCCGATCGATGTCACCGCCTCCGAACTGGCGATCGAAACCTTCTACCCCGCCGACGAGCAAACCGCCGCCATTCTCCAGCGACGCGCGACCGATTAGCGCACCACCACAACACACAGGCATCAAAGCTAAAGTAACCCTGGTGCCTGTGTGTTGTGGTGGTGCGCCGATCCCGCTATGTCGAGTAGCCGCCGTCGCAGACCAGACTCGCGCCGGTGACGGTCGCTGCTGCATCGGACAGCAGGAACGCGATCAGGCCGGCTACTTCCTCGGCGGTGGCATACCGTCCCAACGGCGTCGCCATCGCTGCCATCGCGGCGAAGGCGGCCTCCTCGCTACCGGTCTGCTGCACGAGGTCGGTGAAGAAGGGGACATCGCGCCAGATCGGCGTGACGACGCCACCCGGCAGCACCGCGTTCACTCGGATCTTGTCGGACGCACCCTCCTTCGCGGCGACGCGCATCAACTGTGCCGCGCCGGCCTTTGACGCCGCGTAGGCGCCGGTGCCTTCCTCTGCCTTTACCGCCGCCGCCGACGCGACGACGACGATCGCGCCCCCGCGTCTGCCCTCCCGGATCAGCCGCATGCCGGCCTGCAGCGTCAGGAAGACGCCGTCGAGGTTCGCTGCGAGTACCCGCCGCCACGCTTCGAAGCGCATCTCGGTCAGCGGCCCGCCGTCCGCGACCCCGGCGTTGGCGATGGCCCAGTCGAGCCGCCCGAAGGTCGCCCGTGTGATCGTCTCCGTCTCCGCCCACGCGTCCGGATCGGCGACATCATGCGCACGGGTCAGCACGCGGAGGCGTTCGGTGTCGAACGTCTCGGAGACGGTGGTAAGCCGATCCGCGTCTCGATCGACCAGCACAAGCCCAGCGACACCATCAGCCGCCAGCCGCGTCGCAGTCGCCAGACCGATGCCCGATGCGACGCCGGTCACCAGTGCCACCATTCCACGCTCAGCGCCTCGATCAGTCATGTGTTGCCTCCCCGACACCACCTCGCTTGCTACTGCCAGCGTACAAGGAGCGGTACGGACCTCACGCGCACGAGGTTCCCCGCTCCCGGCTATCTGAGGGTGATGTGCCAGGGGGATGCGCCTTCCCCCCATCGTTAGTCCAGCAGACCCGGCCATCGTTCACCACGGACGGGTCTGCCGGACGATGCCGCCGGACCGGCGGGCCGCTATCACTGAATGAGCGGTCCATCGGCGATCACTAGGGCTACCGCGGAGGGGAAAGATGAACACACGACAAGCGAAGCAGACGGCACGCGAATGGGTGGCGGCCAACCTCGACCAGTGGCCCGGCCTCCGCGCCGCGCATCTGGTCGGCAGCATCACGACGATGCCCGACGACGCTCACTTCCCATCCCACAAGGATGTCGACCTCCATCTGATCTTCGACCCCGACAGCCCGCTGCTCATCCCAACCGGGCCGTTCCCGACGATGATCGAGGTCGCCCACGACGGACTGCTGATCGAGGCCGGCCTCAAGTCGGTCGAGGAATACCGATCGGCGGAGGCCGTGCTCGCCAACCCCGAGATCGCGCATCACCTCACCGTCGACAGTACCGTCTACGACCCGAGCGGCCTGCTCCGCGGCCTGCGCGAACCGGTACGACGTGCGTTCGCCCACCCGCACTGGACCGCCCGACGCCTCGCGCACGAGCGGGCCGGGCTGGCGGGCGCGCTCGGCATGCTGCCGATGGCGCGGGCGATGGCGGGCGCGTCCGGTGAAGCACTGGTCCTCGGCTACACTTCCACCTTCGTCGCGGCGGCGCTCTGCGTGGCGACGCTGCGGCCGCCGACGACCGGCAGCCGCGCGATCCTGGCCGTGCGCTCGATCCTCGCGGAGCATGGACGGCCGGATCTCTACGAAGCGTATACCGCCGCGCACGGCCTGCACGGCGCCACGCCGGACAATGTGGCACAGCGCCTGCAGGAAGGCGCGGAGGCGTTCGATCTGGCCGTGACCGTGCGGCGCTCACCCCATCCCTTCCAGCACAAACTCCATCCCCATCTGCGGCCGTACTTCGTCGAGTCCTGCCGGAGTCTCATCGCCGAGGGCCACGACCGTGAGGCGCTGCACTGGCTGACGCCCTTCTACCATGCTTCAACCGACATCATCCGCGCCGACGGTCCAGACGCAGAGCGGGCGGCATTCTCGGCGCGCCACGCCGGGTTCCTCGCCGACCTCGGCCTCGGCACTGAAACAGAGCGGACGGCCCGTATCGACCAGGTGCGGCAGATCTCAGAGTCAATCCTCGCGCTGGCCGACACTATCGTCCCGCGCCAAACTGATGCCGCGGCATGAGCCGCATTGCATGTGAGATTGGGCATGACGGAGCCTTTCGAGGTGGACGCCTACGCGAGCGATGTCTATCGGTGGTGGCATCTCTCAGGACCATCGCCCGAACTGATTCATGCCTTGGCCGCGGGGTGGCTTGGGCGTGCGGGGCGGGCGCTCGATGTGGGCTGCGGACTGGGGTCCGACCTGTCCTACCTCGCGGCGCAAGGCTTCACCGCGTTCGGCGTCGATCTCTCGCCGGTCGCTCTGCGTCGCGCGACGGCCCCACACCGAGAAGTTCGCTTCGTCCAGGCCGATGCGCTGCACCTGCCTTTTGCAAACGGCATATTCAGCCTCCTCCTCGACCGCGGCTGCTTCCACTATCTGCCGGCGTCCGACCGGCCTGCCTACGCAGCCGAGGCGGCGCGCGTATTGCGTGCGGGTGGGCGGCTCTTCCTGCGGAGTTGTCTGTACACGGCGGGCGTGCGGAACGACATCGCCGAAGATCTCCTGCGCACGATCTTCGCCGGGTGGCGATGGCTCAGCGTGTCGCGGGAGGATCTGGCGAGCGACACGCGCACAATGCCCGCACTGGTCACGCTCCTCGAACCACCAGCGTGACGCGACCGCTCATCCAAGGTGCGGCTTGGACTGCTACGCACTTGAACGAAGGCCCCGCAGCAGCCGGTCAAGCGAGTCGCCGACCTCCCGGCGGGTGGTCTCCATGTCCTCCGATTCGGCGATCACCAGGCCTGCCTCACTGAGCGCGCCGAGGAGCATGTGGGCGAGCGGCTCGACCGGCTGCGGTGCCAAGCGTCCCGCCTCGATCAACCCCTGCAAGACGGCGCGTAGCAGCCCGAAGCCATAGCGGGCGTCGATCTCGCGCCATGTCGCCCGGCCGAGCACGGAGGGCGCGTCGGTCAGCACGATCCGTTGCACCGCCGGCTCCAGGCAGGCATCGAGAAAGGCATGCAGCCCGACGCACAGCCCCTCCCAGGGATCGGCAACGGTGGCCGCCGCTTGCTGTACCCGATTGAGGATCTGCTGCTGGAGATCCTCGACGACGGCCTGAAAAAGCGCCCGCTTGTCGCGGAAGTGGTAGTACAGCGCGCCGCGGGTCACGCCCGCCTGCCGCACCACCTCCTCCGTACCGGTCCCGGCGAAACCGTGTTCGGCAAACAGCCGGCGGGCGATATCGAGCAGCTGCCGCCGGGTCTGCTCGTATTGCTCGGCCTTGCGTCCCTTGACATACATACAGACTGTTTGTATCCTTCAGTTGCTGGATGCATCGTAGCACACGGAGATTCTCCCGTGGAGGTGCATAAATGATCGCTGATTTCGTGTTACTGCCCTGGCATGTCGCGGGCGCATCGACGCTGATCGCGCTCGGTCTGTTCCTGGCGGCACGGGGTGTGCGGCGCTGCTATCTTGCCTTCCCCCGCCCCCACGCGTCGATGCAGCCGCTCGGCTGGATGCGCGGCTTTCGCCTGACGCTGATCGGCCTCGCGGTCGCCGGTATCGGCGCCGCCTGGCTCTGGCAGATGCCCTGGCTGCTCGCCCTTTCGCTGGCGATCGGTGGCGAGGAGGCGCTCGAATCCTCGATCGCGATCCACGCGCTACGCGGCCAGCAGCAACACGAACAGGCACAGCCGCCACATTCGGCGCCGTCGCTGCGGGCCGAGTCGCCGGCTCCCGCCACCCGCTGATCCACGCCCCACGTCGGCGGCCGGACCCTGCTCCCAGCGCTGGGAGCAGGGTCCGGCACCAAGGCGCCAGATCGCCGCCTGGCCTTTGGTGTCTTCGTGCCTTGATGGTGAGGGGGTTCGGTTCGGACGTTCCGGACATGATCGCGGCGTCTGCAAACCCTTCCCAACCGGCGTACCACCCTGGTCAGCAGACCGACACGGACTTCCGTCGGGCAGAGGTCGGACCTCCGGTACCTCGGGATTTGGGTGCCGCGGCCCGCACCATAGGAGGGAGGGTTGAGGCGGTTGCCGCCTCCCGGCCCTGAGGAACCGCTTCGAGGGACGCCGCTGATGAACGAGCACCGGACGCTGCTCTTGCGCCAAGACGGTGAGTCGCGCGCGCCGGTCCAGACCGACGGCACGATCACGGTCGGCCGCGCGCCCGACAACAGCCTCGTGCTCGGCGACCCTGAGGCGTCACGCTACCACGCCCGGATCGAACCGGCGGAGGGCGGCTATCAGATCGTCGACCTCGGCAGCGGCAACGGCACACGGCTGAACGAGCGGTCACTGCGGCCACAGATGCCCACATCGCTGACCGACGGCGACCGCATCGCGATCGGCTCGGCGACGTTCCGGTTTCGCTCCACACCAGCCGGCCCGCGTCTGATCGCGACATCCAGCGGTACAGCTGCACCCGACACGGGGGTCGGTGCGGCGGCGTCGGTCACCCGGCCGGCAGCCGTGCGGCGGCCACCCTCGGCCCTGCCGACTGTGGCCCTGCCCGCGGATGCCGCTGATCCGGGAGATGCCCAACCGCCGGCGAAGCACCTCGACCTGCGCGGACGCGAGCGGCTGCTGATCGGACGGCTGCCGGCAAACGACCTCGTGCTCGATCACCCGGCCGTCTCCCGCTTCCACGCCCGCATCAGCCGGCACAACGACAGCACCGTCCTCGAAGATCTCGACTCCTCCAACGGCACCTTCGTCAACGGCGAGCGCGTCCAACCGGGTCACATGATCTACCTGCGCGCCGGTGACTCGGTCCAGATCGGCACCACCAGGCTGGTGCTGGCCGACGATGTGCTGGAGCAACGCGACGAGTCGCGCGACCTCCGGCTCGATGCACTGCATCTCAACCAGCCGGTGGGCAAGGGCGTCAACCTGCTGCAGGACATCTCTCTATCGATCCATCCCCGAGAGTTCGTCGCCGTGGTCGGCGTCAGCGGCGCGGGCAAGTCCACGCTGCTCGGTGCGCTCAACGGCTACCGTCCCGCCCGACGGGGGGCGGTGCTTGTCAACGGCGGCGACCTCTATCGCGACTTCGACGCCTATCGCACCAACCTCGGCTACGTGCCGCAGGACGACATCATCCACACCGAACTGACGGTCGGACGCGCGCTCGATTACGCCGCCCAGTTGCGCCTGCCCGCCGATACAACGGCGGCGGAGCGGCGGCAGCGGGTGGAGGAGGTGATGGAAACGCTCGGCCTGACCGAGCGGCGCGATGTGCCGGTACGCAATTTGAGCGGTGGCCAGCGCAAACGCGTCTCGATCGGCGTCGAGTTGCTGACGAAGCCGGGGCTGTTCTTCCTCGACGAGGCGACCTCCGGTCTCGACCCCGGCACCGAGTTGCAGATGATGCGCCTGCTGCGTGGCCTCGCCGACGAGGGGCACACGGTATTGCTCGTCACCCACGCGACCAAGAATGTGGCGCTCTGCGATCAGGTGATCTTCCTCGCCAGGGGCGGACACCTCGCCTGGTACGGGCCGCCCGATGAGGCGCTGCGCTACTTCGGAGTCGAGGACTTCGACGCGATCTACGAGACGCTTGAGGGCGACGCGGCGCCCGCCGAATGGGCGGAACGCTACCGCGCGTCGCCACAGTATCAGACCTACGTCGCCGGCCGGCTGGAGGAGCGATACGGTCCGGCGTTCGAGGCGCCGGCGGCGGGATCACGACCGCCGCCGGCTGCTACCGGAGATGTGCCGCCGCCGGCGGGTGGCACCGCCCGCGCGGCACGAGTGTCGTCACCGCGGCAGATGCGCGTACTCTCGACGCGCTACCTGGACATCATCCGGCGCGACCGGATGGGGTTGCTGCTGCTCTTCCTCGTGCCGATCCTGCTCGGCGCGATCGACCTGCTCGCCTGGCCGCGCGACATTCTCGACCCAACCACCGGCACCGCCGACCGGTCGATGACGATGCTCTTCCTCTCGACGATCATGCCCTTCCTCGTCGGCGGCCTCGGCTCGGCGCGGGAGATCGTGAAGGAGTCGGCGATCTACCGGCGCGAGCGCATGGTGGCATTGAAGATCGCGCCGTATCTCCTCTCGAAGATCTGGGTGACGACGCTCTTCTCGCTGTACAGCGCCGCCGTGCTGCTCGCCTTCAAGGTGCTGGCGGTGGACCTCTCCGCCGTCGGTGCGGCCGGCATCGGCAAGCTGTATGTGACGCTCGCGCTGGCGACGATGTCCGGGGCGATGGTGGGGCTGCTAATCTCGGCCCTGGCCCGCCGCGAGGAGCAGGTGATGATGCTCGTCGTGCTCGTCGTCGTCGTACAGATCGTCTTCTCCGGCGGCATCCTGCCATTGCGCAACCTGGGGGCGGCGGGGCAGGTGCTCGGCTCGGTGACGAGCAGCAAGTGGGTCTTCGAGGCGCAGGTCGCGGCCGTCGAGGTGAAGACCGGCGACTGCGATGGTACGAGCCTGCAGGACTGCAACCTGCCCGGTATCGAACGGCTCGACAGCGATGCCGAGCGCCAGGTGCTGGTGAACCAGGTGGACGAGCGCTTCCGCGATGTCTTCGGCCAGAGCGTCTACCGAAGCTGGGCCGCCCTCCTGACGATCATGGCCGTCCTCTTCGCCCTGCTCGTGCTGTTGCAACGCCGCAAAGACACGACGTAAGCGACGAAGCGCCAAGGCACAAAGGCACCACGGCTTCTCTCGGAACGTCGGGCAGTTCGTCAATATGCCTTCGCGACGACGTGCTCGATACGTATGGCTTCAGGCCACGAGCAGGTACGATATCGAAGCTACTCCCGCGAACGCCGCGCTCGTGTCGCGCGGCACGCGAATCCGCGAGGTCGATATGACGGTACCGGCGACGGCTGTGCGGCAGATCACGGCATATCTCGAAGGGACGGACCGGCAGGACCAGCCGCAGAACATCCACACCGACGCGGTTGCCGTGGAGATGGGCTACAAAGGCGGCCTCGTCTACGGCAGTTCCGTCTTCGGCTGGGCAACGCCGCTGATCCTCGACGTGCTCGGCACCGGCTGGATGCGTTCCGGCTGGGCCGACCTCCAGGTCCTCCGCCCCGTCTACCACGGCGAAGACCTCGCGATCAGCGTCACACCCGCGGACGGTGACACGTATCGGGTCGAGGCTGTCGGTCCCGAAGGAAAGCCGCGCATCGCCGCAACCGTCGGCCTGGGGCAAGGACCGTGGGTCGCCGGCCACATCCGTTCCAAGCGCCTCACCGTCGAGCCGCCGCCCGACCCGCGGCCGATGCTCGTCCTTGAAACCGCGCCGGTCGGCGCCGACCTCCCCATGCTCCAGGCACAGGCGCGCGACCGCCTCGCGATCATGTTCAACGAGGCAACCACGCACGGCCACGGACCGCTGATCGTCGACGGCCGCGAGGTGCAGAGCCCGGCCTCGATCTGCGGCCGCATGACCTGGTATACACACGCCGTCTGGGACTACCCTGGTCCCTCGCTGCACGCGCGCAGCTTCGTCCAGTTCCTCGATCTGCTCGACATCGACGAACCCGTCACTGTCGCCGGACACCTCAGCAACGCCTACGAGAAGAACGGCAACCACTACGGCGAAACCGACGGCATCATCTTCGGCGCCGACGGCCGCGAAGTCGCCCGCACCCGCCACGCCAGCATCTTCGTCGTCGCCAAACGCCCACTCGCGGCCACAACCACAGAGCATCTATCTGGCGACGTGTAGCATGCAGATGGATACGCCGCAGTGAATGGACCTCGACAGCTCGGTCCCGCACACTGACACCATGACCTTTGCCGCCGCACTCACCGCCCGTTGTTTCCCCGTCACCCTGGAGATCACACCACCACAGCGCCCGCTCCCCACCGTGCTACTCCGTCGCGCCGGACTGCTCGGACCCTGCACGCCGACGATCAACATGATCCAGCGGCCCAGCCGACAGTCCAGTCTCGACGCTTCGCTGCACCTTCGTGGCGAGGGATTCAACCCCGTCTGGCACCTGGTGAACCGCGGCCGCACCCGCGCCGCGATCGCCGCCGATCTCGCCCGCGCCCGCGACGGCGGCATCACACAGGTGCTCTGCATCCGCGGCGACCACGCCGGCGCCGATACCAGCGATACACCCCCGATCCGCGAGGTGACCGGGATGGTACGCGACGGGCTGCCGGCCGCGCTGATCGGCGTCACACTGAACCAATATGCCCCCGACCGCGCGGCCGTCCTTCGTAATCTGCTCCCCAAGCTCGCCGCCGGTGCCGGCTACGTGCAGACACAGCCGACTTTCGACCTCGACACCCTGCGCCCTTTCGTTGAGACGCTTCGCGACCACGCACCCGACACGCGGATCGTGCCGATGGTGATGCCGCTCCTCTCGATTGAGGCGGTTCGCGCTATCCAGACGCGGCTCGGCATCGCCCTTCCCGCGTCGCTGTGCCGGCGGATCGAGCAGGGTGGCACGACCGCCGCGTGGCAGGCGTTCGAAGAAACCGTCGTCGCCCTGCGCCAGAGCAAACTGGCGGACGGCCTTGCAATCATGACCTTCGAGATGGACCCCGTTCCCGAAACCGGTCATCGGATCATCACCACCCTGCGCGCAGCCGGCCTCACTATCGACCCGCCGGTCGGTGAGGAAACAATATCCTCAGGGTGAGCGATCGTTGCATAATGAGCAGGCCGGATCGGCACGCCAGGCATCGGCCGCACCGGCAACCTCCTGCACAAGGCGGCACCGTGGACATCGATGTGATCCCTACCGCGCTCTCGGGCGTCGTGATCATCCGCACCGACTTCTTCCGCGACGAACGCGGCTACTTCATCGAGAGCTACCACAAGCAACGCTACCTCGAGCACGGCCTCGACTACGAGTTCGTCCAGGACAACCACTCCCGCTCCGGCGAGCGCGTGCTGCGCGGCATCCATTATCAGGACATGACCGCGCCGATGGGCAAGCTCGTCCGCTGCACCGAGGGCGCGATCTTCGACGTGGCCGTCGATCTGCGCGTCGGTTCCCCCACGCTGGGGAAGTGGGTCGGCGTCCAGCTCTCCGCCGAGAACCAGGATCAACTCATGGTTCCGGCCGGCTTCGGCCACGCCTTCGTCGCGCTCTCACCCTTCGCCCAGGTGGCATACAAATGCACCGGCTACTACGCCCCATCCTCCGAGGGGACGGTGCGCTGGGACGACCCCAACCTTGCGATCGACTGGCCGGTGCGCGACCCGATCGTCTCCACCCGCGACAGCAACGGCATGAGCTTCCAGGAGTACCTCGCCCGCCCCGCCTTCCGCTTCGAGGGCTAGCGCGTCTGCACGAGCAATCCCTGCCTGGCTTGTCATCCTGAACGACGTGAAGGATCTCGGAGGTCTAACTGCATCCGAGATCCTTCACGTCGTTCAGGATGACAACGTGCCCGACGCCCTTCCTTCACCATGAACACCATAGAGGCCGGCCACCTCCGCCGCGAACCGCGCCATCCGCTCGCGCAACTCTGGCGGGTCGAGTACCTCCATCCGCGTGCCGAAGCTGAAGACGTAGCCACACGCCTCCTCCTCGATGTCTGCGCGCAACGAGAGCATGGTCCAGCCAGCGGTGTCCACCGGCCCGACCTCCTCGACCCGGACGTACCCCGCCGGGTTGGTGGCGCGGGGCAGCGCCTCTGGCGCGACGCGCACGGTCAGCGGATAGCGCGGCAGCGCCGCCACGAACGCCGCACTCGACCGCGCCCAGTATGTCGCCAAGTCGAAATCCGGCGGCCGCACACATGCCTCCGCTCGTAGTTCGGCCGTCTGCACGCGCGAGACGCGATAGGTACGGGGTTCACCCTCGACGGCGGCGACGAGGTACCACAAGCTCCCCTTCGCCACTAACCCAAGCGGATCGACGACACGCTCGGATGCGCCGCCCCCCGGCCGCTGATACAGCAACCGTAGACGCCGTTCCTGCCAGACCGCCGCCTGGATCGCCGGCAGGTGTGGCACCGATTCCTCCGACCGCCGCCAGCCGCTGCTGTCTACGAGGATCCGCTGCCGCGCATACTCGGCGTCGCGACGCGAGACGGCAGGCAGTTCCGCCAGCAGCTTCACCAGCGCCGCCTCCGACGCCCGGCGCAGCCCGAGATCGGCGAGCACCCGCGGCGGCGTGCTGACGAACAGCGCCTGGATCTCCGGTTCGGTCAGCCCCGTCACCGTCGTCCGGTAGGCATCGGGCAACACCCAACCGCCGCCGTTCCCCCGCAGCGCAAACACCGGCACCCCGGCCGCGCTCAGCGATTCCATATCGCGATGGATCGTCCGCTCCGATACCTCCAGCCGCGTCGAGAGGTCGCGCGCCGTCATCCGCCGGTTCGCCTGTAACAGCAAGAGAATGGAAAGCAACCGATCCGCACGCATGTGATCCTCGCACCTCAGCCACCATTCTACCCGCCAAATATGACAGAGGATGTCTGGAATGCTCCTTTATCCTCGAGTGGTGTGATGTTGACGACAGATCATTGAAGCGAGGAGATACGACCGTGCCAGAGCAGACACAACTCGACGAGCGCGCCGAACCGACGGTGGGACGCCCTCAGATGCCCGACGGCTACGGCACGCCGGAAACCGACGAGGGGTTGCTTCCCTGGAGTTGGGCGACCGAACGATTGGAACGCGCCCGCAACTATTGGTTCAGCACCACCCGCCCGGATGGCCGCCCCCACGCTATGCCCGCCTGGGCCGCCTGGATCGACGGTGTTCTCTATTTCGAGGGCAGCCCCGAAACCCGGCGCGCCCGCAACATCGCCACCAACCCGGCGATCTCCGTCCATCTCGAGAGCGGCGACGAGGTCGTCATCCTCGAAGGCGAGGCATATGAGCACGGAAAACCGGATCGCGCCCTCGCCGAACGCCTCTCCGCAAACTTCACCGAGAAGTACGCCGCCTCCCACGACTACAAACCCGCCCCCGATCAATGGGACAACGGCGGCCTCTGGTCGATGCACCCGCGCATTGCCTTTGCCTGGAGGGAGTTCCCCAAGACACTGACTCGGTATAGGTTTGAGCATACCTAACCCCCCGACCCCCTTCCCTCGCAGGGAAGGGGGTGCACGCATCAACCGTGGTGTGCCAGTAGCTCGCTTGGTTGCAGCAAGACCATCCCTCATCAACCATCGCTGGAGAGGACTCCCCCTTCCCTGCGAGGGAAGGGGGCCGGGGGGTTAGGTATGTCCGGTGATCTGCATCGAACCGTTCTCTGGCTCGCCCTCCACGCACCCGGCGCCGAGCACGTCGAGATCCGCCAATGCCCCTGGGGTTATTGGATCGACAGCCGCATGGCCGGCGTCGAGGAGGGACTGCCGGTCAGGGCCAGCTACCGCATCGACGTCGACGCGGCCTGGAGTGTCATCGGCGTTGCGGCGATGTGGTCGATGGCAGGCGCCACCCACCGGCTGCGCCTGCGACGAAGCGCCTCCGGCGAGTGGCGCGATGCCAACGGCCCACGTCCCGATCTCGCCGGATGTGTCGATATCGACATCGCCTGGACGCCACTGACCAACTCACTGCCGGTCCGCCGCCTGGGATTCGCCGTTGGGGATCGACGCACGATCCCGGTCGCGTACATCGCACCACCGGACCTGGCCGTGACTGCTGTCCGGCAGCAGTACACGCGGTTGGCGCCGGACCGCTGGCGCTATGAAGGCTACCCGCCGGGCTTCGTCGCCGACATCACCGTGGACGGCGATGGTCTGGTCGTGAACTACCCCAACCTCTTTCAGGCGGTCGCAACCTGGAAGGGCGGCGCGTGAGGGTGGCGACCGACGGATAGCCACAGGCTTAGCCCTTCCGCCCAACCACCATCACGTGTGAGCTCAGACCGAGCAGCGACGGCTCATGCTCCACCGACCGGATCGCCCAGAGGAGCAGCGCGCGACGGTGCGCGTCGTTCCACCAGTGCGACAGGTCGCGCACGGCGAACTGCGGTCCCTCGACCGCCGCCACCTCGGCCACGCCAAACCCAGCCGCTTCGACTTCACCCCGCAGCTCATCCGGATGGTGGAAGAAGGCCGTGGTCCAGTAGTTTCGCGGCGTGGGGTTCCGGTGCTGACCGTCCCGCAGATCCTGCTCGACGAGCGGGACGTACTCCGGGTCCTCCAATTGGTTGTAGTAGAGGCCGGCCATCAGCGACGCGAAGCGGGAGACGCCGATCGCACAGACGACGCCGCCGGGACGAAGCACGCGCCGTGCCTCCGCGAGCGTCCGCAACCGGTCTTCGCGCTCGGTCAGATGATACAACGGACCCAGCAGGAGCACGACATCGGCGCATTCGTCCCGCCACGGCAGCGCCCGCGCATCGCCGAGGAGGATGCCCGACAGGGGATGGGCCGCCTGCTGCCGCGATACCGCCCGCGCCTGCCAGGCATGCACCGGAATCAGGTCCAGCAGGTTGACCGCATACCCCGCCCGCGCCAGCGGCGCCGCGTACACACCGGTACCGCCACCCACGTCGAGCACCACCGCCGGCGCGGGCGGTAGGTGCCGCGTGATAATCTCCATCGTCCGTGCGAACTCAAGCTCGCCGTCCGCGTTCACGGTCAGCCGCTCGGTCTCCGGCGCCTGGGAGTAGTAGTCGATGATCTCTCGCGGCATCGGCGCCGGTCCGGCCACAGCGTCGGAACCCGGACCGGTACGCTCATTTACCATGCCCGTCATCATACCGTCACGGTCGATGCCGTGCGGTGTCATCCCTCACCGAGCGGCATCGGCGCCCGCATTTTCCTTACGATTGATTGGAAGCTACTACTTCGTTAGCATAGACGCATCGACCGAGTCTACTTTCGGAGGAATTCATGACCAGCAAGGCAGAGACGGCGATCCCGGAGAAGTACCAGGATCTTCTCACCAAGCCATCGTTCGCGCATATCGCGACGATCGGGCCAAAGGGCGAGCCGCAGACGACACCGGTCTGGATCGATTGGGATGGACAGCACATCCTCTTCAGCCAGACCAAGGCCCGTCAGAAGTTCAACAATCTGGGGCGCGATCCCCGCATCGCCCTCTCGATGACCGACCCGGAAAACCCCTATCGCTACCTCGAAGTCCGCGGCGTCGTGGAAGGCGTCGAGGACGACCCGGACAACGCCTTCATCAACAAGATGGCGAAGAAGTACATCGACCAGGATGTCTATCCCTGGAGCCGCCCCGAAGACGAGCGCGTCGTCGTCAAGGTACGTCCGCAACACACCACCCAGATGGGCTAACCGCACGTCACCACCAAGACACAAAGGCACCAAGTCTCTATGAATCTTGGTGCCTTTGTGTCTTGGTGGTGACTTATTCGTCTATGCCCCCATCTCCTTCTTCTTCGCCTCGTCGACCCAGTAGTGCGCCCACGCCTCGTTCGCCTGCGCGTAGGTGACCGAGCGGTAGGCGCGGGTATTGTGCAGCCACGGCCACGCCATCGTGAAGGTCGAGAAGTTGCCGGTCGTCACCGCCGGCACGTAGATCATGTTCTCCGATGCGTAGCGCTGGATCTCGTGGATCAGCCCGACACGCTTCGTCTCATCGACCTCCACCCGTTGCGCCTCGACCATGCCCGTCAGCCGACCACCGTCCTGGAAGAGCGTCCCCTCCGGCACGTTGACCTTGCTATGGTTCCGCGTCCCCTTCGGGTGGAACATGTTATAGATGATGCCGTCGATGTCCTGGAAGCCGGATTGCAGCCCGTAGACCATGCCGTTGAAGTTGCCCTTGGTGAAGACCTCAGGGATATAGACGCGGTTGTAGTCGTCCACCTTCACATCCAGCTCCAGCCCGAGCTGCTTCATCATCTCGATGATCGCCTCGGCCTGGCTGTCGAAGGTCGTACCGTAGCGGGTCGGCGTGAAGTGGAACTCGGTCTTGAAGCCGTCGGCAAACCCCGCCGCGCTAAGCAGTGCCTTCGCCTCTTTCAGGTTGAACGCGTACCACTGTCCCTCTTTGAAGCTCGGGTCCTTCGGGTCGATCCACCACTTCTTCCAGCCGGGTGCGACCGGCGCGTTCTCCCAGGCGATGTCGATCGGGATGCCCGCCTTGTCCAGCGCCGCCGCATTACTCGCGCTCTCCAGCAGCGCGTCGCGGTCCAGCGCCATCGACACCGCCCGGCGCACGCGCGCATCCTTGAACGGTGAGTCCTGCTCGACGCCGGAGAAGTAGATGAACCCGAAGCCGGTGCCGATGTCGTTCTTGAACAGCGTCGCCTCCGGCGCCTGGTTGCGTACCTCCAGCACCTCGTCGTTCGATGGCGCGTAGGTGTCAGTGCGTTTGGCGATGAACTGCGCGAGATCCTGTGCCTTCTCCGGGATGATGATCCGCTCGACCCGGTCGACAAAGGGCCGCCCCTTCCACCACCATGCCGGGTTCTTGTTGTAGGTCGTGCCGACCGACGGCGTGTCCTTCTCGAAGAGGAACGGGCCGGTGCCGATCTGCACCTTCGCGGGATCGTAGTCCGCCGCCTCCTTCGGGTAGAGCCACAGCGCCTCTGACGTCGCCGCCATCTGCGTCGGGAACGGCGCATACTTCAGTTTCAGCTTGAAGATCACGGTCAGCGGATCGGGTGTCTCCACGCTCTCGATCAGATTGGTCAGCGCCTTCTGGCTCGGCGAAACCTCGACAAATCGCTCGTAGCTGAACTTGACGTCGCCGGAGTCCATCGCCCGGCCGTTGACCGGCGCGATGTTGTGGTACAGGTTGTTCGGCCGCAGCTTGTAGATATAGCTGAGTCCGTCCGCCGTCTCGAACCCGGTGGCGGCGTCCTCCGTCAGCGCGTACTCACGCGGGTCGATGCCCGGTCCGGTCTTGAACGCCGACAGCCGGCTGTAGACGAAGGCGCCGTGATACTGCGCTGCGAAGCTGGCGCTCTTGAACGGGTCGAGCGTCGGATAGTCGGTTGACGTCCGGTAGCGGAACGTGCCGCCCGGCTGTGCCTCCGCCGTCTCATCGCCGGCCGCCGCCTGGCTGCTCTGCTGCAACCCTTCGACAGCGCCCGCCCCAGGTTCCTCCTTGTCGCCTCCGCCGCCGCACGCCGCCAGGAATGCGGCCGCTCCTCCCCCAACCAGCAGCGTCCGCCGCCGGCTGACCCGTCGCTGCCAGACCGACATTGCCGTCATCGAACCCCTCCCTCAATGCAATTCCTGCTTCACCGTTCACATTTCCCGGTTCATTCCACTGCCAGACGGAACATGGAACCAGGGATGTGGAACTTCTACCGGCTACCGCGCAGCCGCGGGTCGAGCACGTCCCGGAGTGCATCGCCGAGGACGTTGAAGCCGAAGACTGCCATCGCCAGCGCGATGAACGGCCAGACGACCATATGCGGCGCGATCGTGATGTACGAGCGGCCCTTGTTCAGCATGCCGCCCCAGGTCGGGTTCGGCGGCGGCACGCCCAGACCGAGGAAGCTGAGCGACGATTCTGCCAGGATGGCGCCGCCCAGCCCGATCGAGGCGCTGACCAGGATGAACGGCACGAGGTTGGGCAGCAGATGCCGGGACATGATCCGCAGGTCCGACGCTCCCACCGTCCGCCCCGCTTCGATGTACTGGTTCTGCTTGAGGGACAGGACCAGCCCGCGCTGCAATCGCGACGAACCGGCAAACCGGCCGATCGCCAGCGCCAGGATCAGTTGTGGCAGCCCGACGCCGAAGACGGCGATGATCGTGATTAGCAGGATCAGGTCGGGAAAGGCGATCCAGATGTCGATCCCGCGTTGCGCCAGCGTATCGAACCAACCGCCGTAGTAGCCCGTCAGGATGCCGAGCGCCACCGCCAGCGTCACGCTGATCACCACGACGGTAAACCCAATCACGATCGACACCCGCGCGCCGTAGAGGATACGGGTGAAGATATCCCGTCCCAGCTCGTCCGTCCCCATCCAGTGGTCGCGGGAGGGCGGTTGGAACTTGTCGCGCAGGTTCTGCTCGCTGTAGCTGTACGGCGCGATCCACGGCGCCAGCAGCCCCGCCAGCAGCACGACCAGCACGAGGAACGCGCCGACCGCGCCCAACGGCTTCCGCCGGATAAACCACCAGACCCGGCCCGACCAGCGGACGGCAAAGGGCCGCTCGACCGTCCGGCCATGAAACTCCCAGGCATCGGCGACACTGACCATCGTTCCGTTCCGCTCCTGCGTTGGCGGGTCCGGCTCCTGGTTGGGCGTGGGATCAACCAGGAACCGAACCCGCGGCTCCCGGGTTCACCGATAGCGAATCCTCGGGTCGACGATGGCGTAGGTCATATCGACGAGGATGTTCGATAGGATCACGACGGTGGCGGCGATCAAGTTGACCGACTGCACCACGGTATAGTCCAGGCCATTGACGGAGTCGACCAGATAGCGGCCCATACCCGGCAAGAGCCAGATCGTCTCGATGATCACCGTGCCGCCGACGATGATCGGCAGTTCCAGGCCGAGCACAGTGATGATCGGGATCAGCGCATTCTTCAGCGCGTGCCGGACCAGCACCGACCGCTCGCGCAGTCCCTTGGCGCGGGCGGTGCGGACGTAGTCCTGCCGCAACACCTCGAGCATCTGCGTGCGCGTCAGCCGCATCAGCCCGCCGGAGAGCCCGACACTGAGCAGCAGTGCCGGCAAGATCATGATGCTCAGGTTGGCGAGCGGATCCTCGGTGAACGGCGTGTAGGTCGTCGGCGGCGCCCACTGGAACCAGCGCGAGCCGAGCACGAGGATGATGATCGCCAGGCCGTAGCCGGGCAGCGCGATCAATGCGATCGCACCGCCGCGGGTCACGTAGTCGATCCAGGTGTCCTGCTTCACCGCCGAGAGCGTGCCGATCGGCACGGCGATGAAGAACGAAGCGATGATTCCGATGATCGCCAGTTCCGCCGTCACCGGCAGCCGGTTGCGCAATTCTTCCCAGACCGTGCGGTCGGAGACGAGCGAGCGGCCAAAGTCGCCACGGACGATCTGGCCAAGATAGCGCACGTACTGGACGAGGATCGGATCGTTGAGCCCGTACTCGTCTTCGAGCCGCTCCTTGACCGAGGCGTCGGCGCTGGATTCCGCCGTCTGGATATCGATCGCGCTATAGGGCAGCACACGCATCAAGATAAAGAGGAAGGTGGCCACACCCCACAGCGTGGGGATGGCCAGCAGCAGCCGTCGAGCCAGATATCGCTGCACGCGCTCCCTCCCATACGTGCGTTCAATCTCGTTCAGGTGTAAACGATTCCGAGGTTGATTCAATCATGCAGACCAGCGGCCATCTGTCAACCCCGATCGCTAAGCGTATTTTCTATCAGTTGCATCGCAGCGACGATCGAATCGAACCATCGTTGACGCATCTGTTGAGAGGCTGGAACCTCACATACGGAACGTGAAACCGGAGCACTGTAATGACAGTCACCTTCCCCGATGGGGAACTTACGGACGCGGCCGAGCTCGGCGCGGTCGATAGCCGCAGCGTCCGCGTCTGGGTGCGCCAGCCCAGCGCTGAGCGCATCGATGTCCATCTCGAAGTCGAGGGCCATCAGGCGATAACCGAGACGATCCACCTCAGCGCTGACGCCGACTGGACCGGCGCCGCCACGCTCAGCCTCCCAGATCCGGCGCCGGATAGCCGCTTCGTCTGCACCGTTGGCCCACACCGGCTTACCGGCCGCTTGTCACCCCTGCCGGAGACGCATACCGGGCTTGTTTTCGGCTTTGGTAGCTGCAACCTGCCCTTTCGGGCAGCCGACGACGGTGTGCGTCTCAGCAGCGCCGCCGGCATCTATCCTGCGATCCGCGAGGAACTGCGCCGCGAAAACGCCGCCTTCATGCTCCTGCTCGGCGATCAGATCTACAGTGACGGCGTCGCCTCGATCAGCGTGCGTGCCGGCCTCTCCGGTGATACCGAGCATCCACCTCCGCTCGACGAAGCGCTCGCCGCGTACCGTCGCGTCACGCGCGGCTATCTCGGCCAGTCCGGATTCCGCGCCCTACGCGAGTCCCTCCCCACCTACTGCATGTGGGACGACCACGAGATCTTCGACAGCTGGGGGTCGCGCCTGGAGAAGACACCGCTCGACCGCCGGCTGTTCGAGGCGGCGGCCCGCGTCTTTTGCGAATACCAGCATCAGCGCAACCCGGACGGTGCGATCGGGCCGCCGCCGTATCACTACACCTTGCGCTACGGCGACATCGGCTTCCTCGTGCTCGATGTGCGCGGCGCCCGCGACTACGAGCACGGCCGGTTGCTCGGCGAAGCGCAGTGGCTCGATGTCGAGCGCTACCTTGCCGGTGACGCCGCCGCCTCCTTGCACACCCTCTTCGTCGTCTCCAGCGTGCCGATCGCCCACGTCTCCCGCTGGATGGCAAAGTTCTTCGACGATCTGCCCGGCGCCAACGCCGACGCCGTCCGCGACCGCTGGTGCTCCGACCGGTTCGTCGGGGGCCGCAACGCGCTGCTCGACCACCTCTTCGATTGGGAGGCCGCCGCGCCCGCGCGCCAAGTCGTGATCCTCTCCGGCGACGTACACGCCGCCAGCGCCTTCACCATCCGCCGCCGCCAGGGTCCGGGCGTGATCCGCCAGTTCACGAGCAGCGCGATGACGACGCCGAGCACACCCCGCCAGCGCACGCTCAATCGCATCGCCGTTCAGTTCCCGAACCTGTTCGAGCCGCGCTTTCACTTCCAGCGCCATCGGCTCAGCTTTCCCAACAACTACGGCTTCGTTCGGGTCGTGCCGCTGCCGGACGGCGGCCATCGCGTCGGCTTCTCCGTCCGCTCTTGGCTCCCCAACCAGGGGCGAATCAAAACGGCGGCAGGTCTCATTAGCGAACCGACCGGCTATCCATCGTAGTTCGTGGGCGATCATCTGCGAACATCAACCCCTCCGACCGGGACGCATGGACATTGGGGAATGTCGTCTATCTTGCATACAAATCACGGACTATACAGTACTAATAGTATCGCCTCGTGGTGACGGCCACACGACACACCGTGATGACATGCCGCCAGGAGGGTCCGCACTGTGGCAGCCGGCGGAGGTATCACTCGCTCGAACATCATTGCCCTCACCGAGCACTGGAGGTGTGCGCATGGCCTCACTCGACGACCTTCCGCAGATGATCGCGGAGAACCAGCAACTCCGCGACGATTTCATTTCGACGCTCACGGCGTTCTGTCAGCGACACGGCATCGAAGCCGGACCGGAGGACTTCATCGGCCTCGCCGGCGGGGATGACACGGAGGGACAAATCCTGAATACCGGTCTTCCCGCCGGCCGGCTTGCGGTCTTCATCTATCGCGATGGTCCCAGCTTCAGCCGGTGGATCGACACCGGCATTGCCGCCGGGCCTGGACAGAGTCTCAGCGAGCGCTGAATCCGAACCACTTGTTCGCGGCCGGTAGCGCGCGTTCTCTGATTGCGCCCGCTCTCCTGCCGCCAATAGGCGCAGATACCTTCCGGCCGGCGGCCACACGGTGCCAGTTCACGAGGTGCCACAATGCAGTTCAATCATCTCATCCTCCAGATCACCGATACCTGCCCCTTGCAGTGCGCCTACTGTTGCGTCGAGTCCGGACCCTGGCGGACCACCTCCATGGCGCTCGAAGACGCCGTCTCCTTCGTGCGGCAGGCGCACGCGATGAACCCCGACACGTTCCTCAGCTTCACCGGCGGCGAGCCGTTCGTCCGCTTCCCGCTGATGCGCGACATCGCCAAAGCAGCGCACGCCCTCGGCATGTGGCACACCACGATCACGAGCGCGGTCTGGTGCAAGTCGCGGGAGTTCGCCCGCGAGCGGTTGAGCGAGTTGCAGCAATACGGGCTGCGCACCGTCAGCGTCAGCTACGATTCATTCCATGAACCGTGGGTAACGCCGGACCACATCAAACACTGCATCGCCGGCGCGGCCGACCTGGGCCTCACCGTGCTCGTCGCCGGGTCGGTGACGAAGGACTCAAAGGGCGCGCGGGATCTGCTCGGCGACTGGCCGGACCAGTTCCCCACCGTGACGGTCGGTGATGGCGCCGTCCAGCCAACGGGTCGGGGTGCACTCATCCCATTGGAGCAGTTGCTGGTCGAGGACTGGGGTGAAACGAATCTCGGCTGCCCGGTGACGAGTGACCTGCTGATCCAGACCGACGGCGCAACCTACCCATGCTGCTCGACCGGTGGCGACTACGACTATCTCGTGCTCGGCAACGCCCGCGAGACGCCGCTGGCAGAGCTCCGCGCCCGTGCCGAGAGCTCGCTGTGGTTCCGGATCATCACACGGGAGGGTTTTCTCGCGCTCGAAGAGGTCGTGCGCCGCTATCATCCCGACGTGCAGTTCCCGCGACAGCACATCGGCGTCTGCAATCTCTGCGCCATCGTCTTTGGCCGGAACGAGCTCGGCTCGAAGGTGCGCGATGCTCTCGCCCATCTGGAAGCCGACCGCACACGAGCCGCGGCCGGCCTCTGGATCAAGCTTCGCGCCGCTATGGCAAAAACCGCCGTGTGACCGCTGCTACAGGACGCGGGCATCGTCGAGCCACGCGATCACCGGCGCGCGGAGTTCGACAACCCGTGAGTCGCCGCGGCGTTGCACGAACGCATCACGTTCCAGCACCCGCAGCATCTCGGCTCCGAGTGCGCCGCCGAGATGCGGCCGCCGCTCCGTCCAATCGATGCAGCCGAACGCGAACCGACGTCGCGTCGTCGCCGCACGCTCGATATCGATACCGCGGCCGGCAAGCGCCGATGCACCGGCCGCGGTCAGTGCGTATCCTCGGTCATCGCCTGAAGGTCCGGTCAGCCAGCCGCGCCGCGTTAGTTCGTCCAGTAGTTCGATCGCGGCAACACCGGCAAGGTGGTCGTAGCAGGTGCGTGCCCGCCGAATCGGACTGTCGCGACGCACCTCCCGATCAGCCTGCGCGCTTCGCGGCAGCCATGGGGACGGCAGCACTGCCGGGGACTGCAAGGTATCGATCAGCGCACCGACCCGGACGGCATCGACACCATACGTCCGCTGACGCCCAGATGACCGCCGCGTGGCCAGGCCCGCATCCCGCAACACTGAAAGATGTGACGACACACGTGGCTGCGGAAGTTCCAGCCGCGCCACCAGATCACTCACCGTCGCCTCACCTTCAAGGAGCGCAAGGAGGATCCGGAGCCGGCTTTCATCGGCGCAGGCGAGCGCCACGCGAACCAGTGGTTGCAGATCGTCCATCGCTCCTGCTATCGTGCTTGACATCAATGCATCTCTCGATTGAGATATATAGGATGCAGCATTACCAGGCACGTAAGCAAGGGCTGCCGGCTCAAGTGGCCGGGGTCCAGGGAGGCACTGGATGGAACTGATCGCACAGGTGCGCGAACGTCAGATACCGTTCGCGACCCTGCTCGGAATTCGGTATGTCAGCGTCACGCCGGAGCGAGTCATAGCCGAGCTGGATATCCGCGAGGATCTGTGTACGACGATGTCCATCGGACACGGCGGCGCGCTGATGGCGTTTGCCGATACGCTCGGCGCCGTCGCGACCAGCATCAACCTGCCGGACGGCGCCGGCACCACCACCCTCGAATCGAAGACGAACTTCTTCGCTCCCGCCCGCGCCGGCACGACGATCAGCGGCGAATGCACCCCGCTCCATCGCGGCCGGCGCACCATGGTCTGGCAGACCCGCATCACCAACGCCGACGGCCGCCTCCTCGCCCTCGTCACCCAGACACAAATCGTGCTCGAAGCGACGACAGGTAGCTGTTAGCTGTTAGCCGTTAGCCGTTAGCCATTAGCCATTAGCGCATCACATCGAATGAGAGAGCGCGTAACCGGTCGATTGGAAGCTAACGGCTAACGGCTAACAGCTAACAGCTAACAGCTACCTGTGTGCGGTTGCCGGGAGTTCGTGGCGGGCGTGTTCGGCTTGCTCCTGCTCGGCGTCGTCCGGAACAACGGCAAGGTGGTGCTTGTACACCATCTCTCCGCCCAGCCAGCCGGAGAGCGCCAGCAGGCCCACACCGACCACGTGCAGGATCACAACCGCCGTCAGCCGGCCACCGTCGAGGGCGCCGTCATCCCACATCAACACCGCCGCGACCACGAATAGGGCGACCGTCGTCAGGTTGAGGATCATGTGCGTCGTCGCGATCGCACGGGCATCGCTGTGCATCGCCATCGTGAAGTAATCGCCGAACCCTGGCAACGCCGCGATCAGCGCCGCCACGATCGCCGCCATTCCCGTCCACAGCGCGATGTCGTACCACACCGTGTCCCGGTCCCGCGCGATGTAGACGATATCCGCTACCAAGGCCCAGATGAAAAGTCCGATCGGCACGGCGACAAGCGCTGGATGAAGCGGATGGCCGGCGATGGAAAACTTGCTACGCATGACGACTCCCCCCTTGCGCTACGCTGCATGGCGGGGTGCATCCGTTTGCCTATTCACTCTACGCCCGTTATTCAGCGTTCACAATCCACCATCGTGGTATGTCGATGCCGGAGATCCGCCGCACAGGGTACCCTGAACATGGGAGCACGATGCGCTCCCGTGGTGTGGCGGTGACGCGGATGTGTGGTTGGCTCAGCAGATGGTTGCTCGGATCGCTGCTCCTGGCGGGGCTGCTAGCTGCCTGCTCGCGCAACGAACCGACCGCCGGCGATGTCGCAACACCGCCCGTACCTTCGCCGGAACCGGCCCTCGTCGCATCGATCACACCCACCTCCACCTCCACAGCGGCCGCTCCAAACCGGCACTCCCCACGCCTGGAAACGGTTGACTGCGCCGCATTTCAGATCGATGGCTCACAGCCAGATGTCCCGGTTCGTTGCGGCTATCTTGTCGTTGCCGAGAATCGCGACCGACCCGACGGCGCGACGATCAAGATCGCGGTCGCGATCTTCTCGGCATCCGACGCGGTGCCGAATGAACCGCCGCTGATCTGGCTGGACGGCGGTCCCGGCGGCGACACGATCGAGCAGATCGCATCGGTGATCGCCGGTCCAGCCGGCCGGCTGATCTTGCCGGGTGGCCGCGGACTCGTCGCTGAGCGCGACCTGATCCTCGTCGACCAGCGCGGCACCGGCCTCTCACAACCGTCTCTCGCCTGCCCGGAATTGGAGGCTTTCAAACAACCAGGCCGCGATCCCGCGACCAGCGCGGCCGGGGCTGACCAGGCCGGTATCACCGCGACGCTGGTCTGCCGCGACCGGCTCGCGGCCGAAGGCGTCGATCTGAGCGCCTACACCAGCCGCGAAAACGCCGCCGACATCAACGACCTGCGCGCCGTCCTCGGTCTGAAGCAGGTCAACCTCTACGGCGTTTCCTACGGTACGCGGCTCGCCCTTACGGTGATGCGCGACTTCCCTGGAACGGTACGCAGCGCCGTGCTCGACTCTCCGCTGCCGCTTCAGGCAGACCTTTACACCGGCGCCTTCACCGGCGCCCAGCGGTCGCTCGATCTGATCTTCGACGGTTGCGCCGCCGATCAGATCTGCGGCAGCGCCTATCCGCGGCTCCAGCAGACCTTCTACGACCTCATCAACCGGCTCAACGCCGACCCAATCCCTTTCACCAACCGCGACCCCACGACCGGCGACACGACGCCGGCGGTTCTCAGCGGTGACGAGCTCGCCGGGGCGATCTTCGATCTCCTGTATGTCACGCCGATGCTCCCGCTGATTCCAGCGATCATCGACAGCGTGGCACACGGCGAAGTCGACACCTTCCTCCTCCTTCTTCGCCAGATCAACGCGAGCGGCGGCGTCAACCAGGCCATGTACTACTCAGTGCAGTGCAGCGACGAGCTGCCGTTTGTCAGCGCCTCCGACCAGGAAGCAGCGGCGAAGGCCGTCCATCCGGCACTGGCACAGGCGCTCGGCCCGTCCTTTGGCCGGGAGATTCAGACGATCTGTGCTTCCTGGCCGTCGCATCCCAGCGCGACGATCGAGAACGAACCGGTGGCGAGCGACGTTCCCACGCTGATCCTCTCCGGCCGGCACGACCCGATCACGCCCCCCACCTTCGCCGAGATCGCGGCAACGACGCTGCCCAACAGCACGGTCGTCATCTTCCCAGGCGTCGGTCACGGCGCGCTCCTCTCCACCCACACCTGCCCCTACGACATCACCTGGACCTTCCTCCGCGACCCAAGCGCCCGCCCCGACACGGCCTGTGTCGCCGAGATGAAGGAACCTGCGTGGGTTGTCCGCCGCTGAAGTTCATGCGATCGCATCGCGCAAGGTGAATGTGTTCTACAGCCCGCCCTGCGGGCGCGGGTCGAGCAGGCCACGCATCGCGTCACCGAGCATAAGCAATGTTCAGTTCGGCGGATGCCAACCGGCCGCGACCCAGGCAAGGCGTGCGTTGACCAGGAGCGGTCGGTTCAGGTGCAGCGCATGTACAGTCGTTCGTCCCCGCGACCTGCTGTCGCAGCCAAGCCGGGATGTGGCTCCGGCTCATGCCTCGGCGAGCAGACGGCTGACATCGTGGCCCCGCTGCTTGAGGAGTGCTGCCGCTTCCGCTCGCACAACCATCACGCGGTCATGCCGTTGCACCAGATCCTCAGCCTCACGCAACTCATTGTCGGTGAGACTACCGCCGTCGGATCGCCGAGCTCATCCAGACGGCTCGCGTCTTCATCGGCCACGCGACTGCGAGCAAGGCGCCAGAGCGTCTCATCGTCAAGCGACCCGAGTGATGCAAGCGTCGCTTCGAAGTCAGATGGCAGTACCTCAACGGGTACGGCCGCAGCGAGCGTCACCACGACCTCATCCTCGATACTGCGCTTGCTCTGCTGCGCCCCCTGCTGCAAGTGCTCGTAAAGGCTCGATGGAACCGTCACCGTCACCGTGCGATCGCTCATGCGTACTCCCGTGGACGATGCGGAGAGGCTGCTGGGGTTCCCGCATCCGGCCCAACCAGTGTAGCAGCGATCTTATCGCCCGCCGCGCAGCCGCGGGTCGAGCAAGTCGCGCATCGCATCGCCGAGCATGTTGAAGCCGAAGATCGCCAGGGAGAGGATCAGGCCGGGGAAGAACGCCATCCACCACGCCTGCAACATCCACCGCCGGCCCGCGCCCGAAAGCATCCCGCCCCAGGTCGGCACATCCGGCGGCACACCGAATCCCAGGAACGACAGCGACGACTCCGCCAAGATCGCGCCGCCCAACCCCAACGTCGCCAGCGTGATCGCCGGCGCCATCACGTTCGGCATGATGTGCTGAAAGATGATCCGCGAGTCCCGTGCGCCGAGCGTCCGCGCCGCCTCGATGTACGGCTGCGTCTTGATCGAGAGCGCCGCACTGCGGATGATCCGTGATCCACTCACCGCACTACCGAAGGCGATCGCCATGATCACGTTCACCGTGCCGGTGCCGAGCAGCGCCATGATCGTCAGGATCAGGATCAGACCGGGTAGCGCCTGCATCGCATCGACGAACCGCTGCGTGATCGTGTCGAACCAGCTTCCAAAATACGCAGATGTGACACCGATCAACATCGCCGCCGTCGTCGCCAGGAGCACGGCCGCAAAGCCGACGTAGAGCGAGATTCGCGCACCATAGAGAATACGGCTGTACATGTCGCGGCCAAGGTTATCGGTGCCCATGAAATACGTTGCCGAGGGCGGCTTCAGCCGCTCCGACCCGACGATCTCTTTGTAGTCGTAGGGAGCGAGGATCGGCGCGCCGATCGCGGCGACG
The DNA here is from genome assembly GCA_050184225.1 of Dehalococcoidia bacterium. GTDB lineage: Bacteria > Chloroflexota > Dehalococcoidia > CAUJGQ01 > CAUJGQ01 > JBFXAN01. The sequence continues at coordinate 8,058 of JBFXAN010000014.1, read as the reverse complement.
ATCATCACCACGACGATCACGCCACCGATCAATCCGAGCGGCTTCGTGCGCACCAGACGCACGAGCACATCCCACCAGAATGAGCGATGTCGCACGCTGACGGCGCCAGCGGAGAATACATCCGTTGCCGTGGTGGTGGCCATGGGTGCCCCCTACGTGTATCGAATGCGCGGGTCGATCATCGCATAGGTAAGATCGACCACAATGTTCGCCAACACGATCGTCACCGCGATGAACAGCGCCACCGCCTGGATCGTCGGGTAGTCGCGGAAGTTGATCGCCTCAAAGTAGAACTTCCCCACTCCCGGCATACTGAAGATCGTCTCGAAGATCACGGTTCCGCTCACTACGAAGCCGATCTGCAGCCCGATCACCGTCACCACCGGGATCATCGCGTTCTTGAGCGCGTGACGCACAATCACCGATCGCTCGCGCAATCCCTTGGCGTGCGCCGTGCGCACATAGTCCTGGCGCAGTACTTCCAACATCTGGTTGCGCGTCAGCCGCATCGTCGTGCCGGAGAGGCCGGCCCCCAGCAGCAACGCCGGCCAGAAGAAATAGTAGAGGTGGTCGATCGGTCCGTCGGCCCACGTTTTGTACGACAACGGCGGCGCCCAGCCCCACCAGATCAGCGGAAAGGTGAGCAACAGCGTCGCCAGCCAGAAGCCCGGGATCGAGATCAGCCCAATCGCGAAGCTTCGGCCTAAATAGTCCAAAAAGGTATCCTGTCGGATCGCGGAGAGGATCCCCACGGGCAGGGCAATAAGCAACCCGATCAGCACGGAATAGATACCGAGCTCCATGCTCACCGGCACCCGCGCGCGTAGCTCCGAGGCGATCGACCGCTTCGTCCAGAGTGATTCACCCAGATCGCCGGTAAGAACGCCGCCGGTCCACTTGGCGAACTGGACGAGGAGCGGGTCATTGAGGCCAAGGTCTTCGCGCAGCGCCTCCTCGTCGACGGCGTAGTTCTGCTCCGCGACCATCAGCCGCACGATGTCTCCCGGCAGCAGCCGGATGATGCTGAAGACCGCCAGCATCACCACAACCAGCGTCGGCACCGCCAGCAGCAGCCGCCGGATCGCATATGTCGCCATCTTGTCGTTGCTCCGCTTCAGTTCAAGGATCGGGGTTCCGAGTTCAGCGCTTGTGCGGCAACAACTCGGAACCCCGATCCCCAATCTCGTTATCCTGCAGGATCGATCCAGACTTCCTTCAGCCGGCCGTCGTACAGATCGTTCGGATAGAACCACCCCTTCACCTTCGAGTGGGTGAAGTAGTGGCCGTTCGGTGAATAGATGAACGACATCGGGTAGTCGAGCACGATCTTACGCTGCGCCTCTTCCACGATCTTCTGCCGTTCGGCCTGATCGAGCGTCTCCGCCTGCTTGTCGATCAGCGCCCACACGTCCTGATTGCCCCACTTGAAGAAGGTGGAGTTGCGACCGAAGTACGAGGCAAGGTTCTCGTCCGGGTCAGGATTATTCAGCGGTACGTGGTGGGACATCGTGTAGTCGTAGGCGTAGGTCTTGTTGTAATACGCCGTCGAATCCATCGGCTTCAGCGTGACGTTGACGCCGATTTTGGCAAGCTGCGACTTGAGCACCTCGCCCACCTGACTGGCAGTATCGCCGGCCGCGCCCTGCGCGAAGATCATCTCGTCGTCCCAGCCCTGACCATGCCCTGCTGCTTCCAGCAACTGCTTCGAGCTGGCGATGTCGAACTTCACCGGGTCTTCCTTCAGCGCCCACAACGGATAGATCGGCAGGATCGGACCGAAGGCGGGGATGCCGTCACCGGAGAACACGGTATCCAGGATTTCCTGCTTGTTCACCGACTGCACGATCGCCTGGCGCACGCGGATATCGGTGAACGGCGCGCGATGCTGGTACTTCATCCCGTCATACGGCGACGTGCGCATCTGCCGCCAGAACTGGCTCGGCACCGCCCGGTAGTTCGCTTTCGGGAATTTCTTCTTGATCTCTTCAACGAATGTGAACTGGATGCCGGAGGCGAGGACGTCCTGGTTGACGAACATCGCCTGGATCGCGTTGGCGTCCGTCGAGATGCGGACGACGATATTGTCGACGTACGGCAGTGCCCCACCGCTCGCGTCCTTCTCCCAGTAGTCAGGATTACGCCGCAGCCGGTGCTGCACATCCTTCTGCCACTCTTCAAAGATGAAGGGGCCGGTACCGACCGCGTTCTGCGTGAGGTCACCGTCCCGCTCCACCAACTCCTTGTTGATTACCATCGTCCAGGGACTGGCCACGTAGCTCATGAAGGGAGCGTACGGCTTCGCCATCTTCATCGTGACGGTGTAGTTGTCCGGTGTCTCGATACTGGCGATGCGATCGAGGAAGAAATAGGCATGCTGGAACTTCCCCGGCTCGCGCGTCATCTGCCGTTCGATGCTGTACTTCACATCGGCCGCGGTCATCTCGCGGCCGTTGGCCGGCGGCACGTTCTGGTATTTGATCCCCTGACGGATTTTGAACGTGTAGGTGAGCGGGTCCGGCTGCTCCGGCATCGCCGTCGCCAGTTCCGGTTCGATCTTCGTCAGGTCCGGTGTAAAGGTGAGGATCTTGTTGTAGACGTTGTTGGTGACGATCGTGTTTGCTGGGAACGTGTCGAAGTGCGGGTCGAGCGTCCGCGGCGAACCGTTCGAGATGGTGAAGGTGCCACCGCGCTTCACCTGCTCGGTCGACCCCGGCGCGGTTTGTCCCGTTACCGCCGTAGCGATGCCGCCGCCTTGGCTCGACCCCGTCGCGCCGCCTGTGCTCTCGCTGCGTGACTGCGAGCCGCCGCAGGCGATCACGAACGCCGCACCGCCCCCGGCCAGCGCCGTGCCCATCAACCGCCGGCGTCGCATCCGCGTGCCGAACATGCCGCTGCTAAGACCTGCCGCCATGGCGCCCCTCCTCTTGTACCATGACCAAAATCCGCCGCATCATCGACCAACCGTTGCCGAAGTCGAACGACGGTTCAAGGTGGCGCCATGCTAACGTTGCGCCTAACGCGTGTCAATATGTTGGACAGCGTGACTGATCAAAATGCATGGCGTGGCCACGATCCTGGGTGGACAGGTTCCGGGTCGAGATGCTCCAGACGTTCGCCGTCGGTGAAGAATGACGTCAGTAATCCCACTGCCGTCGCCGGCGATCGGCGAGACGGCGAACCTGGCGTCGTGCCTCGCGCATCGCGAAGAAGCAATGCTCAGTTCGGCTGTAGATGCCGGCTGCCACCACGGCACAGAGGAGAAGGAGGGATGCTGCAAGGAGGATGCCGAGTTCCATCACCGTGCGACCTTCGCTGACCTGCTGCATCGATAGCGTATGAATTGTCCCTCAACGCCGGCCTCAATAGACCGTACCGGCACGCCTGTTTCGACCTGCCCGCGGAACCTATGCCGCTCCGTCGCCAGCCTGATCCTTCGCCCGCACCAGCAGCACCGGACACGCCGAGGTTTCCACGATCGTCTTCGCCGAACTGCCAAAGATCACCCGCCGAAGTCCGCCCCGTCCATGCGTCGACATGACGATCACCGTGCCCGGCTGTCGCTCCGCCTCCGCGAGGATGACGGCCGCCGGTGTGCCCTGCCGGGCATCGACCACGATTGACTCCACCGTGGTGCCTTGGGCGGTGAACGTGTCCGCCCGCGACTCGAGATACGCGCGTGCCGCCGCCAGCCCCTCGTCCGTCGAGTGATGCACCCGCTCCCACACAGCGCGATCAATCTCTCCGTCCCGAACGGCAAGCGTCTGTGCCAGATGGTCCAATCCCTCAAAGGCAAGCACCAACGTCACCCGTGCGTCGAATCGTTTCGCCATCGCGGCGGCATGGTCGAGCGCCTGCTCGGAGAAGTGTGAGCCGTCCAGCGGAACGAGCACGCGCGTGTACATGAATACCTCCAGCCACAACCGTTGACGATGATTATCGCCGATCCACCCCGTACAGAATCAGGCGGTTGCTCGTCGGGTACGCAACACAGCACGAATCACGGGCCGGTATCTCAAACTTTGGTCATCTGGAGCGCGAAGGTCTGCGGCAGCGCCGCCGTCTCCTCTGGCGCGATGTTGGGAAAGCTGTTCCAGTACTTCTCCGGATGCTCGGTGAATCGGTCAAGCCGAAGACCGGCGCCGATCAAGGCGTTGATGATCGTGCTCACCGGCCATACCCGCTCATACTTGACCGCCTGCTTCTCGGTAGGGGTCGCGATCACATCGCCGAGATATTCCGGCGTCCACCCCTGCGACGGCTCCGGTTCAGTTCGGAAATAGCTCTGCTCCGGATCCCATTCCCAATGCTCGGCCTCGAACCTGAAAGGCCAGGTGATCGGATGCCCCTCGTAGCAGTAGAACCGGCCGCCCGGACGTAACAAACGCGCCACCACACGCGCCCACCCCTCGATGTCCTGGAGCCAGTTGAGCGCACCCTTGCCCGTGTAGACAAGGTCGGCCGTGCCATCCAACTCGTGCGGCGTGTCGAGCAGGTCACAGCGATACCAGCGGGCCGGAAACCCGAGTTGTTCCGTCTTCCGCCGCGCGTTCTCGATATGCACGTCGCTGATATCGACGCCGATCACCTCCCGCGCGCCGAGGCTGTGGAGCGAAAGTGTGTCCGCCCCGGAGGCACACTGGAGATGGATCGCCCGCCCACACCACGACAGGTCACCCAGATGCTCCAGCTCGACCGGTTTCAACGTCGTACCACCGCCGGGCAGCACGTCCATATCGCCGATGTATTCCGTATAGCCAACCGCACCCTCGTTCCACGCCGCACGGTTGCTTTCGTGCATTGTGCGAACCTGATCGGGCGAGCTCGCGTCATTGCATCTCACTCGCGTCCCCTCCCGGCCAAAAATGCCCCAGCATGGTATCGCGCGCTAGCCTCATCCCAGTGATGGTCACGAGAGGTGTGGTCAATGGGATAGCATTGCGACGTAGTCGTGCTGCACAGTTGACGAGCAGTTCGACGGGATCGCTTCCGGCGTCCTCCACATCTCTTGCGATAGGAAGGCACGTGCCCGAAATACACTATATCCGAGGAGTTACGATCGGCCCCGTCCGGCGCCGTGGCTGGGTGCGTCCCGGCCTCACCGTCCACCTGGCCAAGTACGACCGCATGGCCGCCATCGGCGATGTCGGCTGCTATCACGTCCTGTGCGCCAACGAGCACACTCTCTGCGGACGCAACACCCGCCGCTCTCATTGGCGCGACGCCGGTTGGGGCGACAGCGAAGTGATCTGCTGCAAACTCTGCGCCCGCATCCTCTGGCCGCGCTGGCTCCGCGACGGCGCCTGCGATGGCGTCGACCAACTTGCGGTGCACACGCTCGCGGAGGACGACAATTGGCCGGCCGCGTTGGACGAGACCGCGCGGCGGGCGCCGCTGGCCTTCCTCAGCTCAACATCCGAACCGCTCCCCAAGGGTAGCCCATAGGTACAGTCAGCGGCGCTCCGCTCTCTGTGTGCCTCTCTTGGCAAGACCTCAGCGTGATCGGAACCTCAGCAGTCGGTCGCTGTCACCCGCGAATTGCTAATCAATGCTCTATAATTTAGTCACGATTAACGATGAGCGAGTCCCGATCACAGCTGGGCAAGCGAGAACGGAGGGATACCTGACGAAGGACCTTCCTCGCCCGGACGTGGCGCGTGCTTGTCCTCGCGCTCTCCGCGCTGACGCTGGGCCGCACCTTGGCGCACGTGCCGGAGCTGCCGCAGCACACCGACGACGTCCATCGCTGGACATCGCTCACCAAAAGGAGCGCGCGATGACATTTCCAGCGCTCGCCCAACGGAAGCTCGGCTTGGGCCGGCTGCCAATCGTCACGGGGATCGTGTTCGTAGTCACCGCGACGATGAGCTTCCTGCAACGTGCGATCCCCGGCATGTTCGACGCTCTCCAGCGCGACCCGACGGGGCTGCACGGCGAGTGGTGGCGGACGTTTACGGCGTTGTTTGTGCAGGACGGCGGCATTGTGGGGACGATCGTCAACCTGGCATTCCTGCTCGTTCTCGGCGCACTGACCGAACAGATCCTCAATCGGCGGCAGTGGCTCGTGTGTTACTTCGGCACAGGGCTGGCCGGCGAGTTGGCCGGATATGCCTGGCAACCGCACGGGGCGGGTAACTCAGTCGCCGTCTGTGGCCTTGCTGCCGCCATGGTCGTAGCGTTGTGGCTGGACGAAGCACGCGTGCCCAAGCTCGCCCCGATTGCCGTGCTCTACTGGTGCGGTGGGCTGCTCAGCACGTTGTTCTGGCCGGCCCTGATCGTCTACCTGATCGGCGGGGTGCTGGTCCAGATCACGATGCAGCACGGCCATCTCGTCGGCCGGCCGGTGGCCGCGGCCGTCGCGGTCGCAGCCGTCATCCTACTGGCCGCGACGGATATCCACGGCGCCGCACTCGCGGCCGGCATGATAATCGCTGCCGTGATTGTCCTCGCGGGCCGTACGCGGCTGCCGCTGCCCGCCCCGAACGCGACCGCTCGCGAGAAGGGAACCTGACCCAATGGAGAAGCTTGTACACCGTTCTGTACGCGACCGCGGCATGACCGCGTTGATCGAGGCTTTCTTCGCCTTCGTCTGGTTCGGCTGGGGTCAGGCGGACGCCTCTTTGGGATTGAGTGTGGCGCTGGCCGTGGGTAGCGCGCTGGCGATCGTCGTCGCGATACTGGGAGCTTTGCGCGCGTTCCGCAGTTCCGCTGCCTCTTCCATTCTGCATGGTGGGTCGGCATGGCGGCGCTATGGCATCGTCGTCGGCACAGAGTTCCTCATTGCGGGAGCCGGCGCCGGGGTGCTGGAGGTGAGCGGGCTGCGCACATTCGTGCCGGTATGGGTCTGCGCGGTGGTAGGTGTGCACTTCTTTGCGCTCGCACCTGTGCTGCAAGATCCACTGCTGGTGCCGTTAGGGGCGCTGATCTGTGCGGTCGCCGGGGTGGCCCTGGTGGTCGGGCTGTGGACCGACCTGGCGCCGAGCACGGTGACGGGTGTCGGTGCCGGCTCGCTCCTCCTCGTCTTCGCCACCCTAGCACTCGCCGATCGCCCGCGCTGCCGGCCCGATCGCGCCTGAGCGTAAGTTGGGGGAGAGGATCGACAGTCCATCGGAAAGTCGGAGTGTACCCAATCATCCTCAGACGGCCATCAATGCAAAACCACCAGGAGGCCGCGATGTCACTCGCGCCTATCCAGATGGATCTGAGTCGTTCCATGCGGATGTCGTCGCAAACTCATTGCGGGACCGCGTCATAGCCCTGCAGGCAGACCACAATGGTAGGAGGGATTAAATCTCGCCGTACGCCTCAGCCGAACGCTCGCACGGCGGGCAGCACCTCCGATCCCAGTCGCCGGTAGGAGGCCAAGACAAGCTCCTGCTGCGGCACGATGTGCCGGACGAGAACGTGCTCGAACCCAAGCTCGTGCAACTCGCGCAGCCCGTCGATCACCGTCGCCGGGCTGCCGATCAACAGCGCCTCTCGGCCAAAGCCACGGTAGCCACGGGACAGCACCGGCGCGACCGACACCTCAGCCTCCGCATCTGACTCGCCGACGTAGACATCGCGGCGAGTGGTGAGCATCGGCATCCGGCCCTCGCGCGCTGCCGCCTGGCGATAGATGGTCGCGGCGGTGCCTAGAATCTCGCCGGATGCGCTGGGAGAGGCGAGCCAGCCATCTGCCATTCGTGCCGCACGCTCCAGCGCCGGACGTGCCGAGGCACCGATCCAGATCGGCACCCGCTCCGGCGGCAGCGGGCTGATCCGCACGTCACTCAGCGTGTGGTAGCGTCCCTCATGACTGACCGTCTCCCCGTCGAGCAGCCGCCGGACGATGCTCAGGTGCTCCTCCAGCCGGCTGGGCCGCTGCTTCAGCGGCACGCCGAACGGGGCGAACTGCGCCTCGCCATCCCCCGCCGCCATCACCAGGACGAACGGCCCCTCTGCCAGCGCCGCCAGCGTCCCCACCTGCTCAGCCATCAACACCGGATGATGCAACGGCGCCAGAAACAGCGCCCCAACCGTCAGACCGCCCACCTCTGCCAGCAACCGCGCAAGCATTGG
>JBFXAN010000013.1:0-65169 GCA_050184225.1 Dehalococcoidia bacterium | reverse complement strand
AGGTCGTCGCCTCACACGCCAACAACAACGCCCGGATCCGCCAGCGACTGGAGACCGCCTACACCAGGCAGCGGATTGAGCCTGGCGCTTGGTGTCTCAGTCTCAACCGGTTCGCGCTCCAGCGGCATGCCGACCCACCGACGGCCACCTAGTCACCGCCGGCCACGACCACGCTCCAGTGGTCGTGGCCGGCGGCTGCGTCCGCCCAACCTCGTGAACCGCACGCATCCACGTCCCCCTTCCTTTGCCACCTTGGTCACCTGCCACGTGCATCCACCCAACTCATGTCCCACGCTCATGAGCGAGGCGTGCACGTCACCAACTGTTGCGCGTCTCGAACTATGACTGCGCCGCGCGGCAAACCGGTCCTGCAGCACGCGGGACAATCAACGGACCTCGCCTGATGGAAATGTTGCAGGTGCATCGTGTCGGCCGTTTCGCTCGCCGCGAACACAGGGCACATTTCGTACGTGAATGCTGGCCCTGTTGCTGTGCTGAATTTCACATGGCCGGCGCGGCACAGGACTCCTCACACACTCAAGTAGGTCAGTCCAAATCGCGGCACGTAGTGGCCGGGTGTCCAGCCCCCTGTAAGGCAGTGACTACTCTGCAACCAGGTCGGAGATGATGTTGGGTCCCGTCCGAGAAGAAATGACCCTGATTCCACCCGTACTGCCCAATTCTCCGATCTCGTACATCGAGGAAACCGGGCTAACATTTGTCGGCATCGGTACTACAACGGCAGATTAGCCTAGGGCATCGCAGGCGCGGCGGTAATGTGAGCGCCGCGAGTCAGCTTGCCGTTTGCGTCGCCACCAGGACCAGCGGAGCCGGTGGCGACCCTGGGCATCCGGGACGGTCACCACGAACAGCAGGCGGCGCATCTCCGGAGCTATAAGCGGAGTCAGATCGGCGGCCGCTCCTTTCCGTCACTGCGCGGTTCTCCGTCGCCCGCGTCACCTCCAGGAAGGAGTGGACGAGCCGACCGGGGGTGATGTGGCGGTACCAGGCGTCGTAGCGACGGACCTCGTACTGATCGAAGCCGACCACACCTGTGGCGCGCTCGAAGCCTTCCTCGACGCTCCAGCGCGTGCCCGCTACTCGTGCCAACTCCGCCAGAGGCGCGGCCCTGTTGGCTCGCGTAGGCGAGGAAGATGCCAATCTGGCAGTTCTCGATGCGTCCCGCCGTGCGCGGGCTGGGTGCCGTCGGCGGATTCCCGTATCTAGGCGCCACTCTCATCAGAAAGTCAGCCTCGGGCAGCGGCAAATCCCAAGCGAATTCGAGCGGATCGCATGTCTATAGACGACGAAGCGAGTAGAACTTCCATGGAACGTCGACACAAGTTTGCACTGTCGAACTTGCCTCCTGACATCGGAACGATATGATGACCGCGCGTCGAGCGATGACCCGGGATTCAGTGTCTCGAACTTGGTGCCATATCTCGGGTGATAATCCGGAGGACTCCGTATTGATCCGCCTCGAAGACATCACGCACGGTGCCACCCTGCGGGGCTTGCTCCCGAACGGCGCCGTCTCCGTCGTCAGTGTGACCTGGTTCGGCTCAGATGCCCTCGAACTAACCTACAAGGATGCCGCTGGCCGCCTCGGCAACGAGATTCTCTATCGCGACCGCGAGCCGTCCCTGGAGATCATCGCCCCCGGCCGTGCCTGGAACTTCGACGCCGACGGCGCCCACTTCCGCCTTGTCTCGGAGGCCCAGCGCATTCACCTCGCCTACCTCTTCGACCCGCTGGTCGCCGTCCATAGCTCGATCGTCGAAGCACTGCCGCACCAGATCACCGCCGTCTATGGCGAGATGCTCACCCGTCAGCCGCTCCGCTTCCTGCTGGCCGACGACCCCGGCGCCGGCAAGACGATCATGACCGGCCTCCTAATCAAGGAGTTGCTCCTCCGCGGCGACCTGCATCGCTGCCTGATTGTCTGCCCCGGTAGCCTCGTCGAGCAGTGGCAAGATGAGCTCCATCGCCGCTTTGGGCTGCCGTTCGAGATCCTCACCAACGACAAGCTCGAGTCCGCCCGCACCGGTAACTGGTTCCAAGAGACGCCGCTCGCCATCGCTCGGCTGGACAAGCTCAGCCGCGACGACAACGTGAAGGCGAAGCTCGAACAGACGGACTGGGACCTCGTCGTCTGCGACGAGGCGCACAAGATGTCTGCCCACTTCTTCGGCGGCGAGGCAAGCTTCACCAAACGGTATCAGCTTGGCAAGTTGCTCGGTGAGCGTGCCCGCCACTTTGTCCTGCTGACCGCCACACCACACAACGGGAAAGAGGAGGACTTTCAACTCTTCATGGCGCTGCTGGACGCCGATCGCTTTGAGGGCCGCTTCCGCGATGGCGTCCACACCGCCGACACCTCCGACCTGATGCGCCGCCTCGTCAAAGAGGAACTGGTCAAGTTCGACGGTACGCCCCTCTTTCCCGAGCGGATCGCCTATACCGTCAATTACACGCTCTCCGATATCGAGGCCGCGCTCTACCGCGCCGTCACCGACTACGTACGCGAAGAGTTCAATCGCGCGGACGCGCTCCAACATGAAAGCCGGAAGGGAACGGTCGGGTTTGCGCTCACCATCCTCCAGCGCCGCCTCGCCTCGTCGCCGGAGGCGATCTATCAGTCCCTCCGTCGTCGCCGCGAACGGCTGGAGAAGCGGCTGCGGGAGGAGAACCTACTCCGCCGCGGCGCCGGCATCGACCTCGACCTCCTCGCCGGCCTGCCTTCGATCACGGCCGACGACCTCGACGACCTCGACGATGCACCCGACGCCGAGGTCGAAGCGACAGAGGAACAGGTCGTCGACCAGGCGTCCGCCGCCCGCACGATCGCCGAACTGGAGGCCGAAATCGCCACCCTCCGCAGGCTGGAAGACCTCGCTCTTCGAGTTCGCCACAGCGGCACCGACCGCAAGTGGGAGCAACTCTCCGCGCTGCTCCAAGACAACGCCGAGATGTTCGACGCCGAGGGCCACCGCCGTAAACTGGTTCTCTTTACCGAGCATCGCGATACGCTCAATTACCTCATCGCCAAAATCCGCGGAATTCTCGGCCGGGATGAGGCCGTCGTCACCATCCACGGCGGCATGGGCCGGGAGGAACGCCGCAAGGCGCAGAATGACTTCACCCAAACATCGGAAGTCGAAATCCTCGTCGCCACAGACGCCGCCGGGGAGGGCATCAACCTCCAACGCGCGCACTTGATGGTCAACTACGACCTCCCCTGGAACCCTAACCGGCTCGAACAGCGCTTCGGCCGCATCCATCGCATTGGCCAGACCGAAGTCTGTCACCTCTGGAACCTCGTCGCCGGCGAGACGCGCGAGGGAGCAGTCTACCAGACGCTGCTCAAGAAGCTCGAACAGGAGCGCGAGGCGCTCGGCGGCCAGGTGTTCGACGTGCTCGGCACGCTCATGTTCGACGACCGCCCCCTCCGCGAGTTGCTGATGCAGGCGATTCGCTACGGCGACCGGCCCGACGTTCGCGCCCGGCTCACACAGGTGGTCGACGCGGCGCTCGACCGCGAGCGACTCCGCACCTTGCTGGAGGAGCGCGCCCTCACCCACGACTCGCTCTCCGCAAGCCGAGTCCAGGAGATCCGAGACGCGATGGAACGCGCCGAAGCCCGCCGCCTCCAACCGCACTTCATCGCATCCTTCTTTCTCGAAGCCTTCCGTCTGCTCGGCGGCACCGTGCGGGAGCGGGAGCCGAATCGCTACGAGATCACCCATGTCCCCACCCAGGTCCGCTACCGCGACCGTCAGATTGGCGTCGGTGACCCGGTGCTCCCGCGCTACGAGCGCATCACCTTCGAGAAAGATCTGATCGCCGTCCAGGGTCGACCGCTCGCCGAATTCATCTGTCCCGGCCACCCCCTGCTCGACGCCACGATCGACCTCATACAGGAACGCTTCCGCGACCTGCTCAAGCGCGGCGCCGTGCTGGTCGACCCCAACGACCCCGGCGACGAGCCGCGCTCGCTCTTCTACCTGGACCATGCCATCCAGGACGCCCGCCTCGACCGCGCTGGCAACCGCCGGATCGTCTCCCGCCGAATGCAGTTCGTGGAGATGGACCCTGCGGGCGTCACCCACACCGCCGGGTTCGCTCCCTACCTCGACTACCGGCCACTGGAGGATTCGGAGCAGGCGATCGTCCAACCGCTCCTCGATGCCCCCTGGCTGCGCGACGGTCTGGAAGATCGTGCCCTGCGCTACGCCGTCGAACACCTCGTCCCCGAACACCTCGAGGAAGTGCGCCACCGCGTCGAGATCCGCAACGCCAAGACGAAGGCCGCCGTTCAGGACCGGCTGACGAAAGAGATCAACTACTGGGACCACCGCGCCCAGGTGCTCAAGGACCAGGAGCAGGCGGGGCGAACGCCGAAGATCAACTCCGCACGCGCCCGGCGCACGGCTGACGACCTCCAGGCCCGGCTGGAGCGACGCATGGAGGAACTAGAGCAGGAGCGCCGCATCTCCCCGCTCCCGCCTGTCGTCATCGGCGGCGCGCTGATCGTCCCCGCCGGCCTCCTCACCCGCCTCGGCGGTAACCTGGACCCGGCCCTGTTCGCCCGCGACACGGCCCGCGTCGAGCGGCTGTCGATGGAGGCCGTGATCGCGGTGGAGCAGCGCCTCGGCCACGCGCCGCGCGACGTTTCCGCCGAGAAGCGTGGCTACGACATCGAATCGCGGCACGCCGGCTCCGGATCCCTCCGCTTCATCGAGGTCAAGGGCCGTGTCGCCGGCGCCGCTACCGTCACCGTCACCCGCAACGAGATCCATACCGCCCTGAATGAGCCGGAACAGTTCATCCTCGCCGTCGTCGAAATCGATGGCGACGTCGCGCGCCCGCCCCGCTATGTCCGCCGTCCCTTTACCCGCGAACCAGATTTCGGCGTCATCAGCGTCAACTACGATCTCCCCGACCTCCTCGCTCGCGCGGAGGAACCGGCATGAGCGACCGTGCGAGCGATCTGAGCGATCTGAATGAAACGATGACGGCGCTGGATGCCGGATTGCAGGTCCGTCACATTGCAGCAACGCCGTTAATCAGTTGCGAGGCTGACGACGACGTTGCCGAGACCTTCCAACGCTTCACCGACTTCGATCAGATTCCGGTGATGCGTGACGGCAGGTTAATCGGCGTTGTCGAGCGACCTGCGACGCCGGCCCCTGGTCCTGCACTTGAACACCTCCGCTATCTCGACGATGCACTGCTGATCAGCGCGGATGCGCCACTGTCAAGCGTCTTCGATCTGCTCGGCAGCGAACCCCACTACCGTCTCGTGGTAGACGGTGCACATGTGAACGCCATCATTGATCGGAGTGACCTGGTCAAGCTGCCCGTGCGCCCCGTCGTGTTCCTGCTCATCACGCATCTCGAACTCGTGATGGCCGGACTGATCGCCGCACGGTGTCCAGAGGATGAGCAGTGGCTCGGACTGCTGAAAGACGGGCGGCGTTCGAAGGTCCTTGAGAAACATAAGCAACTCAAGACGGAACGAAGCGAGCCGCCGCTGTTGGAGATGACTGACTTCAGCGACAAACGTGATATCGTCCGCAAACTCTTCAAGCTTGGCAAGCGATTCAAGACGGATCTGGAGCGGATTGAGAACCTTCGCAATACGCTCGTACATGCCGGCTCAATCGCCGGAAACCTCGCGGAACGCGAGCAGTTACTCCGTGACGTGCGCGCCACGCGAAAATGGATTGCAGAACTCGACCGGCTTCGAGCCGGACGTTCGGACACGCAAGACGATACGGTGACGCAAGAATGAGCGAAACCAACGGAAAGGTTACCGATGAGGCAACACCATGACAGCACGCGGCCGGCTTAAGCGCGGGTTGGCCGGCTGTTGCCGCCCCGCCGATGACGACATACCGCATGAAGCTGATCGAGGTCGCGCTGCCGCCGGCTGAAACCGCTGCCCCGAGGAGGACTGAGCGATGGTAACGCGTCACGAGTTGCATCAGATCATCGATGAGTTGCCGGACCAGGGACTGGAAGAGGCGCACCGCTATCTGGCCGCATTACAGAAGGCACACGGTGACCCCTTCCTGGCTGGGCTACTGCTGGCGCCGGACGACGACGAGCCGACCACACCGGAGGAAGATGCCGGCGCCGAGGAGGCATGGCAGGAATACCTCCGTGGGGAGGCGATTTCGGCGGACGAACTCAAGCGGAAGTACGGGCTCCGCTGATGCCGCCGGCCGGCTATACCTTCACCCGGCCGGCGGAGCGCGACTTCGCACGGCTTCCGGTGCAGGCGCAGCAGCGGATCGTCACCGCGCTGGACCGCTATGTAGGGGAGGAGCGACGGGGCGATGTCAAGAAGTTGGCGGGTGGCGGCGATGAGTGGCGGCTGCGTGTCGGTGATTGGCGGCTCCGCTTCCGCTACAGCGAGGACGGCCGCACGCTGGTCGTGGTGCGCGTGCGGCCGCGCGGACGGGCCTATCGAGACTGACGAATCGAGACGGATATCGGAGTGACGACGCAATGACCTACCCCAAGAAGCTGATCGAGGTCGCGCTGCCGCTGGAGGCGATCAACAAGGAGTCGGCCCGGGAGAAGTCGATCCGCCACGGCCACCCCTCCACCCTCCACCTCTGGTGGGCGCGACGGCCGCTCGCCGCCTGTCGCGCCGTCCTCTTCGCCTCGCTCGTCGACGACCCCTCCGCCCACCCCGATCAATTCCCCACCGAGGCGGACCAGGAGCGCGAACGTGACCGCCTCTTCCGCATCATCGAGGAACTGGTCAAGTGGGAGAACTCGACCAACGAGACAGTGCTCGAAGCCGCCCGCGAGGAGATCCGCCGCTCCACCGGCGGCAACCCGCCGCCCGTCCTCGACCCCTTCTGCGGCGGCGGCTCGATTCCATTGGAGGCGCAACGGCTGGGACTGGAGGCGCACGCCTCCGATCTCAACCCCGTCGCCGTGCTGATCACCAAGGCGCTGATCGAAATCCCGCCGAAGTTCGCCGGCTGCTCGCCTGTAAACCCGGAAGATCGGGCGCGACTGTGCGGCGATGGCACCTGGAAGGGTGCGACTGGGCTTGCCGCGGACGTCCGCCACTACGGCCGCTGGATGCGCGACGAGGCCGAACGCCGCATCGGCTACCTCTACCCGAAGGTGACGCTGCCGAAGGAGCAGGGCGGCGGCGAGGCGACCGTGATCGCCTGGTTGTGGGCGCGCACCGTCGTCTGCCCCAACCCTGCCTGCGGCGCGCGCATGCCGCTCGTCCGCTCGTTTGCGCTCTCGACCAAGCCGGGCCGCAAGGCGTGGGTCGAGCCGGTGGTGGACCGCACCGCCAAGACCGTTGTTTTCGAGGTCAGGAGCGGTTACGGCGTGCCACCGGAGGGGACCGTCAACCGTCGGGGTGCGATGTGCATCATCTGCGGTGCGGCCGTGCCGTTCGCTTACATCCGAGCCGAAGGCAAAGCAAAGAGGATGGATGCCCAGCTAATGGCAGTTGTGGCTGAAGGTCAGCGTAGTAGGGTCTATCTTCCTCCAATCAGTAAGCATGAGGCCGTCGCCGCTGAGGCTGAAGGAGGCTGGTACTCCGATGCTGAGATATCGCACTGGCCTGGAAGGACCAATGTCGTCGAGTACGGTATGACCCATTGGGGAGACCTCTTCACTCCCCGCCAACTCGTAGCCCTCACCACCTTCAGCGACCTGGTGGGCGAGGCGCGGGAGCGCGTGCGCCGCGACGCTGTGGCGGCGGGCCTGCCCGACGACGGCGTGCCCCTGGCCGAGGGCGGCACCGGCGCGCAGGCATACGCGGATGCGGTGGCGGTGTATCTGGGACTGGCTGTCAGCAAGCTAGCCGACGCATCATCCTCACTCACGCGCTGGAAACCAACCATGGATCAGGCAATAGCGACTTTCGCACGCCAAGCGATCCCGATGGTGTGGGACTACGCCGAGTCGAACGCTTTCAATGGAGCAGCGGGTGACTACGGAACTACGATCCATAACTTGGCCCGCACTATTGATGTTACTCCGGCGATTGGTCATGCGGTCAGTCAGCAACTCGATGCGATGGCTTCCGTCGAAGGTGTGTATAGGCCACTCATTTCTACTGATCCACCGTACTACGACAACATCGGCTACGCCGACCTGTCAGATTATTTCTACGTTTGGCTGCGTCGCTCTCTGGCCGCCGTCTTTCCTGATCAGTTCGGTACGCTTCTCACCCCTAAGTCACAGGAGCTTGTGGCAACGACATATCGCTTCAATGGCAGCAAAGCGAAGGCACAGCAATTCTTCGACGAGGGCCTCGGTAGGGCATTTGGTCACATGCGGCAGTGCACGCATCCGGACTATCCCGTCATGGTCTACTACGCCTTCAAGCAGTCAGAGGGCGACAGCGATGGTGAGTCAGGCGACGGCGTCGCGGCGATCGCATCTACGGGTTGGGAAACGATGCTTGAGGCGCTCCGGCGCGCGGAGTTCACAATCAACGGCACATGGCCAATGCGGAGCGAACTCGGCAACCGAATGCTCGCAAGCGGCACCAACGCCCTTGCCTCCTCCATCGTCCTCGTCTGTCGCCCTCGACCCGAGGATGCGCCCGTCGCCACGCTCACCGAGTTCCAGCGGGCGCTGCGGCGCGAACTGCCGGATGCGCTGCGGAAGTTGCAGCACGGCAACATCGCCCCCGTCGACCTCGCCCAGGCGGCGATCGGCCCCGGCATGGCCGTCTTCTCCCGCTATCGCACGGTGCTGGAGACAGACGGCTCACCGATGCGCGTCCGCCGCGCCCTCGGCCTAATCAACCAGGCGCTCGACGAGGTGCTGTCTGAGCAAGAGGGAGAATTCGATGCCGACACCCGCTGGACCGTCGCCTGGTTCGAGCAGTTCGGCATGGAGACGGGCAAGTACGGCGACGCCGAGACGCTCTCCAAAGCGAAGGACACATCGATCAACGGGCTGGCCCAGGCCGGCATCGTCGAGTCCCGCGCCGGCAACGTCCGTCTGCTCCGCCGCGACGAACTCCCCGCCGAATGGGACCCCGCCGCCGACACCCGCCTCCCCGTCTGGGAATTGACCCAACACCTGATCCGCGCCCTCGACGAGCGCGGCCAGGAGGGTGCCGCCGTCCTGCTCGCCAAGGCTCCCGCTCAAGGTGAAGTCGCCCGCGACCTCGCCTATCGCCTCTACACCACCTGCGAGCGCAAGGGCTGGGCGCAGGAGGCGCGCGCCTACAACAGCCTCGTCGTCGCCTGGCCCGACATCACTCACCTCGCCGCTGGCCTCCCCAGCGCGCCGGAACAGGGGCGGCTGGTGTGAGAAATAATGCGTGCTGCGCGAAGCGTGAACAATGAGCGGCCTCACACTTCACGCAGCACCCCTCACGTCACTAGGATTTACCTATGTTGACCTCTCTGCGCATCTGCAATTTCAAGTCCTGGGCCGATACGGGCGAGATGCGACTCGCGCCGATCACCGGATTCTTCGGCACGAACAGCTCCGGTAAGACGAGCATTTTGCAGCTGCTCCTGCTCCTCAAGCAGACGGCCGAATCGACCGATCGCGCTCAGGTCTTGAACCTCGGTGACGAACGATCGCTGGTGAGCCTTGGTACATTCCGCGACATCATTCACAGATCGCCACGAGATGACG
Organism: Dehalococcoidia bacterium; assembly: GCA_050184225.1. Lineage (GTDB taxonomy): Bacteria > Chloroflexota > Dehalococcoidia > CAUJGQ01 > CAUJGQ01 > JBFXAN01. Next base: position 55,527 of record JBFXAN010000013.1, on the reverse strand, counting down.
TGGGTACGACTCGGGACAGGTCCTCTGTGAACTGGGAATTCTCCTGGTCGCTACCGGGGCTGCTGGAGGTCGAAGACCCCGAGACACCGGGGGAGCATCTCTTCGCATTCGAATCGTTGTCATTCAGCGCCGAGATCACCCAGAGCCGAAGGGTAACCTCCGAGCGACCGATAGTCGCGCACTTCGCATACCGGCCGGAAGATCTCACGTCCTCCCGCGATCCGGGAGCGTTTGGCATGCGGCGGCGATCTGGCGCCAGCGAGCAGTATGAGCTCGTTGCCGATCAGTTCGATTTCAAGCGTCCACGTGGCCGGCCGCGCAAGCTGCCCGCACCCGTGAAGTGTTATGGCTTTCCAGATGAAGTGTTCGGCTATTTCCTGAACTCGGGCTTCCTCGCTGAGCTGCAACTGGAATTTGAGCGGAACTTCAGCCGAACCTATTACCTTGGACCGCTGCGTGAGTACCCTCGGCGCCAGTACACCTGGGCGGGAGGACGGCCATCAGACATGGGCCGCCGCGGTGAACGCGTGGTCGACGCTCTGCTCGCCTCCCGTGAACCCGACCTTAGAATCAAGCGACTAGGTCGAAAGAGACGAGTAACCGTAGAAGAAGTCGTCGCTGAATGGCTCAAGCGACTGGGTCTCATCCACTCGTTCGCGGTAGAGGCCGTTGCGCCGGGCAGTAGCCTCTATCAAGTATCCGTCCAACTTCGCCCGGTGTCTGCACGGGTGCTGATTACCGATGTCGGATTCGGGATTTCTCAGATTCTGCCGGTGATCGCTTTGTGCTATTACGTACCTGAAGGTTCCACGATCATCCTAGAACAGCCCGAGATCCACCTGCACCCCTCGGTGCAGGCGGGTCTGGCCGACGTGCTGATCGACGCAATGCAGACCCGCCGCGTGCAGATCATTCTGGAAAGTCACAGTGAGCATCTCTTGACGCGGCTCCAGCGTCGTATTGCGGAAGAGCACCTACCTTCCTCGGATGCCGCGCTCTATTTCTGCGACATGGCAGAGGACGGCACGTCTCAACTCACGCCGCTCGAGCTCGACGTCTTCGGGAATATCAGAAACTGGCCGCAGGGTTTCTTCGGGGATGAACTTGGTGAGCGGTCGGCGATGGTCCGGGCGGAGATGGAACGCCGAATGCGTGGCGATGAATTATGAGTGTGGATGTGGTCGATACAAATGTGCTGTCAGTCGCCAATGCGCGAGATACGCACGCCTCCCCGCTCTGCGTGATTACATGCGTTAACAAGCTGGAGGCCATTCGGGACGGCGGCCGTCTGGCGATCGATGACAGCCGGCGGATCGTCAGGGAGTATCAGGCGAATGCCTCTTCTTCGGGGCAGCCGGGACCGGGAGATGCCTTCTTGAAATGGATCCTCCAGAATCTGTGGAATGATCAGCACTGCGAGATGGTGCCGATCACGCCGCGTGCAGGAACTGATGACAACTTTGAGGAGTTCCCCGACGATCCGGACCTGGCCGGTTTCGACCGCTCCGACAGGAAGTTCGTCGCCGTCGCACTCGCACATCCCGACCGCCCGCCCATCCTCAACGCGACCGATACTGACTGGCACAATTTCGATGCGCCGCTTGCCCGCCACGGGATCCGAGTGACATTTCTGTGCCCCGACATGATGCCGCTCACCAGCTAGGAGGAAAGTCGATGCCGAACGGCGGCGTCCCGCTACACATGGCGATCCGGCCGAGAGATGGAAGCGTCGTCCTATACTGTCGCGGCGCGAGCCTCTTCGTCGTTCCGTGGGCAGAGTGGGAGCAGCATCCGGGACCTGAGGGCGCGATCTGCACGCTCGACGCGGAGGAGGCGCGTGTGCTGACGCGATTCCTGCGGTATTGGCTTCAAGATAGCGGTGAAGGGCCGATCTATCCGCCCGGTGCCTCCGGCCGGCACTCGCTCGGCGAAGCGACGGAGTCGACCGGTGAGATGGACGTGCTCTTTGACTACTGAGTGAGGGGGCCAACGGATGGCAACGACGAATCGCGACCGGGTCGGCCAAGCAATGGACCTGCTCAAGGCGGGTCTGACGCCCTACGTCGTCCGGGAGATGCAGGCGGCGAACGGCCGCGGCTGGTTCACCCAAGTGCAGCAGGTGCTCGCTGGACGCCGCTCCCAGGCTGCCAACTACCGCACCCCCGATGACCTCGACGTCCAGGCGCTGCTCGACCTGATGCGCGACCGCTGGTCCGAGGTCTTCGCCCGCCAGCTCGGCAACTTCGAGCGCAACCTCGTTCACGAACTGTCGAGCATCCGCAACCGGTGGGCGCATCAGGAGCAGTTTAGTAGCGATGACGCCTACCGCGCCCTCGACAGCGCCGGACGCCTGCTCGCCGCCACCGGCGCCGCCGAACAGTCCGCCGAGATCGAGCGCGACAAGCAGGAACTGCTCCGTGTCCGCTACGACGAGCAAACCCGCCGCGAAACGCGCAAGGCCGCCGTCGCCCCGGTCGAGGGCCGCCCCGCCGGCGGCATCCGCCCCTGGCGCGAGATCGTTACCCCTCACCCCGATGTCGCCTCCGGTCGCTACCAGCAGGCCGAGTTCGCCGCCGACCTCAGTCAGGTTCATCGGGGCGAAGGCGCCGCCGAATACCGCGACCCGGCTGAGTTCTTCCGCCGCACCTTCCTCACCGAAGGGTTGCGCCACCTGCTCGTCGGCGCCCTTCGCCGCATCGCCGGCACCGGCGGCGACCCGATCATCGAGCTTCAGACGAACTTCGGCGGCGGCAAGACGCACTCAATGCTCGCGCTCTACCACCTCTTCTCTGGCGCCCCCGCCGGCCAATTGCCAGGAGTGGAAGATCTGTTGCGCGGGGCCGGCGCCGCCCCACCCGCCGAGGTGCGCCGCGCCGTGCTCGTCGGTACCGCCCTCTCACCCGCGCAGCCCCGGCGCAAGCCGGACGGCATCGAGACGCGTACCTTCTGGGGCGAGCTTGCCTGGCAGCTCGGCGGGCGCGACGGCTACACGCTCGTCGCCGAGGCCGACCAGACCGGCGTCTCCCCCGGCTCCGAGGCGCTCCGCGACCTGTTCGAGATGTTCGGTCCCTGCCTCATCCTGATCGACGAGTGGGTCGCCTTTGTCCGCCAGCTCTATGGCGTCGACGGCCTCCCCGCCGGCTCCTTCGACGCTAACCTCACCTTCGCCCAATCGCTGACCGAGGCCGCCCGCCAGGTACCCGGCGCCCTCGTCGTCGCCAGCATCCCCTCGTCCGACATCGAGATCGGCGGCCAGGGCGGACGCGAGGCGCTGGACCGCCTGCGCAACACGTTCGGCCGGATGGAGTCCCCCTGGCGCCCGGCCAGCGCCGAGGAGGGGTTCGAGATCGTCCGCCGCCGCCTGTTCGAGCCGATCGCCGACCCCAACGCCTTCGCTCAGCGCGACGCCGCCGTCCGCGGCTTCATGGACCTCTACCGCACCCAATCCGGCGAGTTTCCGGCTCAATGTCGCGAGGGCGACTACGAGCGCCGCCTGCGCGACGCCTACCCCGTCCACCCCGAACTCTTCGACCGCCTCTACACCGACTGGTCCACCCTCGACAAGTTCCAGCGCACGCGCGGCGTCCTCCGGCTGATGGCCGCCGTCATCCACACCCTCTGGATGCGCCAGGACACCGGCCTGCTGATCATGCCCGCCAGCGTGCCCGTCGACGACCCCGCCGTCCAGTTCGAGCTGACCCGCTACATGGATGACCCCTGGGTGCCGGTGATCGAGAAGGACGTTGACGGGCCGAACGCGCTGCCGCTGCGGCTCGACGGGGCCAACCCGAACTTCGGCCGCTACTCCGCCTGCCGCCGCGTCGCCCGCACGCTCTACCTCGGCTCGGCGCCGACGATGCACACCGCCCGCCGCGGCCTGGAGGACCGCTCGATCAAGCTCGGCTGCACCCAGCCGGGCGAGTCGGTCGCCACCTTCGGCGATGCTCTTCGCCGGCTCTCCGATGAGGCGACCCACCTCTATGTCGATGCCGGCCGCTACTGGTTCTCCACCCAGCAGAACGTCAACCGCACCGCTGCCGACCGCGCCGCGCAACAGGACCCGGACGAGGTCGCCGAGGAGATCCGCCGCCGTGTGCGGGAGAACGCGAAGCAACGCGGTGACTTCGCCCGCGTCCACCCCTGCCCGCCCTCCGGCGTCGATGTGCCCGACGACCACGAGGCCCGTCTCGTCATCCTCGGCCCCGAGCACCCCCACGCCGCTCGCAGCGCCGACAGTCCCGCACGTCAGGCGGCGGCCACCATCCTCGACGCCCGCGGCACAGGTCCCCGCATCCAACGCAACGCACTCGTCTTCCTCGCGCCCGACCGTACCCGCCTCGCCGAGCTTGAGCAGGCGGTGCGCCAGTACCTCGCTTGGACGTCGATTGACGCCGAACGGGAGACGCTCAACCTCGACGCCTTTCAGGCCGGGCAGGCCCGCACCAAGATGAGGCAGATGGACGACACCGTCGACCGGCGTATCCCGGAGACGTATAGCTGGTTGCTCGTGCCGGAGCAGGACGTAAACGGGCCGGTGGAGTGGGAGGAGTTCCGCCTCCAGGGCGACGAGCCGCTCGCCATCCGCGCGAGTAAGAAGCTCAAGAACGAAGGCCGGCTCGCTACACAGTACGGCTGGGCGAACTTGCGTCTGGAACTCGACCGCATCCCCCTCTGGCGCGGTGACCACGTCACCCTCCGCCAGTTGTGGGACGACTTCGCCCAGTACCTCTACCTACCCCGGTTGCGCGACAGCGAGGTGTTGCTTCACGCGGTGCAGGAGGGCACCGCGCGCATGTTCTGGGAGTCCGAGTCATTTGCCTACGCCGAGCGGTGGGATGAGGATCGCGGCCGCTACATTGGCCTCCGCACCGGCGAGGGCGGCGCAATTGCGCTAGATGGCGGCACCGTCATCGTCAAGCCCGAGGCCGCCCGCCGCCAAATCGACGCCGACGAGGCTGCCCGCCGCCGGCAAGAGGGACAGGACGCTCCCTATCTCCCAGTGGAACAGTTCGACGCCACGACGGTGCGGGATGGTGAGGGCGCTGCCTATGGGACCGACGATCGACCGTCGATCAAGCAAGGGCGCGCGAGGTTGGGCCGGTTTCATGGAGCTGTCGCGCTCAACCCTCAGCGTGCTTCTCGGGACGCCGGCACCATCGCCGAGGAAGTGCTCGCCCACCTCACCGGTCTGGTCGGCGCGCGGGCGGAGGTGACGTTGGAGATTCACGTCGACCTGCCCGATGACGTCCCCGACCACGTCGTCCGTACGGTCACGGAGAACTGCCGCACCCTGAAATTCACCACCTTCGGCTTCGAAGAAAAGTAGGCGATCTAGCCTATTTAGTGTGACCCGCGACTCCCCCTGTAAGCGGTGGTCGATAGGTGTCGGAGGCGCACGGCGTCAGCACATCGGGCGCGCTCCGTTCATCACAATAGCGCAATTGTGATATACTGCATGTGTGAACGATCGGCCCAATCCATCCGAGATCGCCCGCGCTCTAGCCGCCATGCGTCGACGTGTAACCCGTCGCTGCGCCGTCTGCGGGCGGGAGATCGTAGGCATGACACACCGCAAAACGTGTTCTGATGCCTGCCGGTCCCGACTCTATCGAGAACGCCGGGCTCGCAATGCGAGTGAGGAGACTGACTAATGGTCACACCCGCCATCACAACCAAGCGCACTGGCCGCAAGCGCGGCAACAACGAGGGCAGCATCAAGCTTCGCGGTGACGGCCGCTATGAGGCGCGGGTGACATTGCTAGACGGCCGCCGCAAGTCGTACTACGGCAAGACACGGACAGATGTACAGCGCCAACTCACGGTCGCACTCCGCAACGTACAACAAGGCACGCCGGTTCACATCGGCCGGCAGACCGTCAGTCAGTTCCTCACGGTCTGGCTGGAGGATGCTGTCAAGGTGAAGAACCGGCCGAAAACCTACGACAGCTACCGGGGCATCGTTCAGGTGCATCTTATTCCCGGCCTCGGCAGGAAGCAACTGACGAGCCTTTCCGCCCAGGACGTACAGACCTTCCTCAACGAGCGGGCGATGACTGTCTCGCCATCGATGGCGCAACATTGCCGGAGTGTGCTCCGGATCGCGCTGAATCGGGCGATCAAGTGGAAACTGATTAACCACAACGCCGCTGCCGCGACGGATCCGCCGCGGATTGAGGCACGGCGAGAAGTGACGGCGCTGTCCCTGGACAACGCGCGGGCGATCCTGGCAGCGTTTGATGGTGATCGGCTTGGGCCACTGGTGACGCTGGCGCTGACGCTCGGACTTCGACGCGGGGAGCTGCTCGGCCTTCGGTGGTCGGATCTCGACCTGGACTACGCCACGCTCGCCGTCCGCTTCCAAGCACAGAAGCACGCGGGGACGTGGCGATTTGTGGAGCCGAAATCGAAGGAGTCGCGGCGGACGCTGCCACTGCCGGCGTTCTTGGTCGATACCTTGCGTCAGCACCGGACGCGACTGCTTGAGGAACGCTTACAGGCCGGCCCGCTGTGGCAGGATTACGATCTCGTCTTTCCCTCGGTGGTTGGCACGCCACAGGATGGCAACAACGTCCTGCACCGCTTCCAGACGCGATTGAAGGCAGCCGGCCTGCCTCCGATGCGCTTTCACGATCTCCGGCACGGCGCGGCGACGGTCCTGCTGGCGCAAGGGGCGAGTCAGCGCGAGATCATGGCGATCCTGGGCCACTCGCAGATCGGTACGACGATGAACATCTACGCTCACATCGCTCCGGAACTCCTGCGCCAGAGCGCCGAGCGGATGCAGGTGGCCTTTGGTGGCGGCTTATCTGGGTTGGGGTCAAGGTTGGGGTCAACTCGGCCGGAAATGACAGAATCCGTCCACGATTGAACGGATTCTGAATCTAGATTGTGGCAGGCCCGGAGGGACTCGAACCCCCAACCGCCTGATCCGAAGTCAGGTGCGCTATCCGTTGCGCTACGGGCCCGGACGAACAGCCTCGATCCGCGAAGCCGCTCACCCTCTAGTATACGCCACTGGTGTCGAATATGACGGAACATGAGCGAGGAGCGAGATCCCCGCTCCTCGCTCGTCTCCAGAACGCGTGTTACCTGCCGATCTTGTCCTTCACGGCATCAGCCGCGTCACGGGCGGCATCCTTCGCCTTGCCCAGCGCACCCTGCGCCTTCCCTTCGGCGCGCTCCGCCTCGCCTTGCGCCTCCAGGTCTTCGTTATTGGTCATCTCCCCGGCCTTGTCCTTGGCCCATCCCGTCGTTTCCTTGACCTTGCCTTCCATATGGTCCTTGTTCACGTGATTCTCCTCCTGTTGATCGAGCCACTCGGTTTCGCTCGATGTCACGCTTGAAGAATTACACGCGTCCGATCTGCTGCCTATACCGCGTGCGACGGAATCGACGTTCGTTCAGGAGTAGTTCGACTGGATCATCGGCGGCCCCAGGGAGTACCGCGGTGCCCGCATCTCAGCATGATCACCCAATTCGCCGCGCAACGAAAACGGCCACATCGACGCGGATGTGGCCGTATCTCAAGATTGACAGAACGAACTCAGGCGACGCTCTCGGCGAGCGGTTTCTTGAGCAACTCGCGCGGCGGATCGATGTAGATCGCACCCCAACCACACGCGTCCTCACAGAGCCGGCAGCCGGTGCACTTCCGCGGGTCGAGGGTGGCGACGCCGAAGAAGTCACTGACCGTCTCCGGGTGCTGCAGGCTGAGCGCGTCGAACGGGCAGATGTTGATGCACAACTCACAGCCGGAGCCGATGCAGTTGTCCTCGATCACAACGGCCTTCGGCCACTCTTTGCGGCCGAAGGTCTTGCAGACATCGCCGAGGTCGTCCAGGATCGCCTCCGGCGGGCAGACGACACCGCACGCCCCACAGTCGATGCACAATTCGGGGTCAATCACATGGATGATGTTGCGCTCGCCGCTGATCGCGCCCGTGGGGCAACGTTTCGTGCAGGCGGTACAACCGATGCAGGTTTCGACAATCGTATAGGGCATAGTGGAACCCCTGGTCCAATCGCGCTGCAATTCACAAGCGGCGCTCCCTCTCAGTATACGCGCTCCTCTAAACAGGCGGCAAACCGTTCACGCGGTGGTTCTAGGTGGTTTCGGGTTGCATTTTGGCATGCGGAACGACCGTTCCCTGGGAGCGGGGGCATCCTTGCCCGCCATGGTGCCGAGCGACATGGCGGGCAAGGATGCCCGCGCTCCCAGGATGGTCATCTCCTCGTGGAGCGGCCGGTCGCACCGGACCATCCATTGGCATTGAACTCGAATTCCTGCTGCTCGGCCGCTCAGAGAAAGCGTTCGGGGCGCTCTTTGTAGAGTCGTGCCCAGACTTCGCCGCTGTCCTGATACTTGCCCATCAGGAACGAGTAGACGCGGATGTCCGAGAACAGTTCCTCCAGGCAGGTATGCGCCAGGTATCGGTCCCAGATCCGTGGATGCTGGTCGAAATCGATCACGCGCGGCGCCGGCGTTCGTGGTGCGTCTGGCGTCAGGATCAGGTCCGGCGGTGGTGGGCCTACAGAGATGACGCCTCTGGCATCGAGCGCCCGCGCCGCCGTGGTGAGGTCTTGGATGAAGGCCGCGGTCGGTTCAGCTTTCGAGGTATCGAGGTAGGTGTCGCGGTCCCGGCCCTGACGCAGCGCGAGACAGACCGCTGTCACGTAATCCATCCGCAGTGTGGGATCGCGCGCCAGCTTCGCCGGCACCATGCCCGTATCGAGCACGCCGAGATAGGTTCGTTCAATCAGCGTCAGGTTGGCTGGATGAAGGACGGCACGCTCGCGGTTGTCAGAGGTCATGCCGGCCGGTCCCCCGCCATGCCGCGCAGGAACTGGTCGACCGCCTCGGCCGTTTCTTCGGCGTCTTCGTAGCCGCTGGCGAGCGCGTCGATCCGGCCCGCAAGACCCGCGAGCTCCGTTCGGCGGCGCTCGCGGACGCCGTTGAGCGCCCGCACCACATCCGGCATCGTTGCGTCGAGGCGCTGCATCGTCTCTTCCAGCGCCCGCGACTGTGCGTCGGCACCCTGTCCGGCGACCGCGTCCAGCGCCCGTCGAAGCTCGCGCAGGAGTTGGGCGTCCGTGATATCCATCATGCTCCTCGATTGCCGGCCGCTGACCGGCCGCCGGTCACAACCACGCTCATCGATCGCCGGTCGCCGAACGCCCGCCCGCTGCGCTCCGGGGGCGGCCATTGGCCCAGCGCCAGATTCCAGATGCGGCGTCGAAGACATCGGTATAGGCGATCCGCTCCGTGTGCGCCGTGAACCAGTCGCGGCCGGCTTTGCGGTAGCCGCGCTGCTCCAACGCTTCGACCAGGCCGGTCATGTGCCCGGCGCCGTAGACAAAGAGAATGTCCTGCTCCGGCGGCGTGCTGTCAAAGACGCCGATCGCCGCCTCGTTGCGTTCGTCCACCAGCAGCCGCGTCAGCCGCCCGATCGACGGCGACCAGCCACGGACATGACGCATGGCCGTCAGGATGAGCGGCTCCTGCAGGAGCAGCAGGCGGGTGGTCCGCTTGAGCAATGCCCCCTTCAGCGCCGTCGTGGCCGCGTCCATCACCGGCAGGAGCGGCAGCTGCCGTTCTGACCAGGCGGCGAGCAACCGTTTGAGTGGCAGATCGGCACGCACCCAGTTCGGGCCCGGTTTGTGCAGCGCGTCCGGTTGTGCCACGAGGTCGAGCGCGGCGGCGATCCGCCGGTACGCGTCGTTGAGCGGCATCAGCGAGTCGTAGACGCGGCGCTCGTCCGGCGTCAGGCCCGCGATCTCCTCCTCGGTCAGCTGTCCCATCCCCTCGAAGAGGACGAGTCCCGCGTGTTCGTCGATCACCTCGTTGATGCGGGTGTAAAACTTCGGCTCGCCGATGTGGATCATCGACATTAACCGCACCCGGCGCCCGGTTTCGGGATGCCGCAGGTGGAGGAGCGCTGTCTGCAAACTCCAGCGGTCCCCTTCGCGAATGGTTCGAATCACGCGCCCTGCTCCGCTCTGTGCTGATCTGATCGTATCATGCGGCAATCGGCAGTGGGCAATCGGCAATGGGGACCGATATCAGACGATTGGCTCCAGCCCCGATTGCCGCGCGACCAAAGGGAGCACCCCATGTCGCAACGTCTGGACCGGCTGGACCTCCTTGACCGCTACACACGCATTCCGACCGTCAGTCGGGAGGTGCCGCCGGCGATGGTCGAGGCGGTGCAGTTATTCTGGCGCGGTCTGGGTTTGGATCTCGAACCGCTGTTGCCGGAGTCCGGCGAAGGGACGCCCGTCCTCTTCGGCGAGGTGCCCGGTCCCGCCGGCGCTCCTACCCTTCTGCTCTACGGTCACTATGATGTGCAGCCGACCGGCGATCCGGCGCGGTGGATCTGGAACGATGTCGCCTGTGATCCGTTCGTGCCCGCCTACTTCCTCGACGGCGCGCCGGTTGACCCGGCGACGCTCGCCTCGCACGACCTCGATCGGGTGCAGATGGTGGCGCGGGGCGGCTGCGACAACAAGGGCCAGCACATGGCCAATATCTTCGGCGTGCTCGACGCCGCCCGCGCCGGCACGCTGCTCTGGACCGTAAAGATCCTGCTCGACGGTGAAGAGGAGCACGGCAGCCCCCATCTCCGCGCGATCTGCGAGCGGTATCGCGATCGTGTGATGACCGATCTGCTGATCGGCTCCGACGGACCAAAGCCACGCAACCAGCCGGCGCTGCTGATGGGCGTGCGCGGCCTGCTCGGCGTCAACATCGTCGCCGAGAACGGTCAGCGCGCGTCGGTTCACTCCGGCAACTATGGCAATATTGTTCCCAATCCGGTGCTGCCGTTGGCCCGACTCGTCGCCGAGATCGAGCAGCGCGTGCGTGACTACGCCGACGAACACGATACCTTCCGTCGAGAGGCCGCCGATCGTTTCGCCGAGTGGGCTGACCGCGCTACCTGGAAACCCTTCCTCTGGCCCACGGTCAACATCAATCACCTGATCACCGACGGCGCCTCGCCCAATCTGACGCGCACGATCATCCCCCGTTCCGCCCACGCCCGGCTGGATGTGCGCCTGACGCCGGATACCCCGCCGGCGGCGGTGATCGGCATCATCGAGTCGACCGTCGCCGCGCATCAGGATGCGATGGAAGGCATCAGCTTCAGCGTCCGCTGCGACGGCATGCCCGCCAGCTACACCTCGCCCGATCATCCGGCGTTCGACTGGCTGCTTGCGTTGCTCGCGGAATTGGGCGACGGCGATCCGGTGGCGCTGCCGATCCTCGGCGGCACGCTGCCGAACTTCGTCTTCACCGATGTGCTCGGCATCCCTTCCTTCTGGCTACCCGCCGCCAACGCCGACAACCAGCAGCACGACATCAATGAGCACTACGTGCTCAAACACTTCTATCTGCAGACGCGGCTCTACGAGCGCATCGTTTCGACACTGCCCGGTGAGGTCGCGTAAGCGATCTGTAACGACGAGCGTTGTGATCGCTTTCCTGGTGCGGCTACCCTATCGGCACCGCGGCCTCGCGCCTGGACCGAGAGAGGAAGGGTAGGATGAGCACATCGTCAACCGATCGGCCGCAGGGAACGGCCGCACCGGTCGTTTTCAACCCCTTCGACCCTGATTTCCGCGTCAACCCATATCCGGTCTACCGGCGTCTGCGCGAGGAGAGACCGGTGCAGCAGACCTTCCCCGGCAACTGGGTGCTCAGCCGCTACGCCGACTGTGCCGCACTGCTCCGCGATCCCCGCGCCAGCAGCGATGCCCGCAACTCCGCCGAATACCAAGCACTGATCCGGGACCAGGACGGCAGCGGCGCCCAGGGATTCGACCTCGACGGCCGGTCGTTCCTCTTCCTCGATCCGCCCGATCACACGCGGCTGCGCGGTCTGGTGAGTAAGGCGTTCACACCGCGGGTGGTCGAGCGGCTTCGCCCGCGTATCCAGCAGATCGTCGACGAACTGCTGGATGCCGCCGCTGTCAAGGAACAGATGGAGGTGATCGAGGCGCTCGCCTACCCGCTGCCCGTGCAGGTGATCAGCGAGATGCTCGGCGTGCCGCGTGAAGACAGTGAGGTTTTCAAGGGCTGGTCGCGGGTGCTGGCGCAGGGGCTCGATCCGACCCCGACGATGGACCCGGAGCAGCAGGCGCGCCTGATCGAGGCATCGACCGCATTCACCGACTACTTCCGCGCGCTGATCGCCAAACGCCGCCGCGACCCGGCCGATGATCTGCTCAGCGCGCTGATCGCCGTCGAGGAGCGGGGCGATACCCTTTCCGAACCGGAGTTGCTCTCGACCTGCATCCTCATCCTGATCGCCGGTCACGAGACGACGGTCAACCTGATCGGCAACGGTCTGCTGGCGTTGCTGCGCGATCCTGAGGCGATGTCGCGCTTCCGTGACGACCCCGCGATCGAGAAGACGGCGATCGACGAGCTGCTGCGCTACGACCCGCCGGTTCAACTGACGAGCCGGATTCTGCTCGACGACTACGAGGTAGACGGCACCGTGATCCGCAAGGGCGAGTCGGCCGTGCTCCTCCTCGCATCCGCCAACCGCGACGCCGCCGAATTCGAAGAACCGGACACGCTGAATCTGGCCCGCGCCAATAACCGGCACCTCGCCTTCGGCTACGGCATTCACTACTGTCTGGGTGCACCGCTCGCCCGCGTCGAGGGTGAGATCGCGCTGTCCACCCTGGCCCGCCGGTTCCCGCGGCTGACCCTCATCACCGACTCGCCACCCTATAAGGCGAACATCGTCCTCCGCGGCCTGGCCGAGCTTCCGGTGATGCTCGTCTGAACGATCGGCGCCTGCGCGATCGACGCGCCGGGAGACATGGTCTGGCAACGGATCAAGGAGATCGGTGGTACGCCGGAGCAGATCACGGCGATGCTGCCGATCGGTCGGATGGGGAAGCCGGAGGAGTTGGTCGCCGCCGTGATCTTCCTCTGATCAGATGAGGCGCGCTCCATCGTTGGGCACACCCTCGCCGTCGAAGGCGGCTTTATCGCCCAGTAGCGCGGCGCCGAGCATCGACCGGCGTCGCCGGATAGACTAGGTGTGACACTCACGCAATGAGGAATCGACCCGAATGTCGACGCATGACCTGCCGGAACCGCTCAAGCGGGCCGAGCACCTCGCCGAGGAAGTGCTGCATGGGGCCGAGCGGCTGGCGGAGCGGGTTTCGCCGGCCTCCGAGCGCGACCTGATCCAGCGCGTTTTCGACCTCTCCGCACGGAAGCAGCTCTTGCTCGCCCGAAGGTTGTGGACCGATCCGCGCGTGCGCAGGGCAACCCGCCTGCCGATGATGGCCGGAACGATCTACATGCTGCTGCCGATCCGCCTGTTGCCCAGACGCTTTGCGTTCATCCGTCCCTGGGAGAAGCTGATCGGTCTGGGTCTCTTCCTCTGGCTGATCGCGCGCCTCACTCCGGACGCGATCATCCGCGAGCATCTCGAAGCGGTCGAGGGCCGCGGTCATACGTCCGACAATTCTTCCGAGTAACGGTTCACCACCAAGACAGAGGTCGATACCTCTTGACGCCTTGATAGTGAACCACTAAACGCTAGAGCACCGGCTGTGCTGGAACCGAGATATCCGCGAGCGCCCGGCCCGCCTCACGGGCATCGCCATCGACGGAGACATCGCCGAGCGACAACATGCCGACGAGACTCCCGTCCGACACGACCGGCAGGCGCCGGATCTGATGTTCGGCCATGAGCTTCGACGCTTCGCTGAGGGCCGTGTCCGGCGTTACCGTCAGTGGGTCCGGTGTGGCGATCTGGCGAACGGGCGTCTGTGACGGGCGCCGGTTCTCGGCGATCAGCCGGATCGTGATGTCGCGATCCGTGACGATCCCGGCGACCCGCCCGCCGGACACCACGGGAACCGACCCTACGTTCAGCTTCTGCATGATCCCGGCCGCTTCCTGGACCGTCGCCTCAGCCTCGACGCTCTCGGGATTGTCGGTCATCATCTCTCGCACTGTGGTCATCGCTCTACTACCTCACCGCGTGTGTCGTGCTCGCATCCTCCCGCAATCGCGGGTTGCGCGCATCCCTCGACGGGGCTAGGCAACACCGATGCTCGCAACCAGGCGTACCATGGTGTCATGACGTACGGCACAATCACCCATGCGCTGAAGGTGGAGGCACTGCGCCTCGGCTTCGCTGCCGTCGCGATCGCGGACGTGGAACCGATGGACGAGACGCGAACGGTGTTCGAGACGCGCATTGCCCGCGGTTCATACTCCGGTCTCCCCTGGTTCACCGTCGAGCGGGCGGTACGCTCGACCGACCCGGCCCGCTCGCTCGACGGTGTCCGGAGCGTTATCTCGCTCGCGGCGCCGTATCGCGCAGTTCTCGACGCCGATGAGGCAACGCTGGGCGATGAGCCGCGCGGCCGCATCGCCCGCTATGCTTGGGGCCGTGACTATCACCGGGCGTTGGAGCGCCCCGTGAAGCAGCTCGCCGGATGGCTGGCCGAACGGTCGGCCGGCACGCGCTCGCGAATGATGATCGACCACGGCCCGCTGGCCGAACGCGCAATCGCCGCACGCGGTGGTCTCGGTTGGTTCGGCAAGAGCACCAACCTGCTCACGCCCGCCGCCGGCTCCTGGGTGCTGCTCGCCGAGTTGCTCACCACCGCCGAGCTGGAACCCGATGCGCCGCTGCGAAAGTCCTGCGGCTCCTGCGCGCGCTGCATCGTCGCCTGCCCGACCGGCGCGATCGTCGGTCCCAATGACCTCGACAACAACCTCTGTATCAGCTACCAGACGATCGAGAACCGGGGTGCCATCCCCCGGCCGCTCCGGCCGCTGCTCGGCGACTGGATCTTTGGCTGCGACGTCTGCCAGGACGCCTGCCCGGTGCCGTCCCGTGCCGAGGCGATGGTCGACTTCCGCCCGGCCACGGTCGATGTCGCGGCGCCGCCGCTGATCCCGCTGCTCTCCCTCACCGAGGAGCAGTTCCGCCACCGCTTCGCCGGCCGACCGCTGATGCGGGCCAAGCGGAACGGACTGCTCCGCAACGTCTGCATCGCCCTCGGCAATCTCGGCGACGACCGAGCGGTTCCCGCGCTGACCGACGCCCTGAACGACACCTCCCCACTCGTCCGCGGTCATGCCGCCTGGGCGCTCGGCCGCCTCGGCATGCGCGCCCCGCTGGACATCGCCCGCCATCGCGAGCAAGATGCAAACGTGCGCGCCGAAATCGACGCGACGCTCGCCGGCGAGGGCGACGGGACCGTTGTACCGTCGCAGCAACCGATGGGTGAGTGGCTCACGGGGAGACGATGGACAGACCTCTCCCCCGACCCTTCCTCCGACCCCTCCCCTCGCAGGGGAGGGGAGTTCTGATCGGGGTGGGGTGCCAGCGTCATCCTCGTGATGGTTTGGCGGTGGCATGGCTTGCATTGGCACACTACGGTTGAGTGAGGCTCCCCTCCCCTGCGAGGGGAGGGGTCGGGGGAGAGGTAACCATGAATCTTGATCCCACCCGCCCGCGCATGACGCACCGCCCAGAATACCGCGCCACGCAACACGCAGTGGTGACCGGTCACTACCTGGCGACGATGGCGGCGCTTCGTCAGCTTGATGCGGGCGGCAACGCAGTCGATGCCGGGGTCGCCGCCGGGCTCTGTCTGGGTGTGCTCCAGAGCGACTTCGTCAGTGTCGCCGGCGTCGCGCCGATCATCTGCTATCTGGCCGACCGCGATCTAGTCACGACCTTCGCCGGCGTCGGCACCTGGCCGGCGGCGGCGACGCGGGAGGAGGTGCTGCGCCGGGGTTCGGGCACGCTCCCAGAAGGCGCGTTGCGGACGGTGGTGCCGGCGGCGCCCGACGCCTGGATCTCCGCCCTGCGCCGCTACGGCACGCGGCGCTTCGCCGATGTCGCGGCGGACGCGATCGCGCTGGCGGCGGACGGCTTCCCCATGTACGAGCTGATGGCCTCCCGCATTGCCGCCAATCAGCGCTCGCTCTCGCAATGGCGGTCAACCGCCGATCTCTTTCTGCCGGAGGGCCGTCCGCCCCATCCCGGCGAATGCTTCCGCCAGCCGGCACTCGCCCGCACCCTCGAGCGCATGGTTACGGCAGAGACACCGGCCACCGTCGCCGGCCGGGATGCCGGCCTCCAGGCGGCGCGGGATGCCTTCTATCGCGGCGCCATCGCCGAAGAGATCGCCGCGTTTATCCAATCTGAGGGTGGCCTGCTCTCCTACGATGACCTGGCCGGATTCGAGGTCGAGGAGGCAGCGCCGCTCTCGGTCGAGTTCGGTGGCGTGCGCGTCTACGCCTGCGGTCCCTGGTGTCAGGGACCTGCCCTCCTCGAAGCACTCCAGATCGTCGCCGGTCTGGGCCTCTCGAAATTGGGCCACAACTCACCGGCATACCTGCACGCGATCCTCGAAGCGCTGAAGCTCACCTTCGCCGACCGTGAGGCGTACATCGGCGATCCGGCGTTCGTCGATGTACCGATACCCACCCTGCTGAGCGCGGCCTACGCCGAGGAACAGCGCCGCCGGATCGATCCCCGCCGCGCATCCCCCAGCCTCCCGGCTCCAGGCGACGCCGGCGGCCGCGCTGCGCCCGTGCCGGCCGCCGTTGCAGTGGGAGGGAGCGGATCGGATACCACCTATCTCTGCGTCGTCGATCGATGGGGCAATGTCTTCTCGGCGACACCGAGCGACGGCTTCAACGGACCGGTTCCGCCGACGATCGGCTGCACGATCTCGCCGCGCGGCAGTCAGTCCTGGCTCGAGCCGGACCATCCCAGCGTGATCGCGCCGGGCAAACGTCCGCGACTGACGCCGAACCCTGCTCTCGCGCTCCGTCCGGACGGCTGGGCGATGCCCTTCGGCACACCCGGCGGTGACGTCCAGGTGCAGGCGATGCTGCAGGTGCTCCTCAATATCGTCGAGTTCGGTATGACGCCGCAGGCCGCTGTCGAAGCGCCCCGGGTCGCGACCTACAGCCAGCCGGACAGCTTCTTTCCGCACCACTCCCAGCCGGGTGTGGTCCGAGCGGAGGCGCGGTTCGGGAGTCGTACCCTCGCCGCCCTCCGAACGCGCGGCCACGACATCCGGCCCTGGACTGACTGGACCTGGGCGGCGGGCGCCGTCTGCACGATCGTCCGCGAACCAGACGGTATCCTCCTAACCGCCGGCGCCGACCCCCGCCGCGAGTCCTACGCCGCCGGCTGGTAGCGAAGGCGCGCACCGCTCCCTACGGCGCCGGCTCGATGATCGCCGACATCGAGCCGGCGCAATGCGGAATCCGCGGGTCAGCGCCGAAGGCGTGGATCATCTGCTGATGCCGCGATACCTGATCGTGGCCGGCCGTCTCGATGATCGCCTGCCCCTGGCTATCGACCACGCAGGCGATGGCAAACGACTTCTCTTTCCCATACTCCATCACGCGGCCGAGGAGGTCGATCACGTATTGATAGGTGTGGTCGTTATCGTCCAGCAGGATCAGGTGATAGCGCGGCTCGAGACCGGTTCTCGGTTCGGTCTGTTGCCGTGTTGCAGGTGTGACCATAGGGCAATTGTGCCGCGCCGCGCCGCGTATACGTCAAGTGCGACGATGGCGGGCACGGCGGCGCTCGATCGCGCGGCGCTTGACGGCGCAGAACGTCGCCATCGCCGGATCGTGCAATTCAATCGCCGTCAGCCGGTGTAATGCGTCATCGTAGCGGCGTTCGTCGACGAGGCGGTTCACCTCTGCCTCGATGCCAAGCCGCCCGGTGGCGGCAACGACGCCATTTGAAGACGTCACCCGTGCCGGAATCGGGGGCGGCGCCCGCAGCAACACATCGGTGGGCAGCGTCACGGACTGCCGCCGTGTCGTGCCAACTCTGCCTGGGCCACTCAACCAAACGAGCCATCCGACCAATGCCGCGACCGCCACCAGCGCGAGCACGCTCCAGATGCCGTAGGGCGTGAACCGCGACAGCGAGAGCAGGAACGATGCAGTCACCAGAATCAGGGCGCCGACGAGCAGCACCACCAGCGCCACCGCGCCCGCAGTAGTGAGCCGCCGCAACGATCCGACCGTCCCGGACAAGCTGCTGTTCTTCATCGCGTCACCCATCTGTTTGGTCCGTCGCTGGTTTGATCCGCGACTGCATGCCGGTCATATTCAGCACCTCTGCACGGGCGCGCACCGAATCGAGTTCGGCACGAAGCGCATCGATCTGTGTCATCGACTCCTGAAGGGCGAGATGCCGCGTGCGGAGCGCTCCCGCAGACGCGCCCTCCGGCGATGTGAGCAGCGCGGCGACCTCGGCCAGTTGACCGTCCAGTGAGTCGCCGACACGGGCGGCCACGGTCTCCACCGCCGCCAGCCACTCCTGCCGCAACGGACCACCGGGGCTGGTGTCCAGCGCGCCGAGCGCCGTCCCTCGATACCGTGTCAGGCCGCCTTCGAGCGCATCGCGGTGCTCGTCGCGGGCCAGCCGCCAGAGCATCAGCGTGGCCGATGCCCCGGCCGCGCCGCCGATCGCGAGCGCCGCCAGCGGATTCATCCCCAGCATCGTCACGAGCACCGCTGTGCCGCCGCCGCCGGCGAGGTTGCCGCCTAGCGTCGCCGCGCCGCCCGCCGTCCCCCACTTCGCGATCTGTTCCACCACCCCCGGCTCGATCCGGCCCAGTTGCGCCAGCCGAAAGCCGGCGCCGCCGACCACCATCCGATCCGCCGGGGCGGACTCTGCAAGGAGCGGCACCTGTTCGTAAACCCGCGCCATCGCTCCATCGGCGTGGGCGGTGTAATAGGCCAGCACCGCGCGCAACGTATTCCCGTAGGCTTCGTCGAGCGCGTCGCGTTCGTGCCACACATCGGTCTGCAGCCGCTGTTTCCAGGCCGATGCCTGCCGTCCGCTGACCCTGCCGGTGCTGCCCGTGAGTTCGCCGATCACCGCGTCGATCGCCGTCGCGATCGTGTCGCGGGCGTGATCGGCCGCTGTTTTGAGCGCCGGCCAGTGCTGCGCGGCCACGGCGGCGGCGACATCGGTATTGCTCACCTTCCGCCATGCCGACAGCGCATCGCCACGCGCCGACTTGAACTCCGACGCGATCCGCTTGGCGGCGCCCTTGTCACCCACGGTCAACGCCGTGAACGCCCGCCCGGCGACGTCGAGCCGGGAGTAGAGTGCGTGCAGCGCGGTCGTGGCGTCGTCGGCAGCGCGGTCGATCACCTCGGCGACACCGTTCTCGCGCATGTACCCCCAGAGGTGCCGCTGAAACCGGGCGATCTCCTCCTCATGCGCCGGCGAGTCGAGCGGCGGCTCGCCGTTGACCCGCGAACCGTAGAACGATGCGAGGTTGAGGATGAAGATCCGCTCCTCGGGAATGTCCAGCTCCTCGGCGGCGGCACGGCGCGTCTCCGATAATTTCGTCCGCAGGTCTATGTCCGGCAGCAGGGCCAGGTTGCTGGTGGCGAAGTAGCCGAGCTCCTGGTTGATCACCACCGCCTGAACGAGGTCGCGCTGCACGGCGAGGTCGTCGAAGACCTCGTGCAGCGCGCCGAAACCGGTGCGGCCGTAGGTGACGGCGACGACGGCATGCGTCTCTTCGGCCAGAAACCGCTTCGCCTCCTGGTTGACGAGCGGTGACGATGCGTGCACGCCGGGCATGTCGACCAACCGCAGCCCGCGCCGCAGCACCGGATGGTTGTAACGGACGATGCCGCGCACGACACCGCGGACGTTCTCCCGGTTCTCGTACTGGAGCAGGTAGCGGCGGAACTCCTCGATATCCGCGCAGTGGTGAACCGTTTCGGCCCCACTGTCGGCGCGGAGCACGACTGAGAACTCCGGTTGTGCGGTCTCGCTCGCCTCGGCGTAGGTCGGCGCCACCGTGCCCGGATGGTCACGCTCGCGCGGCGTCAGCTCGGCCCCGGCGATCGCGTTGATCAGCGTCGACTTGCCCACTCCCTCCGCGCCGATCACGGTTAGATTGAGGCGAGAAAGGTCAACATTGCGCCGCGCCGCCGCGAAAAGCGGCGCAATCTGACCGGCATTCGCGCCGAGTACCCCACCGATTTGCTCGCCTCGGTCGAGCAGCGCGAGGATATCGCCGCGCAAACCGGCAAACTCTTCGAGGACCCACTCCTGCCCCTGAGCGATGACCCGATGCTGTTGCCCTACCATGCCACCCAAATCAGCCATTACGGCCGCCGGTGCAACGCCATTCGTGCGAGATTCCCCCACCACCACATCTCCCTTACCCAGCCGAGAACGTCAGTCGGCCACATTCATTATAGTGTCAACGTGACACGAAGTACAGGCGGCACCTCGCCACATCAGAAGTGAAGGTAATCGATGTAGTACGGTTGCATGCCCTCCGGATGTATACGGGCATGAGCTACAAGAGCGTGCGCTGCTGTAGCGAAGTAACGCTGAGGCACCGTTCTGGGAACAACGACCACGCCAGCGTGAGGCCGTCCTTCCTCATAGAAACGACTTGTCAGTGCAATGAAGTGAGGGCCGTTGATGGTAACAATGGCACGACCTTCGTCCGTCTGCGGCGAATTGTAGCTGCTCTTCGTCAGTGAACCCGTTGCGGTCGATCTCGTGGCAACTGATCACGTCGATGCCGAGGTTTCGTGCAATGGTGGCGATTTCGTGGGAGAGATCCTCGTCGAGTAAGTACCTCACGGTCGCCATGAGGGCTTCGTGAACGGATACCTTTCCCAGGTCCGCTCGGGAGTCCAGTACTCTTCCTCGCGAAATTGTGCATCAATCTCCTCGGGGTAGGCTTCATAGTAGACAAGTGCCGTCCGCAGTTGTTCCTCGGAGAGCCAGTGGAACGCCCCGCGAAGCTCCTCCCAATCTGTGTCGAGATCGCGCAGCTCCCGAACGATCTCGAATACCCCAAGCCCGGTGCCTACGATATATGCCTGCCGCCCCGACGGGCTATCGGCAAAGTAGATGCCCGGCACGCGCCGCAACTTTTCCGCTTCGGACTCTGCTTGAACCGACATGCCGTACCTCCCGACACCAACTCCCTGATCATATGTTACGCATCGGGCCACTGGTCGTCGTCCGGCGGCGCGCCGTTTGTTTCCTTCCACAGGTCGGAGACGATGCGGCGCACGACCTCGTAGCCGAAGCCGCGCCGCACGAGGTATCCGGTGAGGCGGTTGCGGAAGGCGGGGTATTCGAACCCGCGCAGGCTGCGCAACTTCTTGCGGGCGGCGCGTTCGGCGGATGCCTCCTCCGTCAGTTCTTCCATCGCGGCGTCGGCAGTCTCCTGCGCGACGCCCTTCGACCGGAGTTCCCGCTGCACAACATAACGGCCGCGCGGATTCGCGCCGGAGCGGCTCTCCACCCAGAAGCGGGCGAACTCCGCGTCGTTGACGTAGCCGTACTCCCGCAGCCGCGCCAGCGTGTCGGTGACGATGTCGTGCGGCAGTTCTCGCCGGAGCAGCCGCGTCCGCATCTCCGCCTCGGAGCGCGGCCGCGAGGCGAGCAAATGCAGCGCCGCGTTCAGCGCCCGTTTGCGCAGGTCTTCGACAGACAGCTCGCGCAGCCGCTCGGCCGTGACCACGGCATCGACGCGCAGACCGCTCGCGACGAGCACATCGGGTTCGAGCGCAACCGCGAACTCACCATTGACGAAGACGTTGTAGCGGTTGCGCCGCTCCTGGCGTTCGATCGCACTGACGCGGAACTGGAGGGATTGGGGGTCGGCGTCGATTGCAGCGTCCGGTTGTGCCCCTGTCGCCGTCTCGATCTCACTCAGAAGCATCGGTTCGGCGGGTGGTCCGTCGCGTCGTCGAGATCGCATCGCTCGGTTCCATTCCACATGCACAGCAAGGGTCGATGGCGAACCACCGACCCCTGCTCTCGTGTTGCGCCGTCAGATAGCCTACAACTCGTCTTCGTCCTCGTCGACGGTCGGGACGCCGCCGGCGGCGACAAGCTGCTGCTTCGCGCGGCCGGCATCCGCCTGCGCGCGGAGCTGATTCTCGATCTCCATCGCCAGGTCGGGGTTCTGGCGAAGGAAGGTCTTCGAGTTCTCGCGGCCCTGGCCGATGCGAACATCGCCGTAGGAGAAGAAGGCGCCCATCTTCTTGACCAGGCCAGCCTCGACGCCGAGGTCGATGATGTCGCCTTCACGCGAGATGCCGACCGCGTCGCCGCTGACCATGATATCGAACTCCGCCTGCTTGAAGGGCGGCGCCACCTTGTTCTTGACGATCTTCGCCCGAACCCGGGAGCCGACCGGCGTCGTCCCCTGCTTCAGCGTCTCGACGCGGCGCAGGTCGATGCGCACCGAGGAGTAGAACTTCAGCGCGCGGCCGCCGGGCGTCACCTCCGGGTTACCGAAGACGATGCCGACCTTCTCGCGGAGCTGATTGATGAAGATCACCGAGGTGCGTGAGCGGGAGATTGCGCCGGTCAGCTTGCGCAGCGCCTGGGACATCAGCCGCGCCTGCAGGCCGACGTGGGCGTCGCCCATGTCGCCCTCGATCTCGGCGCGTGGCACGAGCGCGGCGACCGAATCCACCACGATCACGTCGATCGCGTTCGAGCGGACTAGTGCCTCACAGATCTCCAGCGCCTGCTCGCCCGTGTCTGGCTGCGAGATCAGCATGTCATCCGTATTCACGCCGATGCCGGCGGCGTAGACCGGATCGAGCGCGTGCTCGACATCGATATAGGCCGCCATGCCGCCCGCCGCCTGCGCCTGCGCGACGATCGACTGCGCCAGCGTCGACTTGCCGGCCGACTCCGGACCGTAGATCTCGATGACGCGACCCCGAGGGATGCCGCCGATACCGAGGGCGATGTCGAGCGCCAGCGAGCCGGTAGGAATGCACTCCACCTGCATGCGGGCGGAGACGTCGCCCATCTTCATGATCGCCCCACGGCCGAACTGCTTCTCAATCTGACCGATGGCAAGATCCAGAGCTTTTGCGCGGTCATCTGCTGCCATATCGCTCAACAATCCCTTTCATAACTCATCTCACCCGCCAACAGGACCCACCACGAGCTGTAGTGTACCAGGAAGCCAATAAGGGAACAAGTGTTCTAGATACCGCCCTCACGTTCACGTGACCCGATTTGCGTCTCGTGATTTGTGGTATAGTACACAGCGGTAATGCTTCCTCATAGGGCCACGGGCCTCGGGTCCCATCTACCCGGTACCGCACTCGATGACCGAAGGTTGCCTATCTTATCTTGGAGGTCGTCGAGTGGCATACACCGACCGAACCCTGACCTGCGTCGAATGCGGCGCACCCTTTACCTTCAGCGCGGACGATCAGGCTTACCACGCGCAGAAGGGTTTCACCAATGAGCCGCGCCGCTGTCCCGATTGTCGGGCGGCGCGCCGCTCCCAGCGCGGCGAATCCAGCTACGGCGGTGGTGGTGGCGGCTACGGCGGCCAGCGGGAGATGTTCTCCGCCACTTGTGCGTCGTGTGGCAAGGAGGCGAAAGTCCCCTTCCAGCCGCGCGGTGACAAGCCGGTCTACTGCTCGGACTGCTTCCGCTCCCAGCAGGGTAGCTCCTACGGTGGTGGTGGCAGCCGCGGCAGCTACAGCGGCGGTCGCGACTACGACCGCGGCGGCCGTGGCGGTCGCTGGTAGCCAGCGCATCTACAACTGAATACGTGTGAAAGGGCCGGGATTGCTCCGGCCCTTTCTATGTCAAAGCCCGCTGTCATCCTGAGCGACAGCGCGCCCCGTTTCGGACACCAGAAACCCCGGCTTTGTGGGCCGGGGTTGGCGAGCGGGAGATCCGTTGGCGTGACGCGGGTGCGGTTTCCGGCCGGCTACACACGCGGGACGGCATCGGCTCCGTACTCTACGTCCATTACAACGCGTTTTCTTGGCCGATTGTTAGCGGCGTCGCGCATTTTATATGAAACTGACATATTGCGTGCCGTGATGGCCTTGTCATCGGCCCATCGTCTCAAGTTCTCGTGATAGTTCGGCCCGATTGACCGCCGGCGGACTGCATGCATAGCCGATGCACACATACGCCGTGGCGGTTCCGGCCCGCTGCTCCCGGCCCTCGAATAGGGGTGAGAGCGACGGTGACTTAGTGTCCCCCGGGTCGCGGCCCACCACCACCGCCAGCGGTCGAAACCGCCGGTACACCTCGCGCAGCAGGTCGCGCGTCTCCGGCGTCTGTCGCTCGCCGACGAGTGTGATCTCCGTCACCGGACCAACGGCAAAGTCGAGCGCGCCGAGCAGCTCCCCAAAGGCGGTCGGGTAGCGACCCATCGCCTCCTGGTGGCCTTCAAGGATCAGCGTCGCCCGACGTGCTTCATCGGCATCGCCGGTCAGGGTCGCGAGCCGGAGCATCACGCCGGCCGCCACCGAGTTGCCGGAGGGGGTGGCGTTGTCGAGGATGTCGCGTGGCCGCACGATCAACGCCTGCGCGTCGCCGGCCGTGTCAAAGAAGACGCCGGGGTCGGTTTCCCAGAAGCGATCGATCATCGACCCCGCCACCGTGATCGCCTCGCGCAGCCAGCGCGGGTCGAACGTGAGCGAGGAAACCGCGAGCAGGCCATCCACCAGCAGCGCGTAGTCTTCGAGATAGCCGTCCAGCTTCGCTTGGCCGTCCTTCCAGGTGCGGAGCACGCGGTCGCCGTCGCGCAGGTCGCGCAGGAGGAACTCGGCGTTGGCCAGCGCGGCGGCGGCGTAGTCGTCGCGTTCGAGCACCGCCGCCGCGTCGGCCAGCGCGCGGAGCATCATGCCGTTCCAGGCGGTGAGTACCTTGTCATCGCGGTTCGGCCGGACGCGGCTCTCCCGCGCCTCGAAGAGGGTCCGGCGGGCGTGCACGACCCGTTCGTCGAGCGTCGCCGCATCGATGCCCGTCTCGGTCGCGACCTGCGTCAGGTCGATCGGCCGGTGCAGGATATTGGTGTGCTCGAAGTTGCCAGCCGGTTCGACGCCGAAGATGCGCGCCATCAGCGGCGTCTCATCCGGCCCAAGCACCTGCACCATCTCGCTGATCGTCCAGGTGAAGAACTTTCCCTCCTCGCCCTCCGAGTCGGCGTCCTGTGAGGAGTAGAAACCGCCGGCGGGGTCGGTCATCTCACGGAGTACGTAGTCGATCGTCTCCTCGACGATCTGTCGATAGAAGGGATTGCCAGTCACCTGAAAAGCGCGGAGATACAGTCTGGTGAGCAGGGCATTGTCATAGAGCATCTTCTCGAAGTGCGGCACCAGCCAGACGTCGTCGACCGCATAGCGATGAAAGCCGCCGCCGATCTGGTCGTAGATGCCACCCCGTGCCATCCTGTCGAGCGAGACCTCGACCATCTCCAACGAATGCCGGTTGCCGGTGCGGACATAATGCCGCAGGAGAAAGTCGAGCGTCATTGCCGCCGGGAACTTCGGCGCGCCGCCGAAACCGCCGTTGATCGCGTCGAACTGTGACGCGAGCCGCTGCGCCGCCTCATCCAGCACAGCGGTCGAGAGGTGGCCGGTGGCGCTCCCCGCCGGCACCGCCGGTTGCAGCCGCTCCGTCAACTGGCTTGCCGTCGAGAGGACATCGCCGCGCCGCTCGCGATACGCCTGCGCGATTGCCGTCAGGACGCGCGGAAAACCGGGCATGCCGTGGCGATCCTCCGGTGGATAGTACGTTCCGCCGTGAAACGGCCGTCCATCGGGGGTCAGGAAGACCGTCATCGGCCACCCGCCCCGGCCGGTCAGCGTCTGCACCGCCTGCATGTAGATTGCATCAACATCAGGTCGCTCTTCGCGATCGACTTTGATATTGATGAAGTTGTCGTTCATCATCTGCGCAATCTGTGAATTCTCGAACGATTCACGTTCCATCACATGGCACCAGTGACAGGCAGAGTAGCCGACTGAAAGCAGGATCGGTTTGTCTTCGGTGCGCGCGCGGCTGAGCGCCTCGTCGCCCCACGGATACCAGTCGACGGGGTTATGCGCGTGCTGGAGCAAATAGGGGCTTGTTTCATCGATCAGGCGATTGGCCATGGCTGTCTCCTCGCTGTGGCGCATTCCGTTACTTCTTCTAGTGTCCCTGGATTCATCGCGGAAGAACAGAATGCGTTGATCGGGCGCGGGGCGCTTGCTTCTCCCCCTGCTGTGCCGGTCGCATATTGTGCCCATCGGTTCACAGGGCCAAGTACTCGTACTCGTGCTTTGTGGTGAAGATATAGCGAATCGAGCACATTTCCGACTTGCGTACGTTGCTGCGCTGATATATAAGCAACATCGGAGGTACGAGAGATGCCAGAACTTACTAAGGTGCTAACGCAAGAGGATCTGACTTCTGCCCGGGGTCAGACCCGCATGGATTTGACCCCATACATGGAAATTATCGATGAAGTTGCCAAACAGGGCGGTGTTGGCGGTGAGCTTGCCCTCGGTGTGAGCGAGAGCCAGCGCACGGAGAAGCGGCGGCTGAGCATCGCCGCCAAACAGCGCAATCTCAAACTTACCTGGCGTAAGCCACGAGAAGGAGGACTGCGCTTCGTGCTTTCTGAGCCGGGTTCTTCGCCGCCTGATGGCCGCCGCCGCCGCAAAACCAAATAGCCTTCCGGAAGGGGAGCCGGATATAATTCCGGCTCCCCCTTCACATTCGCCCACCGCTCTACGGTAGACGGTTGAACCAGAGCAACGAGAGGATGCCGCCGATCAATGACAGTAGCAATGCCCCGGCAGTGAAGCCGACCGTGATCTCGGTCTTCTCCTCTTCAAACTCACGTTCCCTCGCGAGTTCATCATAGACGCTGCGTAACTCGCTTTCGTCCTGCGCCTGCAAGTAGCGGCCGCCGGTAAGCTCGGCCATCCCCTTGAGCGAGTCTTCGTCCAGACGGGTGAAGACCCGCCGTCCCTGAATGTTCAGGTTGACCCCTTCCGGTGTGCCGATTCCGATCGTGTAGACCTTCACACCGGCACGTTGTGCCTCTTGCGCAACCTCGATCGGCGGTGGACCAACGTTGCTCTCGCCATCTGATACCAGCACGATGCTGGCCGGCGGTGTTTGTGCGTCACGCGCCGCGTTGGTCGGCGGCGGTGTCGCCGGCTGCCGGCCGCTGATGCTCGGTCCCGCCGGCGTCGGTTCGGGTCGGGCAGTATCGCTGCCTTCATAGAGCGCGTCGAGGGCGGCCTGGAGGCCGCCGCCGATGTTCGTCCCGCGCTGCGGCCGCAGACGTTCGATCGCCTGCATCACGTCCTCTTTGTCGCGGGTCGGTGGCTGGACCAGCGCCCCGAAATCGCTGAAGCTGACGACGCCGATTTTGACGCCTTTCGGCTGCCGGTTGACGAACTCTTGTGCGGCGCTCTTCGTTGCCTCCATCCGGTTGGGCTTGACGTCGGTCGCCTGCATCGAGCCGGAGACATCGATCACCAGCATCACCGTGCCGGTATTGCGCGGCACGCTGATCGTCGCCTCCGGCCGCGCCAGCGCCACGATCATGGCGGCCAGCGCGACGAGGAAGATCGCGGCGGGAATATGCCGGCGGATGCCCGGACCCTTGCCGACCGCCTGCCGCACCATCGCGACCGAGGCAAACCGGACGGCATAACGCGACCGGCGGCGCTGCATCCAGATATAGACGCCGACCAGGATCGGGATCAGCAGGAGCGCCACCAGTGCCTGGGGCCACATGAACGTCATAACTCTGCACCCTTGCCGGTGAGATTTCCGGCGATGTCCCCGCGCCTAATCTCCTGCCAGCGGCAACGTCTCGTCCACCGGCCACGCCATTCCGTCGCCCGCCGACGCCTTCGACTGCCGCCGCCGCAACGCGAACCGGGCGAGGTCTTGAAGCATATCGCCATCGGTGTTCAATGTCAGCACATCCGCGCCGTTTCGCTTGAAGGTGCGGAGCAGGTTCACCTCCCGCTCCCGCGCGATGTCGTGGAACCGAGCGCGCAGGTGACGATCATGCGTGTCCACATACACCTGCTCGCCGGTCTCCGCATCCTCCAACACCAGCGGACCTACGTCGGGCAGGTCGAACTCGCGGGGATCCCGCACCCAGACCGCGATCGCTTCGTTGCGCGCGCTCAGCCGGTGGAACGCGGGCTCCCATCCCGGTTGAGCAATAAAGTCTGATACGACAAAGACCAGTGACCGCCGCCGGATCGTCTGAGCGGCACGGTCGAGCACCGCCGTCAGATCGGTGACGCCCGCGTGCTGGATCGCCGCCTGTTGGGTCAGCAGGTGCACGATCGCCAGGGCCTGGCGTCTGCCGCCGCCTGCCGGCAGGACGCCATCGACGCCACCGGAATAGAGCACGGCCCCGACCCGGTTGCCCCGGCGTGTCAGGATCCGGGCCATCGCCGCGGCGAAGTCGATCACCACATCGCGCTTGGTCATGCGCGCCGTGCCGAAGTCGACGGAACCGGAGAGGTCGAGCAGCAGCCAGGCAGTGATCTCGCGATCTTCGAGGTACTGACGGACGTGCGGCGTCTGCATCCGCGCCGTCACATTCCAGTCCATATACCGGACGTCGTCTTCCGGCTGGTATTCACGCACCTCGGCCAGGTCGAGACCATGTCCGTAAAACAGCGAGCGATATTCGCCCTGCAGCAGACCGTCCAGCCGCCGCACGATCGTCCAGTCGATGCGCTGCAGGATCTTCTCCGCCGCACGCGGCGGCGCGACCGCCAGTCCCGAAGACTGGGCAGCGCCGTCTGGTGATGCGCTATCCGCACCGTTAGCCGGTTGGTCGCGGCGCTTGAGCTTGAGCAGCGGCATGGCTAAACGAGTCCGTTAACGGCCGCGCCGGACGCGGCACGCGCTCCAACATTCGGTTCAAGATTGCATCGGCGGTCACACCGTCGGCCAGCGCCTCATAGGAGAGCACGAGCCGGTGACGCAGCACATCGTGTGCCAGGTCCGAGATGTCGTGCGGCACGACATAATCGCGGCCGCGTAGGTAAGCTAGTGCCCGCGCTCCGAGGATGAGATTGATCGAAGCACGCGGGCTGGCGCCGAAGCTGAGGTAGCGAGCGAGGTCGCCCATGCCGTAGTCCGCCGGACGGCGCGTCGCTCCCACCAGCCGCACGGCATACTCCATCAGCTCCGGGTCCACGTAGACCGCGTCCACCTCCTCCTGTAGCCGCATCAACTCGTGCGTGGTGATGATCGGCTTGACCTGTGCGGCCAAACCAGTCACCCGCTGAACGATCACCAACTCTTCGCGATCGGACGGATAATCGACGAGCACCTTCATCATAAAGCGGTCGACCTGGGCTTCGGGGAGCTGGTAGGTGCCTTCGGTCTCGATCGGGTTCTGGGTGGCGAGGACGAGGAACGGTTCCGGCACGCGATGTGTCTCCCGGCCGATCGTCACCTGGTGCTCCTGCATCACCTCGAGTAACGCCGACTGGACCTTGGCCGGCGCCCGGTTGATCTCATCGGCGAGCAAGAGGTTGGTAAACACCGGACCGAGCGCGGTGGTGAAGTCGCCGGAGCGCTGGTTGTAGATGCGGGTGCCGACGAGGTCGGCGGGGACGAGGTCGGGCGTGAACTGAATCCGCTTGAACTCTCCACTGATCGCCTGCGCCACCGTCCGGATCGCCAGGGTTTTCGCCAGCCCCGGCACCCCCTCGACGAGGATGTGCCCTCGCGCCAGCAATGCCACCAGCAACCGTTCCAGCAGATGCTCCTGGCCGACGATCACCTTCTTGATCTCGAACAACACCTGTTCGGCCGGCGTCGTCGGCTCCGCTACCGGTTCCTGCACCATGCTCTGCTCCCAGTTTCAGCTTCCTGAAACTCACTACTGCACCGGCGCCACTAGTCCGGCCGCCGCCTCGATCGGAACGGCAAACCCGAGGCCGATGAAGGCGCTCTGGCCGAAGGGGTTGGCGATGCCGGTGACGATCCCCACGACCCGGCCGGCCATATCGACGAGCGGTCCGCCGGAGTTCCCGGGGTTGACCGCGGCATCGAACTGGATCATGTTCTCCAGAGCCTGCCCGGTTGACTGCACGACGAACCGCCGGCCCAGGCCGCTGACCACACCCATCGACATCGATCCGTCGAGGCCGAAGGGATTGCCGATCGCCACGACTTCATCGCCGACGTTGACACCACCGCTGAGAATCGCCGGTTGCACGCCGTCCGGAATCCGGTTGACCTCGATGATGGCGAGATCCCGCTCCGGCTGTGTTCCCGCCACACGGGCTGACTCTTCCGTGCCGTCGAAGAATCGCACCTTGACCTGCTGCGCTCCCTGGATCACATGCAGGCTGGTGAGGATGCGGCCGTTCTCGTCGACGATCACGCCGGTGCCGCGTCCCTGAAAGGAATTGTTGTTCGCGGCAACGCCGTCCACGGTGATCGACACCACTGCCGGCCGCACGGCGGCGTAGATCTGGGGTGGGATCGGCGGTGTCGGCGTCGCGGAGGCGATCTGTTCCTGGGCGATCTGCTCGATCCGGCGCTGGTCGATCGTCCCGGCGGGGGGGTTCATCTCGAGGTAGAAAATCACAATCGCCGCCCCAACCAGGGCGCCGAGGAGTAACAGGACAGGATAGCGAAATTGTTCAGCGAGACGACGGGTCATGCCGTCCTCCGATGGCATTCATCGTATCTGTCCAACGGACGAAGTGTGCTAACATTTTCTGAAATCCGGACGATCGACACCGCACGAGCCATCCTCTGCATCTGGAGCCGACCGTACTACCACGGTAGCAGACCGCAAGCGGCGGTGCGATGCGCGCCGCCTGACGATTGACTGACAGCGCGGAGCCTAGAACTCCACGACGATCGCACGCTGTTTGGTCGATTGCGCTGGTACGTCGGCGACCGGCAGCGGCTCGCCGGTGATCTCGTGGATCACCTTCACGGCGACGGGGATCCCCGGATCGTGGCCGGCGGCGGCATCCTCGGCGGTCACGGGCGCGAACACGTTTGGTGTGACACCGATACGGTGGAGCTGAAGCCCGTCCGGCCCGATCAGGATTTCGCTGACCGTCGGATTGAACGCGGAACCGTCGAGCAGACCACGAGGAATAAAACTGCCGATGCACCCGGCGGTGACATCGCCGACGAGGACCGCGCGCCCGCGCGCCTGCAGGCTGCCGGAGAGGATCTCCGACGCCGAGGCGCTGCCTGGCCCCACCAGAAAGACAAGGGGCCGCTGAAACGGCAGCGTCAACCCGCTGGTGCCCCTGACATACCGCGGTTCGCTGTCGCGGCTGACGTTGGCATAGAGGCGTCCGCCGTCGACGAAGAGACTGGCCATCGACGTCATCAGTGCCAGCGAACCGCCGCTGTTGCGGCGCAGATCGATGATCCAGCCGGTTACGCCGCGCGCCTCCCATCCGGTGAGGATCTCGCGCATCCGCTTCAGTTGTTCGTCGTTCGTCTGAAAGGTGTAGAACGTCATCAGTCCGATGTTGCCGGGGAGGATCTGCGACTCGATCGCCGGCAGCGCAAAGGACTCCGGCGCCACGGCGATGTCCCGCACGCTGCCGTCCGGGTTGCGGACCGTGAACGTCGTCGGCACGCCCTCGCGGGGGTCGATCAGCGCCCGCGCCTCGGTGATGCTGAACTGATCGACCGCGGCGCCGTTGATCGCCGTCACTTCTTGTCCGCTCCGGAGTCCGCTGCGCTCGGCCGGGCTATTCGGCAGCACGCTGACCACCATCATCGGCTTCTCAAGCGAGAAGCTGACCCCGATCTGCACCGCGGGCGCGCCGCGCTCTCGTGCTTGGAAGATCTGCCAGCGGCCTCGGGTCAGGTGAGATGTGTGACAGTCGTTGCGGCGGTCCACCAGTTCCGCAAGGGCCGCGTAGGCGAGCTCTTGCTGGCTCAGGCGCCCCTCCGCCAGCCGCTCCAACTCGGGAAACGACCGCATGTGCAGTGCGATCGCCGCTTCGTCATCGGCGGGATAGGCGGGCGCTGCCGGAATCTCGGCGACGCCGGATCGCGCCAACGCGCGGGCCGCCCCCTCCCACGCCTCGGCGAGGAGTTGATCGGTTTCGAGCGGCTGATAAAACTCCTCGCCCAGCAGCCGCACGGCGCCACGCACCAGCACCGCCGGCGTCGGTTCCTCCAGCGCCGCCCGCTGGTCGTCGGTGATGGGGCCGGGCGGCGCTGCTGTTACTTTTGCGTCGAGCGCCTGGGCGATGGGAAGGATCTCGTCGACGGATGCCGCGCCGAGTGGAGCGACCACCGACACGGCGATCTGCACGCGGTCCCGCTGGGCCACGAGCATGTAGCCTTCGACGCGGTTCGGCGCGATTCCGCGAACGAAGTGATAGAGGATGCTGCGCTCGCCGATCGTGGAGCCGAGCTGTGTTTGGTCCACCTCGGCGAAGCTTCCGAAATCCATGGCGAGCGCGCTGCTCCACGCGCCGTCGCCATCGCGGAAGAGCGCGAGACCGGCGGCGATGTTCCCCGACCCTCCGGCACGGGTCATCCGCTGCGCGATCTCGGTGAACCGGCCGAACTGGTAGACCTGATCCGCGTCGTTCGGATCGGATGCCGCTACCGCCTCGTTGCTCACCTCGACGATTGCGGATGTCAGCCGCACACCTGCGGGCAGATCCGATGGAACGAGCGCATAACCGACGAGGCTCTGGGCGGCCGCGCTCAGATCGGGGCGTTCTTGACCGGCCGCCGGGAGAGCAGCGGTGAGGAACACGAGCAGGGTAACGATCGGGATGGCACGTCGGTGCATGGGGAGTCCGGTATCTCACGCGTGCGGGATCGGGCGCCGGTTGCCGGCGGCGCCAACCCGTCACCTGATACGTATGCTAGCCTTGAACCATCTCCCAGGGTACCGAAGGTTCCGGAAAGGCGCTCTGTTGGCTCAGTTGCAAAACGATCGTGCGGCACAGCCGTCGGTGGGTGAAAATGGCCATCACGGTCCGATCGACAGTGATCGCATCGAGCGGGCCGTACGAGAGATCCTGGAGGCTGTCGGCGAGGATCCGGATCGTGAAGGGTTGGTCGATACGCCGTCGCGGATCGCGCGGATGTACGCCGAGATCTTCGCCGGTATTCTGGACGACCCCGGCGCGCACCTCGCGGTCACATTCTCCGAGCGGCACGATGAGATGGTGATCCTCCGCGAGATTCCCTTCTACTCAACCTGCGAGCATCATCTCGTGCCGTTCCATGGGGTCGCCCACGTCGGCTATGTTCCCAACGGCCGTGTGGCGGGCATCTCCAAGCTGGCGCGGGTCGTCGAGACGCTGGCCAAGCGCCCCCAGCTGCAGGAACGTCTGACCTCTCAGGTCGCTGATGTGATGATGAACACGCTCGAGCCGGATGGCGTCGCCGTCGTCGTCGAAGCCGAACATCTCTGCATGACGATGCGTGGGGTGAAGAAGCCCGGCGCGCGTATGGTCACATCCGCCGTACGTGGTTCCTTCAAGCGGTCGGCGGTGACGCGGGCGGAGTTCCTCTCACTGGTGCAAGGGCGGTAGCGGGGGGAGGGGCTGGGGGAGGGGCTGGGGGAGGGGTCCTCACGGAATCAGCACCGCCTCGGCGTCCTCGCTGTCCGCCTGTTCGTCCTGCGGACGCCGGCGGATGCGGGCGACGGCGGAGCCGGCGCGCCGGCCGATGCGGTTGCGGAGCTCGCTCAGTTCCTGGGCGACCGCTGTCGTGATGTAGCCGGACTGGCCGCCGAGGGCGCGGTACTTGCGGTAGCGTTGTTCGAGCAGCCGCTTCGTGGGGACGGATTGCAATTCGCCCAGGGCGCGGGCGATCGCTCCCCCCAGCCGGCGGGCCGCCGCCTCGTGTTCAAGGTGGGCGCCGCCCGGCGGCTCGCTCACGATCACATCGACGACCTTCAGCGCCCGACACTCGCGCGCCGTCATCCGCAGCGCTTCCGCCGCCTCTTCCGCCTTGTCGCGGTCGCGGTAGAGCATCTCGGCCGCCCGTTCCGGTGTCACCACCGAGAAGGTCGCGTGCTCCAGCATCAGTGCGCGGTCGGCCACGCCGAATGCGAGCGCGGCCTCGCCGCCGCCCTCGCCGATGATCGCGGCGACGGTGGGCGTCGGCAGATCGGTCATCGTCGCGGTGCAGCTCGCAATCGCGTGACCGAGCCCGCTCGCCTCGGCATCCATACCGGCATAGGCGCCGGGTGTGTCGATCAGCGTGATCAGCGGCATCTCAAATCGGGCGGCGAACTGCATCGCCCGCCGGGCCTTGCGAAATCCGGCGGCGCCGATCCACGGTCCCTGGCCGTCCGTTGCCTGCTGCCCGACGACGATCACCGCCTCACCGGCGACCTCGCCGATGCCGCAGATCACGGTGGCATCGTCACTGGCGATACGGTCGCCACGGAACTCGACGAAGCGCTTGGCGATCAAGCCGATGTAGTCTCGTGCGGTCGGCCGCTCGGCGTGGCGCGACATCTGCACTTCATGCCATGCGCCCGCTTCCACCTCGTCACCAGCGCCATCCTTCTCGTCATCCTTCTCCGGCTTGACCCGCCGGCGGTTGGCGAGGAGGGCGATCAACGTCGAGAGCAACTCGCGCTGCTGGTCGCGCTCGACCACCGCATCGATCATGCCGCCGTGCAGTTGGCCCTCGGCGGTGTGTGCATCGGCGGCCACGCGCCCGATCGCCGCCCGGCCGGCCGTCCGCGCCGAGGCATAGCCCACGAGCGCGCCCGGCTCGGCGACGATGTAGTCGGCCAGACTGGCAAATCCGGCATAGGCCGCGCCGGTGGTCGGGCTGGCAAGCAGGCAGATCAGCGGCACGCGCGCCGCCGTCAGCCGCCGCTGCGCCGCCGCGATCTTGGCGATCTGCGCCAACGCGAGCGGACCTTCCTGCAATCGGGCGACACCGCCGGCCACGACCACCACCATCGGCCGCCGCCGCCGCGCCGCCAGCTCGAAGGCGAGCGCCAACTTCTCGCCGACGACCGACCCGATCGTGCCGCCGAGGAAGCGGAAATCGATCACGGCGAGCACCGCGCGATGCCCGCCGATCCGCACCGTGCCGGTGATGATCGCGTCCGACAGCCCGGTGCGCTTTTGCTCCTCCAACACCCGGCGCCGGTAGTCCTTCGAGAAGGAGATCGGGTCGAGCGCGATATAGGACCGATTGGTTTCACGGAATGTCTTGGGATCGGCGAGCAGGCCGATCCGGCGGCGGGCGCTGATGTTGTAGTGGAAGCGACAGGATGGGCAGACGCGGAACTCGGCATACTCCTCCGAGTCCTGCAGATCGGCGCCACAGGAGAAGCAGGACATCTGCTCGGCGGCGGCGTTCTCCGGATCCTGGTGCGGCTCACGCAGCGAGGCGATCAGTTCGGCGAGATTCTTCATGGCTCCAGTATAGCGGTGTGCGTCGCTGCTGACCTTCCGGTCCGTGTGTGAGCGCGCCTTCAACCACCATGTCGGAGTTCGGCCCATATCCGTCGGACAAGTCCGTGGTCGAGCCAGATATCGTCACGGTCGAGGATCGTCTGAAACAGCGAATCCCGCTGCGCGGCGGTAAGCAATCCGGCGCGGAACGCCTGCACGAGAATGCCAAGCGTGCCCTTAACGCGTAGCCCAAACGTGGATGCTGCCTCACGTGCCTGAGCGTCGTCCATGAGAACCCAATCGCTCCCACGCTGCAATGCAAGGTGAATGGCGTGCAACTCTCCTTGTCCGAGGGGAAGGGCGCCCAAGGCAGGCAACAGGACATCGCGGCGCGTATCGACAACGGTGATCTCAGCGCGCGCCAATGCCTGCTCAACGGCGGAGACATTGACATGCCCGGCGGCCGCGCCCCGAGTCACGACCTCATCGTAAACGGGCGAGGGAATGAGAACTTCTTCGTAAAGGGTGGGGAGGAGATGGAGATGTTGCAGTTTGCTGAGCGCGATCAGCGGTCCGGCATCGGACGCTACACTCACGCAAGCTCCTCCAGAACCGTTTCCTCGGTCCAACGCGGACGGATGTCCGCCGCGCGCGCCTCGCGGATCAGTTCCTCCCGCTGGATACCCGCCAGCTCGATGGCACGACCGAACGAGATAAGGCCGCGGTCGTAGAGGGCCAAGGCTTCAACGATCTTCACTTGTCGAAGTCCAAGGATGAGGACATCTTGGATCCTGCCCTGATACGCCTTCAACTCACCGGCCAGCTCATCCGAGACGGTGATCTCAAGCTTCTCCATCGTCCACGTCCGGATCTTGCTTCGGCATACGCAGCGAGGGGATCAGTTCGGCGAGATTCTTCATGGAACGATTATACCGCCGATGTCGCCTTCGCTGAGGCTGGCAAACGTCGGGCCAGCCGGAGCAGGGCTTGGAGTTGCGCCGACTGGTGATTGATTGATGGGAATACGCGATCGGCTCGGTATGTGAATCTGGAGCGGTTGATTGTTCCGCGGCTGTAGGTTCGCGGATTGGAGCGTCTGATCGATTGAACGCATGATTGTTTGCGTGGGAATGGGCGATCTACCGGAGCGGCTTCGGAAGAAGGCATGTGAACAAGGTAGGCGCATGGCTGCCACCGCCGCGCGATGTGAGGACGAACGTACGAAAGAAACCTCCGGCCCGTCAACGGAGCGACGTCACTCTGCAAGCAACGGAGCAGGTCCTCAGACTATACGCAGGCGTTCGATCTCGGACCGGAGAATGCCTTCCACTTGGTTGCGGAGAGCCGTGCCGGCGTAGCCGATCCAGGAGCAGCCGGTCGCGGTGTCCAGCGGATAGCTCAGGGGGAGGCCGGCGGCATCGGTGACGATGGCGCCGGCCTCCTCCGCGATCAAAGCGGTGCAGAGATCGTACGGGTGCGCCGTGAGGCCGCCGCTTTGCGCCAGCTCGCGGTCTACCAGTGGCCGGATATCAACGACCAGCCGGTGTTTGCCGGCCGCCAGCAGGTACAGCAGCCCACCGGAGCTGAGGTACTGATCGTCGAAGACGCGAGCGTCGCCGGGGCGCACGGGACCGAGCACCCGCGCGTACACACGATCCGCGATCCGGCCGACGATTTCATGGGTGCCGGGGAAGTAGTGCACGAAGGAGCAAAAGCCGTTCTCGATCGTGGCTGCCCCGCTGCTGCGAAGCCGCCGCTTTGGCCCGGCCGGCGTTTCGTCGGCGAGATCCCAGTCCTGCGCCTGGGCGCCCCGCCCGCGGGCGGCTTGGAGCACGACGCCGATCTGTTGTCGGGTGGGAGGCACCTCCGTCTGCACGGCGACGACGACATCGGCCAGAGTCGTTTCGTCGCCACGGTTGGGGGCGACGGCGCTGAGGATCCAGGCGCTGCGCTTGTCGTACATCAGCTCGCGGGTGCCGTCCAATGGGTCAATAATGATCCGCCAGCGTGCGTCCTCGGGGCGGGCGGACTCGGGAAAGACGCGCGTGCCGATTCCCTCGCTGACGACCACAATCGGGTGGAGGGCGGTGGCGCGGGTGAAGGTGTCCGCGATCAGCTGTTCCGCCGGCAGGTCGATCGCGAAGGAGAGGTCGCCGGCGCCATAGTGGGCGGCGCGCGAGAGTTCCGTCGTTGGGTGACTGCGGAGCATCCGTCGCACCTCCCGACGGATGTTTCGGTGGAGATCGAGCAGCAGGGCGACGACATCGGCGGCGGCTGAAGTGGCGCGAGAACGGGGATGGTGTCCGGACACCAGCTTACTCCGCTACCGGCATGGAAGAGGGCCGGGCTGTCGCGTTCCACGCGCGAAGCACCGCCTGATCGCCGTATCGGTCGCAGAGGGCGGCGACGACCGCGGCGCCGCCAAGGGGAACGAATGACTGCCAACCGCCCTCGGCGATCACGCGGCGGAAGATCGGTTCCGGCTGGAACGGCCACAACTCATACCCACCAACCTCGAAGCCGTCGTGACCGGCGTGAAACGCGCGACCGGCGGCTTCCTCCGGCAGCTCGACCAGGCCACAGAAACCGGGGAGGTAGGTCCCAGTGCTGCGGCAGAGGCTGAGGAACCGGATCTGCGCGGCCTCGACCTCGATGCCCGTCTCCTCGTGTGCCTCCCGCACGGCCGCCCGCCACGGTGAAGGCAGACGGCCGTCTCGCTGGTGGTCGGCGCGGTCGACGAAGCCGGCGGCGGAAACCTGATAGCGTTCTGCCCCGCGGCGGGCGACGGCACCCCGCAACTGGATGAGCAGCAGCGGGGGATCATCGCCAGTGAAGATAACGGCGAGGTTAACAGTAAGAGCGTTGCAGAGCAGGCTGCCGGCGATCGCGCGGGGGTCGGACTGCTCCAGTGCGGCCAACGTCGCTGCCGGCCCGCCGGCCCGCTCGATGGCGACGTTGGACCCCAGGAGACTCCAGAACCAGGTTGGCTGGACCTGGAGGGCGAGGCGGTGGCCGGTCTGTTGCCAAGCGACGAGGCGGAGCAGGCCGGGCGGTTCCGGCGGGCGGCCGTAGATCGGCCGGCCCGCCTCGATCGCCGCCTGCCAGACGCGGTCGGCGTGGGTGCGTACCGTCCGCCATGCGGGACCGCCGCGAAAGGGCCGGCCGCGCTGCACCCGCTCGACGACATCGGCGGGCCTGTCGTCGCGCAGCCGCCAGTCGCCGCGGGCGAGGGTGAGGGCGCCGACGCCCAATGCTTCCAACACGTCCGGCGCGGTCATCGTCGCGTCTCGGCGGCGGCGCGGCCGAACCGGCTCCAAGCGCACATTGTCGGAACAGCGCGGCGCAAAACGTGCATACTACCCCTCAGAAGAGAATCGCTGGTCGAGCCGAGCGTCGGACCGCTATCGCTGTCTAACTGGATGGTTGCCGCCGAATTCGATCCGGCCTTGGAGGACGTGCCTTGTCTTCGGTCATCAGAAGATGTAGACCAAACCGATCAATGACCGGCTTGAACGCCCGCCGTACTCGCTCCAGGCCAAATCGACGAACGAGCGCAAGGATGGTCGCTGTCAGGCCGAACGGCATCCAGTCTGGAAATCCGCACTGCTCCTCGTGCTCCATCCAATATGCTAATTGCTCCGGTTCGGCTGACTTCCACACGATCGGCGGCTCATGTTTACCGGTTATCGGGTCGAGTTTGGGCTGTCCCTCGAAGTAGTGGTCCGTTCCGGGCAATAGATTGTCGATCTCTTCGCGAGAGACCGGCAAGTCGATCTCACCGACCAGACCCACTTCCCAGCATGAGGCCTTGTCACGGACCAACCCGAAAAGGGTCACGTGTTCTGGGAAGACGATCCACTGCTCCCGGTCACGTACGTATGCCTCCTCTGAAAACTCGCGGCAGATGGTGCGGAAGGGGTCGGGTGGCGCTCCAGTCGACGGTGCATCGCTCTTCTTCGGGTTGTCGGAGACGGACACGAATCCGCCCGCTGTCGCTTGGTATCCATAATGCCCACCTGCTACCTGGGAGATGTTGCGTCGCTGAATTCCGATCAGAAGGCTGTTGTATTGATCTCTCGCAAATGCCGCACATGTGACGGATAGGGGATTGGCGAGGAGTGAGAGCTTGAGCGCACTTCCCGCAGTTTTCATTTCATGATGGCCCAACTCCAGTTGCCAAGCCTCGGTAGCAAAGCGCCCATTATCTACCTGGAACGCATTGTTTGTCCCCTGAAACCAGTCATAATGTGTGGGTTCGAGATCGAGTCCCAGGTTTGCACTATCGTCGGCATCCCCGCGACCGATGTGATATCCGCGAACGCTATACAGCGTCGATTCCTTCTTCGATCTCGGATACAACTCCATAACGCGCGACCAAACCTTCGTCACGAACTGCTGAATCTCATCCGAAGCCTCGCGTTCACTTGAAAGGGTCGTCGTGATATCCGAGTCCATCGCAGAACGATGCCGCCATCCTTGATGCCGCCCGATGACTAGGTCGAGCGCCACTACGGGAAGTCCCAATCGGTCCACAATATCCTGATTGCTCCCACGTAAGGATTCCTCGACCTGGACAGCTCGGGCGAATGACTGGCGGTGCGCCCAATAGAGCGACGCGATAATCGCGCGGCGGATGCCGGGAGTTGCGAATGGAGAATCCTCTCCAAGACGCCTCTCCATGCTCCGACGGCTCAGTCCGAAGCCGGTGACGAAGTCAAGAAAAGCACTCTTCTCCTCTACCACCAGTTGCCTGAACAGTGGTTGCACGGCATTCTCGATGGTCTTCGCACCATGCTCTGGTAGTCCATCGTCTTGATGCTGCCATCGATCCATCTCCGGTCCGGAATACAAGTGCGCGATCACCTCAAGTTTCTCGCGCATGTCCGGAGTCAACCTTTCAATTGGTTCATACACCATCCTTAGCCGACCCCCTACTTCCGCGGAACGTTGCGCGTGTATCCGTCCTGTTTCGAAGCTCGTGTTTGCGCTCCGGGCGCAGAAAATGCGCTGCGCCCCTCTCGGTCGGAAGTCGTTGATCGCCCATCGTGCCTCATCCTGAAAATACGGCTTCGCAGCGCTGCCGGCCAACTGACCTTTAACAACTGAAGACGGCTAAACACAGGGGAATCCTCACGGAGGTGCTGAATGAGGCAGGCCACCTGGATTGCTCCGTACGTCGGTACGGAGCAGGAGCGGGAGATGGAGCGGCGGTATCAACACAAGATGTGGACCGCATTGCCGAATCCTCATTCTCGCAGGTCTGGCTATCTTTCG
Organism: Dehalococcoidia bacterium; assembly: GCA_050184225.1. Classification (GTDB taxonomy): domain Bacteria; phylum Chloroflexota; class Dehalococcoidia; order CAUJGQ01; family CAUJGQ01; genus JBFXAN01. The sequence continues at coordinate 15,053 of JBFXAN010000013.1, read as the reverse complement.
ATGGACACGCTCAGGGAACGTGCCCGTCGGCGCAGCTACCACCAATTCCTTTCTTCCTGGGGTCGCTCCTGGGAGTCACGGCCTTCACGAAACTGAGCCATGGCATGGGAAAAAGGTAGCTGGACATCGCCGCCGCATATTGCGGCGGCGATCATATCGAAGGAGCCACTGATGAGGCAAGTCATTCCCGTGATCTTGACGGCGGCGCTGGCGCTGTCCGTCGCGTGTGGTGATCTGTCGACCAACACGCCGGCAGACGCTGCCGGCGGGGCGCCGCCGTCGCAGAAGGTGCACTCCGCTCCGGCGGCGGACATACCCGTGTTGCGCGGCCCGCAGAGCCTGAGCCTTGTAGCGTGTATCGATGGATCGAGCAGTTACCCGCGGGTGCTGCTCGATCGGGCGCGCGAGCAACTGCGCTGGCTCATAGAGCAGCGGCTGGCGCCATCGCACATGCGGACGAACGCGTGGGTTCGGTGGATCACCCATCACTCAGCGGACGAGTCCGCTGACCTGGTTGCCTTCCGGATCGGTGCGATTCCAGACACGCCGGTTCGGGCGGCGGATCCGCCGCAGCCGAAGTTACATGACCTGGAGGATCCGGCGCTCATGTACAACCGCGACAAGCGGCAGCAGCTGGAGGCAGAGAACCAGGATCGCTCGCTGCGGTGGCGGGACGCGATTGCGGCGATCGATGCGGCGTATCAGCAAGATCTCGAAAAACAGCGGGCGGTGCTGGCTCACGAGACGACGGCGCTGGCGTTGGTGATGGATGCGCTCGTCGGCGCGGAGCCGCCGGCGGCGCAGGGCAGCGACGTCGGCGGATGCCTAACTAAAGCGGCCGGCATCCTCGCCCGCGAGCCGGGTGAGCGGCGGTTGGTGCTCTTCACCGACCTCGTCGCCTGGGGAACTCAGAACATCAAGAATCTGAAGCTCGAGGGCGTCACGGTGCGGGTGGTGCTGCACTGCGACAGCCAGGTCGAGTGTGAGCGCGAAGAAGCGACGTGGAACCCGGTCTTCGCCGCGGCGGGTGTCAGCGTCATCGAGTACTACGACCCGGCCGAGGATCTGGCCGGTCTGCTGGACTAGGAGGTGCGACCATCATTATCACCATCATCATCACGACCAACATCGTTCTGGCGATCCTGGTCGTTCTGTTCGGCGCCGTCGGCCTGTTGCTGACGGCGCCGTTTCGGAACCGGATCATCGAGATGATCGGTATGCTCTTCCGGTGGCTGGCCGCACCCTGGGTCGTGATCGCCCAGGCGATCCACCAGGTGCTGCCGACGGTGAGCCGCTGGACGCATGAGCGGCTGGTGGAACTGGCCTACGTCAGCCCTGAGACTGAGGACCACGTTCCTCGGCAGCCGAGTTTGTGGGACTTTGTTATCCCCCTAGCCTATCTTTTCTTGCTGCTGGTGCTGGCAGCCAGCGACCTCTACGTCGCCGATCTGCGCTTTGCCGGCCTGCTTGGAACCGAGCCGGGAGTCGAGAGCCTGGCAGTGTCGATCGGCCTGCTGACAGCGACGATGTTCATTTCCCTGGGGCTCATCTACGGATGGGTCCTGCTGGACATAACCTTTGCCAGCCCGGCTCACCGGCCGTGGGCGAATATGAAGGCGGTCAACCGGCGGCGCGTGGCCCTGCTCAGCTTGGTCGGGTTGGTGCTGACGGGCTTTGCGGCGGTGATGTTGTTCCTCTGGGGTTCGCTAGCTGGATACGACAACCCGCCGGCCGAACTGTTTTACACACTGCCGATCGTGTTCTGGATCTTATTGGCTGTGCTCCTCGTTGGTGGGACCTTGCTGGCAGGATGGAGTCTGCCGGTTTCGATCGGCGCGCTGGTGGCGTTGGCGATGATGGCGCTGTGCGGAATGCTTCATCTGCTCAGGGTGGTGTTGTACATCATCGTCCGCTTCCTGGATACAGCGGCGGCACTGGTTACAGCAGTGCTGGATACAGCGATGCGGGCGGGAGTAGGCATCTTCAATTGGGTGTGTCGGTTCCCGTTCGCGGAGCGGCTCCGGCTCACACCGATCGCGCTGGTGGAGCGTCCGGCCGTGGGGACGGAGATCGCCGAGCGTCTGATTCCGCCGGTTGCAGTCCATGCGACGCGGCCGGCCGATCTGGTGCCGCTGCGGACGATCGTGACCATGGTTCCGACCGAGCGGACACCAGTGGCGACCAACGGACATGCAGCTGCCGCGATCGGCAGTGATATGCCCGCCTGAGTGGCGTAGCCACGATTCAGTCCGGGGCGCATCGAAACACCCGGCGGTCAAAGGACTGCCGGGTGTTTTCTTGTCCATCGTGATGTCGCTGGCTATCTACTCGCCGCTGTTCGGCGGACGTGCAGGAGCGGCATCGCTGCTCTTTGGCGTGTTCAGCAGCCGCTGCGCCAGCCTCTCGGCCAGATCGATGGAGTAGTTTTGGCCGCGGTCGTGCGGGTAGACCTGGAACATGTTCGCCAGGAACAGGCCGGGGATCGGCGTTCGGGCGGGTGGGATGTGGTTGCGGTAGTCGACCGTGACGATCGGCTGGGCGAACGGTGCGGCAAAAGCCCGCGTTTCGGTGATCCACTCGCGGCTGATGTTTGGATTGATGCGTTTGAGGTGGGGAAGGTACTCGGACAGGAGCGTGTCGGCGTCCTTCGTATAGATTGGATCGTCCATCGGCCGGTAGTTGCCGATGTAGACCAGGTGGCGTCCGCCGTAGTCTTCCGGCGGAAGATAGTTCGTGTGTTCGACCAGCACCATGAACGGGTAGCCGGGATCACTGATGTTGAGCCAGTAGGAATCGGTCAGCTGCCGGTCGAGCGTGAGGATCAGGCAGTGGGCGCCGTACGCCTGACCCCAGTCGTAGCGTTGCCGGTATCGCTGTGGTAGCGCGGGTGTGAGCCGGCAGGTGACGCGGGTCGGCAGGCAGGAGATCACACGGTCGAATCGCTGACCACCATCGTTCGTTTCGACGCACAGGCCGCCACCTGGTTCCGGACGAATCTCCGTGACCTCGGTATCGAATCGCAGCGTGCCGCCCGCGCCGGCGATCCCTTCGGCCAGACCGTTGTAGACCTGCTGGAAGCCGCCGCGGAGATAGCCGAGCGCCGTCGTGCGGTCGTGGACCCGCGCCCAGAACCAGGGGGCGGCGATGTCGTCGGCCAACGCGCCGAACTTCCCTTCGAGCAGCGGACGCCAGACGGTGCGATAGGGACCGGCGCCCATCCAGCGGCGGATCCAGCGGGCGGCCGTCTGTCCTTCGAGCCGCGTCGCCCGTGGCTCCGCCTTGAGATAGGCCATCGCCGCCGCCATCCGCAGCCGCTCGGCGAGCGAGAGCGGCGCGAACTTCAACAAGCTCTGCGCGGAGTCGAGTTGCCATTCCTCGCCGCCGGTGAGCACGGCGCTGACCGGGTGGCCCCAGACCAGGCGATCGCTCAGTCCCAGCGTCTCGATCAGGCGGATGATCCGGCGATCGCTCTTGAAGATGTGATGATAGAACTTTTCGAGCCAGATCTCGCCCACCTTGAACCCGGCGGCCAATCCACCAGGCAGGCGCTCGCGTTCATACAGCGTAACCTTCTCGCCCGCGCGGGCGAGCGTCCAGGCCAGCATGAGGCCGGCGGCGCCGCCGCCGAGCACGGCGTATCGCGTTGGTGAGGAGGTGCTGCTCCGAAGGGTCATCGTGTCATGGTTCCTGTCGACATCATGAACGCCGGACACCGAGTGCGTGGCGTGACCACCGTTCGAAGGCGGCCGCGAGTCTCTGACGAGCGTAGCCGGTTTGACCGTAATGTTCCCCTTGAGCGGCGGACGAAGATGCCTATACTGGGGACGCAACACCTGTTGCACCCATGATTTCTTCCCAGTTGACGTGCCATGCAACCACGACGGATATTCCTTCCGCTCGCGGCGGTCGTCGTGCTTCTCCCGGCGGCAGCCTGCTCGCAGGACAAGGGCGAGACGCCATCCTCTCCCCAGGCGGCGGCGACGGCAACCGAGCCGCCGCGTGCGATCACCGCGGTCGTCGGAACGCCGACGCCGGAGCCCAGCCCTTCACAAACCCCGGAGAGCCCAACCCCAACCGCGACACCGGCCGCCGCAACCCCGACGGCGACGCCGCGGGTCGAGAACGGCCTCCAGGTCGTGGATGAGGTGTGGGTGGGCATCGTTCGGGAGGCGGGCGGCCTGCGCATCCGCTCGGCGCCGCGCATCCAATCCGGCAACGTCGTCGGCTCTGTGGCCCAGAACGCCGAGGTGCAGGTGAGCGGACGGGTGCTCAACGGTGAAGAGGCCGAAACCGGCAAGGGCACGGTGTGGTTGATCGTCGGACCAAACCAATACATCTATGCCGCGCCGGGGTACATCGAGCGGCTGCCGTAGCGCCGTCTGACCGCATCACGGCAGCCGCTCTGTGGAAATGATCAGCACGATCGCCGCTAGAGTCGGCCACACCTGGGAGCGCGGGCTTCCAGCCCGCACAACCCGTGAGCCGAGGTGACACACCGGCGGGCTGGAAGCCCCCGCTCCCCGGTGTGGCGCCCCTCATCGCGATGGCGGCGCGCCGGACTTATGCGCGAGCTCTTCTGATGCTTCGTCCGGTCGCCCGCGCATGATCGCCGAGGCGGTCCGCACCAGAGGCGGGACATCCTTGCGATGGATGATCAGCAAGATGATGCACAGCACGGTATAGAGGCCCGCATAGACGATCCGCGCCATCTCGTTCGTGATGAACAGCTGCGTGGCGAACAGGACAAAGAGCGCCACTGCCTCCCGCGTGTTCATGCGGAGATTGACGAAGACCGCGATCGCGAAGGCCGATTGCGCCGCCGTGAGAAAGATCTCCTCACGCTGGCGGTCGTCGAGGGGCAGGCCGCCGGTCAGCTCGAACTGGCGGGCGGCGATCGAGAATGCGATCGGCAGCGTCCCGATCAGCAAGGTCCACTGGTTGACCTTCGAGGAGATCAACGCCCCCATGCCGACGTTGGCCCGCCCTCGCCAAGCGAGTAACGACGCCACGAGGATCTCCGGCGATTCCGAGGCCAGCGGCGCCAGCCATTGGATCAGGAAGAATTCGGAGACGCCAAATTCATGACCGATCTCGATCAACGATTCCGCGAACGGTTCGGCCGACGAAAAGATCACGATCGCGCTGTAGATCAACGCGATCACGACGAGCGACCGTCGTGGCCGGTCGTCGAGCGATCCCATCGCCTTTGCCGGACCGACCAGCTCCGATTCCTCCGACTCTACTCGGCTGGTGAAGACGAGATAGATCGCGAACATGCTGACGAGCACGATCGAGTCGATCAACGTCACCGCGTGCCGGAGCGGGATGAAGATGACGTACAGGGTCGCGATCGCGAGGAACGCCAGCTCCAGCGACCGCTGCCGGTCCACAATCAGCTCGCGGAGCCGGGTGCGGAGGAAGAAGATGAGGAATACCAGCGGCCAGCCGATGCCGATCAGGAGCCGGTTGCCGCCGGTCATGTTCGCGATCGCCAGGCCGTCGGGGACTTCACCGGCACGGACCTGAAGGCCCTCGTTCCAGGCAAGCACGAGGTCGACCGCGTACTCCGGCAACACGGCGATGAACGCGATGATCGCCAGCGCCAGCCCCTGGGAAATATCCATCTCCGCCGTTTCAGCGGCCCAACTCAGCAGGAAGGCGGCCGACAGAATTGCGAAGCCGAAGACGAGCGCCCCAATCACCGGGTCGGGATGAATGCCCGCCACGCGGAGGATGACACCAGGCAGCCCGACAAGCGCCGTGACGCCGATGATCAACCAGAGTTTGCCGTATCCTTTGGTGGACTCAACCGGATGGGCCACGTTCCCATCGTGCTGCTGCATCAGGACTCCCGCATTGCCGTGTGGGGCGGGTCACGCTCAATCAGATGGTCCATGGCCGCCGGCGGTGCCCGGCCGCGACGGCTACGTTGACGGTATCGACTGATGGCGCAAGGTGCAATCAACCCTCGATCACACACTCGCCTTGACGCCGATCCCGCTCAACCCACAAGGCTTGCCGCCAGGCTGCCCGCACATTACCGCGCATGGAGAGAGGAGCGACGGTCCATGACGATGCCCACCCGCCGGCTTGGCAGGAATGGTCCCGTGGTTTCCGCCCTTGGTCTGGGTTGCATGGGCATGACTGAGTATTACGGTACCGCCGATCAGGCGGAGTCGGTCGCCACGATCGATCGCGCGCTCGACCGCGGCGTGACGCTGCTCGATACGTCGGATGCCTATGGCCCGCACCTGAACGAAGAACTGGTCGGCCGCACGATCCGCGGGCGGCGCGATCAGGTGGTGCTCGCAACAAAGTTCGGCGTCGTCCGGATCGATGGCCCGCCGTTTGTTCAGGTGCGGGCGGACCCAGCCTACGTGCGCGAGGCGTGCGACGCATCCTTACGGAGGTTGGGTGTCGAGTACATCGACCTCTATTACTGTCACCGCATGGACCCGACGGTGCCGATTGAGGAGACGGTTGGGGCGATGGCCGATCTCGTGACGGCCGGCAAAGTCCGCTATCTCGGTCTTTCAGAAGCCTCCGCCGAAACGTTGCGCCGCGCCGTGTCCGTTCATCCGATCGCCGCTCTGCAAAGTGAGTGGTCGCTCTGGTGTCGTGAGATCGAGGACGAGATCCTGCCCGCCGCTTGCGCGCTGGGGATTGGGCTGGTGCCCTATAGCCCGCTCGGCCGCGGCCTCCTCGCGGGGAGTATCGCGTCGCTGGATGACCTTGCCGAGGACGACTTTCGGCGGATCACGCCGCGTTTCCAGGGAGAGCACTTTGCCAGGAACCTGGCCCTGGTCGCGCGGGTGCGGGAACTGGCCATCGAGAAGGGCTGCACACCCGCACAACTGGCGCTCGCCTGGCTCCTCGCCCAGGGCGATGACGTCGTGCCGATCCCCGGCACCAAGCGTGTCTCCTACCTCGACGAAAACCTCGATGCGCTCGCGATCACCCTGAGCGCGGCCGAAGTTGCCCGCATCGACGCCGCGTTGCCCGTTGGTGCGGCGTCTGGCGATCGCTACCCAAACATGCACATGGTCGCCGGCAACACGCCGCCGTTGCCTGCCTGAGCAGCGGCAACCGGCGATGCGGGCCGGTCCCTCGGTCCTTTGGCGGTGGCCGCAGGCACGGGTTCGATCCCCCTCCTCCGGCATGGTTCCGGCGTCCGTGGGACGGTGGTTGCCTTCCCTATTGGTGGTCCTCTGAGCGCGACCACGGACCGCTGTCGTGATTGTGATTCCGGCGCATGCTTGATGGTAGACAGGAACGTTGCCCGAGAGAGGAGCCGGAGATGATTACCTGCACCATTTGCCACTTCGATACGGTCCTGGACGATGTTGTTCTCAACCGCGCTGATGGGATGTGCGTGTGCCTGTCCTGCTTTGACCGGGAGACGGGCGGCGCGCGCCGGATGTCGAAGACACTCCGCCGTGAGCTGACCGCAACCCTGTCGAGCTTGTAGCGGCGGAGGCGGACGATGACCGTGCACATCCTGATCGCCGAAGACTATCTCGGGCTGCGCGAAGCGCTCCGGCTGCTGCTGGAGAGCGAGGGATATCTTGTTTCGACCGCCGCCGACGGTCAGGATGCGCTGGACGCGGCGCTGCGGTTGCAGCCGGACGTGCTGCTCACCGACATCGAGATGCCGCGCATGACCGGATGTGAGCTGCGGCACAAGCTCCATGAAGCCGGCGCGACGGTGCCCGTGCTGTTCATGTCGGCGGACCCATCGGTCCGCACGCTCGCCGTGGAGCATGGCGCGGCGGCCGCGCTGGTGAAGCCGTTCGACCCCAACGATCTGCTCGCTGCCATCTCCCGTGCGGTTTTGCGGGCGGCGGCGTAGCGCGTCGAACGGTCTGATCCCTCGCCGGTTTGCCGTGTATCATCGAAGAGAGCGGTCACGGTGAGACATGCGGCGTCGATGCGCCCGGCCGCGAGAAAACCCGAAGTGAGGCCGTCCTCGTTCTTTGATCGAGAGCCCTCGCGCGGTACGAGCAGGCACGCAGACGGTGACCATGCGCTCATTCCCTGGCCGGAAGTCCATTGCCGTCGCGCTGATCGCGGCCGTACTCGTGGCCATGACCTTCGGGCCGGCGACGGCGCAAAGCTCGATCCGGTTGGTGGGCGAGCCGGTCGAAGAGAATCAGTTTCCGGAAGGCATCACGTTCTCGCTCGAGGCCGAGAGCAGCGCCCGAATCACGGAAGTGCGGCTGCGGTACACGTTCCTGCCCGAAAACCGCTCCTCAACCGCATCCGCCACCTTCGACCCGGGCACACGCATCCGCGCTACCTATCAGCTTCGCTCCGGTACGTCCGGCCTCTATCTGCCGCCGGGCAAGCAGATTCGTTACTCCTGGGAGATCCGCGATGCGGACGGCAATGAGCTGATCGTCCCCGCCAAAGAGACCAGCTTTGCCGATACACGCTTCCCCTGGCAGGCGGTGACCGACGGCAACATCACCGTGAACTACTACATCGGCGATCAGCGCGACGCCGAGGTGATGGCACTGGTCGCCAGGGAGACGATCGACAAGGCGTCCGCCCTGATGGGGACCACACTGAACTTCCCCGTTCAGATCTGGGCCTATGCCAGCCAGCGGGACTTTCAGATCGCCGTTGCCCACGAGAGCGTAACGTCCAATCCCGGCATCCTCGGTCAGGCGCACGAGCCGGATATTTTCATCATGGTGGTCGATCGACTCTCCTCGCCGAGCGCGCTCGACACGGCGCGGCACGAGCTGACCCACCTGGTCACGGCGCGGGCCGTCTCCGAAGGCCCGTACCAGAGTCTCTACCCGTCCTGGCTCAACGAGGGTACCTCCGTCTATCTCCAGGTCAGCCCCAACGATGTCGGCTACGTCGATGCGTTGGATCAAGCGATTCGCGACGACAAGGTCATTCCGCTGAAGTCGCTCACCGCCGGCACGCGCAGTCGCAACGTCGGCCTCTTCTACGGTGAGGGCTACAGCGTCGTCAAATACCTGGTGGACACCTACGGCCAGGAACAGTTCGCCGCGATGATCGACGCCTACAACCGGACGGGCGTTCTCGACGATGCGTTCACCGAGGCGTTTCACGCCAATGTCGACGAGGTCTATCGGGATTGGCGCGTGAGCGTTGGCCTGCCGGCGGTCGCGGCTGTCGCGGATCAACCGGCGGCGGCGCCTGCTGCCGCAGCCGCTGAATCATCGTCGGACAACACGGTCCTGCTCGCTGTCGTCGGCACGGCCCTGCTGTTCATGCTGCTGGGAGTCGCGATCGCCGCCGGCGTCCTGCTCGCCCGCCGCGCGCGGAGCGCCTGAGATGAGGTCGATACGAGTCGCCGGAGCGTCGCCCCGCATCGTCATCGCGGTCGCCTGCATGCTGACGTTGTTGGTTGCGCTGCCACTGGTTGCCACGGCCGAAGGCGCCGTCGTCGTGCGCGCTTCGCAGGCCGAGGTCGACTTTCCCCGGAGCGTGACGTTCCGGTTGGAAGCGGAGAGCGCGACGCCGATCACCGGTGTCACGCTTCAGGTCAACACCCCCGGCCAGCGTTACGGTTCGGCGGTGCGCAATGTGCGGCCGAGCTTCACGGCCGGGCCGGCGGTCAGCGCGACCTGGACCTGGCCGCGCATGGGTAACGGACTGCCGCCCGGCGCCGAGATCACCTACCGATGGCGGATTACCGACGCGGACGGCCATGTCACGGAGACGGCGCTGGAGTCGATCCGCGTGGAGGATGACCGCTATCAATGGCAGGAGCTGACCGAGGGACCGATCACCGTCCGCTGGTACAAGGGAGGCGACGCGTTCGGCCGGGAGATCATGGCGGCGGCCAAGGAGAGCGCCGCTCGCCTCGCCCAGCTGCAGGGCGTTGATCTGCACAACCCGCTCACCATTCACGTCTATGGCTCGCAGCCCGAGCTGTTCGAGGCGGTGCCGGGCGCTCCCGGGTGGATCGGCGGCATCGCCATTCCGGAGTTCGATACCGTCATGATCGGCATCGAACCGAGCAATCTGCCCTGGGGGCGACGCGCCCTGACGCATGAGATCGCGCACCAGCTGGTCTACCAGATGACGGCCCATCCGACGCTTGGCAGCCGCGTGCCCACCTGGCTGAATGAAGGTCTGGCGGTCGTTGCCGAGGGCGAGTCCGAGGATCGCAATCGATCGCTCGTCGACGAGGCCGTCGCGAGCGACACGCTGCCGACGTTGCGTGCCCTGGATGCGCCGTTCAGCGCCCGGTCGGGCCATCTCGCCGGCGTCGCCTATGCCGCGTCCGAGAGCGCGGTCCGGTTCCTGCTCGACGAGTTCGGCCCCGAACCGATGCGGGCCATGTTGCAGGCGCTGAGCGAGGGAATGACGCCGAACGAAGCGGCGTCCCGCGCCTATGGCCGCCCGCTCGATTCGCTGGAAGATGCCTGGCGCATGAGCCTCGACCTCGAACCGCTCGATCGCAGCGCCTCCAATCCTGCAGCGCCGGCAAACGATGACGGTCAGACGGCATCGCGACCGACGGCTGCGGCCGAAGGCAACGGATCGCAGGTCCAATGGCTGGCCGCGGCGTTCGTGGCCGTCGCGACGGCGCTCGGTCTGACCGGCGGCTTCCTGCTCGCGCGGCGTATGCGAAGGCCGGCTAACGGCCCGGGATGATCAGGCCGCTTGGCCGAGTTTCGCCGCGCTGGATCTCGCCCGGCTGGGGCGCATCGAGGATCATGCCGCTGCCCGTCACGCGGGGTGATGCGGCCGCGGCCGTCGTCTCGGCGGCACGCACGATCTGGTCCAGCGTCTCCTCGGTCGAGAGGTATCCGTCGAGCCGTACCCGCCCGTCAATCACGGTCAGCGGCACCGACTGCACCCCGGTCTGCTCGACCAGCGCGGGGAACTCGCCGGACTCGATCACGGCGAGATGCACGCGGCCGCTTTCCAGGGCAATGCCTGCTACCTGTCGCGCCATGTCCGCCCCATCAGGGTCTTCCATCGTCGTGAAGATACGGACAGAGAGGTCGCGCTTGATCCGCTTCAACCGCCGCTTCAATGCGGGCGCCGTGCCGGAGACGCCGACCGACACGGCCACGCACGCCTCGATCAACACGGGAAAGAGTGAGCCGCCCGGCATGCCATAGAAGACCAGCGGTCGGTTCAGTACACCACGGACGACCGTCGCCGGCACGCGCTCGATGCCGTAGCGCTTCACCTCGTCGCCCGCTTTCGCGAGATCGTGAACCCGCAGGCTGATCTTGTCGGAGAGATGTGTCAGTTCTTCGAGGATCTGCTGAACCTCATCGCAGAACTGACAGTCTTCGCGCCCGGGAATGAACACCGGAGCACGACGTTGGGTGAAGAACTCCAGCTTCACCGGCCCGGTGAGCGACTCCTGAAACATGTCGCGGATGAACTCTTGCTCCCGCAGCGGGATCATGGAACGGCCCCTGATCACTCAATTGCGCGTAACGCACCCTCTATCCTAAACGCTGTCCGCCGTCCTGCACGAATCCCGCGGACGGTTCGGCTCCGCACAGCACATCGCCGGCGGCAACCTCGTCGGCCGGCCGCTCTACCGCGTGACCGCGACCAGTCGCTCGTCTGCCAGCGTCGCCAGCGATTCCAACAACGCCGTCTGTGACTCCGGCGGTGACAGCACGCCGACCGACGCGATTGACAGCACACTCACGACATCCCCGTAACGGACAAAGACCAAATCAGTTTCCAGATAGGCGATGTCGTCCAGCGTTGTGCGGAGCCGGAACGCCAGCGTCTCGTCGCCGAAGGATGGGAAGGGTAGCACATCCATCGTCCAGGTGGTCGCCACGCCCTCGTCGTCGGTTGCCGTCCATTCGCAGGGAACCGGCAGCGCGCGAACGCCCTCCATGACGGCGCCTGCCGCGGACGTGCGGCTGACCACGTGGTGCAGCACCGGCCCGAGCCGGCCCTGGCTGTACGCGACCTCGCCGGCTTCCGTTGCGCTCCCCAATTGGAGCGATGACTCGATCCCGCACAGCGCCGACGTGTCATCGTCATCCTCGCTCGGCGGTTCTTCAGCCCATTCGCCCGGCAGGTCCTCCGGCGTGATCAGCGTGGTCGATAGAGGAATCGATTGCGTCGCGACGGCGCTCGTCGTCAGTGAGAATACCGCCAGGGCCGCCGCGATCGCGGTAAAGAAGAGAGGCAGCATCATGTCCTGCTTGTCGAAGAATTACCGGCCGATGTCAGATGATATCACGTGGACACAATAGTCCGTCCGGATACAGAGTGCGAATTGAATTGTTCGTTCCGACGTGGCAGGTGTGGCGACGATCCAATCGATCAGACGCTCGATTGCTGCCCCAGCTTCCAGGTGTAATACACGCGCTGGATCGCGGTCAGCGAGGCGAGCACGGCGAGGATCCAGAGGGCGACCGTGACCGCTACCGGCGCCCACTGGCCGATGATCAAGGCGACGGCGGTCAAAACCACGCGCTCGGCACGGGTAAAGAGCCCTTCGCGCAGACGCATCCCGTCGATCTCCGCGCGGGCACGCACCAAACTCACCAGCACCGACCCGGCCAGCGCCACATAGGTCAGGCCGACCTGAACGTAGGATTCGCGCGATTCGAAATAGACGAGCAATCCAAAGAGCACCGCTGCCTCGGAGTAGCGGTCCAGCACCGCGTCAAAGATCGCGCCGAACCTGGTCGCTCGTCCTGTCGCACGGGCGAGGGCGCCGTCGAGCAGGTCAAGTCCGCTCCCCACGAGCATGACGAGGCCCGCCGCCAGCCAGCGTCCATCCGCCGCCAGCCACGCCGCGATCAGGTTGCCAACGAACCCGATCGCCGTTATGCCGTTCGGCGTGATGCCCGTCCGCGCCACCGCCCGCGCAATTGGCTCGGCGATGTGCGTCGGCACGGCGTGCGGCAGGATCGTGCGCGGCATCTACCTAACCCCCCGGCCCCCTTCCCTCGCAGGGAAGGGGGTGCCTCACGCAACCGTGGTCTGCCAGTATCTCGTATGGGAGTGACAAGGTTATCCTCATTCAACCATCGCCGGAGAGGACTCCCCTTCCCTCGCAGGGAAGGGGGCCGGGGGGTTAGGTAGCGCCTTTCCCCCTGTCAGCCGTCGCTCGTACAGCAACCGCTCGTAATAGGACAGCACCCGCTGGGCGATGCGGTCCCAGCCGAACTCTTCGGCGCGGGCGCGGGCGCGCCGACCCATCTCCGTCCGCGCATCGCTGTCGGCGAGCATGTGCACCAGCGCGAGCGCGAGCGCGTCGGCGTCTTTCGGCAGGACGAGGAAGCCCTCCACGCCGTGCGTGACCACGCCGGCGAATCCCTCGATGTTGGAGGCGACGACCGGCTTGCCCGCCGCCATCGCCTCGAGCAGGACGTACCCCTGGCTCTCGTTGGCGGTGTTCGGCGCGCAGAAGACATCGGCGCTGGCGTAGTAGTGAGGCAACTGACTGTCCGGCACGTACCCGGCGAAGATCACATCGGGGATCGCCGCCTTCTTCATCAGCCGCTCGAAGCGCGGCAGCGCCTTGCCACCGCCGACGACGATCAGGCGGGCGTCCGGCATCTCGCTCTTGACGGCGATGAAGGCGCGCAGCAGATACTTCAGTCCCTTGCGCTTTTCCATCCGTCCGACAAAGAGCACGTTGCGCCTGCCGTCCTGGAACTGCGGCAGCGGCGCTTGATCGGTGAAGCGGCTGAGCGTGACGCCGTTGGGGATGATGTTGTAGTAGCCGGCAAAGTACCGGCTGACCAACCGCTCGGCGGCGGGGGAGACGGCGACCTTGCCGTCCAGCCGGCGGAACCACCGCTTCAGCAGCCGGGCGCTGTACTGATACAGCCGGTTGCCGCCTTCCTTCGCCGCGTGAAAGGTGCCGACGTTCACCGCGTCCGAGAATCGCAGAAACCAGAGCGGCAGCAGCGGCATCAGCGGCTCGTGGACGTGTACCACATCGAATTGCTCCTCTTCGAGTACCGCACGTACCTGACCACTGACCCGGGGATTGACCGTGATCCGCACGATCGAACCGCTGGCGGGAAAGGGCCGCGGCCGCCCGATCGCAATCACGTCCGGTTCGGTGCCCATCACCGGAGCGCCGGAGGCAGGACCGATGATCCGCACCGTATGACCGAGGTTGCGGAAGTGTTCGGCCAGGTAGGTGATGTGGACGTTGACGCCTCCCACCACCGCCAGGTCATACGGGGAGACGAGCGCGATCTTCACCGCCACACTCCGATCGCGGCACGACGCAGCGGCACGCCGACCACGCGCTTGGGCGTCGCCCACAGCGCCCGCCAGGATTGCCGGATCAGCACGCGGGGGCCGATCTCGCGCAGTCGCGGCGCGACGCCCAGATGACTGCCCGTGGCGCCGGCTGTGATCGCGGCGTACAATTCCTGAGCGGTTGCTCCCTCGAAGAGGGTGCGGGCACAACCGACCGCCGGCAGGAAGTGGGCGTCGCTCCCGCCGATCTCCGGCAGGTGAAAGCGGGCCGCGTTCAGCGCCCGTGCCCGCGTCGTCCTGATCCGGCCGGCAGGACTGGAATTGGCAAGCTCGATACCATCAAACCAGAGCCCATCCGCCCGCCGCCGCACGATCCGCTCGATGCCGTTGCGGCCAATGCTGCGCGTCAGCGGACTGAGCGGATGCGGTATGACGCAGAGCCCGCCCTGTCGATGAATCAGGTCGATCGTCCTGGCCAGCGGCCGAAGGCTCGGGATCGGTTCCTCGACGAACAGGGCAAGCAGATGCCCTTCCAGCGTCGTCACCTCCGCGCCGACCACAACATCGAACCGATAGCGCCCGCGTGCGTGCAACTCGCGCAGCTTTAGCGCCGCGTCGATCTGGTCGTGCTCGGTAATCGCGATCGCATCGAGGTCAGTCTGCTCCTCGACATACGCGAGCAGATCCGGCAGTTCGGCCATGCCATCGCCGAGCGCGGTATGGATGTGTAGGTCGGCAGTACCCATCGAGGAGAGTATACGGGATGGACCCCTCCCCCGGCCCCTCCCCCCGCTGACGCGCGGAGAGGGGTGCCTCGCCGGATCTGGGGTGCCAACATGAACCAGCCCGCCGCCAGGTTG
>JBFXAN010000012.1:0-66421 GCA_050184225.1 Dehalococcoidia bacterium | reverse complement strand
CGCCGATCACCCAGACGTGCTTACGGTCAGCATCGGTGAAGGCGAGTCTCGCAAGGTCGCGATCACACCGCGACGGTAACGTCTTGAGTCCCGCCCCGCCGATCGAGATCAGGCAGCCATCGATATCGTCGAGGATCACGATCCGGCGGGTTCATGCATGAGCGGTCGTAGGTTGTTCTCGCCCACCACGTGAGGCGGGACAATCGCGACCTATCCAGGGTCGTCGTCGCGGCGAAGTGGCGCTGCGATGCCCGCGGCGGAAGGTGGTGACGAGAGGAACCGGTAGCCGAGGCCGCGCTCCGTCCGGACATAGCGTGGCCGCTCCGCGTCGTCGCCGAGCTTGTCGCGCAGCCGCCGGACGTACACGCGCAGATAGTCCACCTCGTCGAGGTACTCGCGTCCCCACACCTTCGCCAACAGCGTCCCGTGCGGCAGCACGCGGCCCGCGTTGCGCACGAGATGGTACAGCAGCTTGTACTCGGTGGGCGTGAGCTCCAGCCGCTCCCCGCGCAGTCGAGCCTCCTGGGCGGCGAAATCCACCTCCAGGTCCCCGGCCCGGAAGGACGGCGCCCGACTCTTCGGCGCGGGCATGTCGAGCCGGCGCAGCACGGCACGTACGCGTGCCAGCAACTCCAGGTGGTTGAACGGTTTGGTGACATAGTCGTCCGCGCCCAACTCCAGGCCCTTGACCATGTCCATCGTGTCGTCGCGGGCAGTGAGCATCACGACCGGCACGTCAGAGAATGCACGAATCTGGCGCAGTACGTCGTAGCCGTCCATGTCTGGGAGGCCGATATCGAGCAACACCAGGTCCGGCGCCTCGCGCTCAATGAGGTCAACCGCGGCACTGCCCTCGCCAACGTCGAGCACCTCCACCTCGCGCCATTGGAGCATGAACCCTAAGCGCACCGACTCGACGACTTCAGGCGCGTCCTCCACGATGAGAATCTTCACAGCTCGCCCGCCTCTGCCGGTCCCTGTGTCGGCATCCACAGGATGAATGTGCTCCCCTGACCCACGACGCTGTCCACCTCGATCATCCCGCCATGTGCCTGTGCCGTGGCGAGCGCGATCGGCAGACCGAGACCGGTGCCGGGCGTGCGCCCACCCGAGGTAAAGAACCGCTCGAACAGCCGCTCCCGGTCCTGCGGCGCGATGCCGGGACCACGATCGGTCACCGACCAAGCCGCCTCGGCGCCGCGCAACTCCAGTGCGAGGAGCACAGATGTCCCATCCGGTGAAAACTTCTGCGCGTTCGAGAGCAGGTTGACCAGCGCCTGCCCCAGCCGGCGATGATCGCCATACACCCAGACCGGTGTGGCGGGCAGGCGCATGTCGAGCGTCTGTCCGCGCGCCGACATCAGCGGCATCACGGCCGCGGCGGCTTCGTGCGCCAGCGTGCGCCCATCGAACCGCCGCAACTGCAACCGGATGCTGCCGGCACGAAGCCGCACGACGTCCAAAAAGTCTTCAATGAAGCGCTGCATCCGGTCCGCGCTCCCAGCGACGTTCTGCAGAAGCTGCTCGCGCACGTCCGCCGTTGCCGGCAGGGTGGGGTCGAGCAGGAGCCCGACGCTGGTGCGCACCGCCGTCAGGGGTGTGCGCAGCTCGTGCGCGATCGCCGACAGCAGGTCGCTCCGCAATCGTTCCAGTTCCTGTAAGGCCGCGACGACCGTTGGCTGGGAGAGGAGCGCTGCCTCAACCTGGCGGCGTCCGAGCGGAGTGACGTCGTAGCGCTTGGCGGCGCCCTCACCAGCGCCGACGCGGATGAGGCCAAGCTCCGTGAGGCGCGCGAGCGCCGCCGCCGCATCGACAGCCGCGGCCCGGCTGGCCAGTTCTGCGGCCGTGACACCCTCGCCGATCAATAAGAGGGCGGCAGCCGCGTACTGGTCTCGGCCAGGCGTTGCTGCGGCAGATGAAGCAGTCACAGAGCACATCACATCGGTTCGAACGCCGGGGATAGGGCGCCATGGTGCCGTGCCCTCAGGGTACTCCGCGCGGATCGGTGGTAGCCAGCATTGGCGTCCGCCGCGCTGCCGCTATCCGCCTTGGCTGGTTGGTCGTACGAGCAGGAGCATGGCCCTCCCGCGGCACAGCCTTCACAACAGTAGGAGTGGCCATCCCGCCTGATGGGCGGCCAGGCCACCTCAATCTCGCACGTCGCGCAGACCGCCGCATCCGCTTTTGTCATCCCATCCCTACCTCGTGCCGCCGATGACCGCGATCGCCGCCCGTCCTCACTCACAACATACCCGCGGGGCTTGAACAGCGCCCTGAAGCATCGTGAACGTTCCGTGAACGCCATCGCCCGGTGGCGCGTCAAGCCGCCCCGCAGCCGGGGTTGAGCATATCTTCCCAGGCAGCGCCTGCTGCCACCGATGAATCGATCAGAAGAGAGCAGCCGGCACGAGCCGCATGTCATTCATTCGTCGAAGTCCTGTCTGGTTCGTGTCCACGAGACATAGCCGACGATGCCGGTTCGTTGCTGATGGTCCACAACGGGCTGGGCGCGTGGGCGCGGTACGAAGAACATCCGGATTTCATGGAACGTTCATGGTCGTACCCCTGGACGTTCCCGCCGGCCGGTCAGACTGGAGATCAGCAACTGTTGTACGGTGCGGCGTCCCGTCGCCGCGACCGAGCCGGGAGGATGCCATGTTCGTGTATCAGGCGATGTCTACGTATGTGGTCGCGATAACGCCCGATGAGTCCGCCGCAGCGGCGGCTCGTGACCTGATCGAGCGCGACATCACCGGATTGCCGGTAATCGACGAAGACGGGCACGTCCTTGGTGTCGTGACCGAAATCGACCTGCTTCGAGCGGCACGAACCGGCGTGGACCTTAGCCAGGTGACGGTGGCGGCGGTGATGGACGGGCGGCCGTTATTCGTCGGGCCGGAGATGGATCTAACCACTGCGATCGATCTGATGGAGGAGTGGCAGGTGCGCCGGCTGCCGGTCTGCGCCGGTAGCCGGCTGGTGGGAATCGTGTCGCGCCGCGACATTCTGGTGACGCTCGTCGATTCCGGCCGGCAGGCTGCCATCCCGGTGAGATAGCGCCGCCGCCAAGGACCGCACATCCACAGCACCACAAGGACGGTGGGGATTGGAAACGATGCCCCATCTTTCCGAGGAGGAACCCATGCGAGTACGTCATGCCATGACGACCAACATAATCACGGTGGTCCCGGATGACCGCGCCTGGACAGCAGCGGAACTGGTGACCCGGGTGGGTATCACCGGTCTTCCCGTCGTCGATGCCAATGACGCTGTGCTGGGTATGGTCACCGATCTGGACTTCATCCGCACTTATCGCAAGGGTGGCAACCTGGACACGCTCACCGTTGGCGAGGTAATGCGACACCGGCCGCCCTTGGTTTCGCCGGACGCCGAGCTCTACGAGGCGGCGGCGTTGATGGAGGAGTGGCGGGTGCGCCTCCTGCCCGTGGTGGAAGACGGTCGGCTCGCAGGCATCATCTCGCGTGGCGACGTGCTCCGGGGCCTCGCCCATCGCGACGGCCGGCCGGTGGCCACCGGCCTGAGTGTCGGGACGTCGAACGGGTCCAGCAAACCGTCTGTCAATGCCTCGACGGTCCCCCTGTGGGAATTAGGAGGTGAGTCATGACGGCTGAACTACAGCGATCCGTGCTTCTGACCTCAACCGGGCGCGCTCGTTTGCAAGAGGAATTAGATCGTCTGCTCCGGAAGCACGAACCGGAGACTCGCGAGCGACTGCGAGATCTGCGCGATGGTGGCAATCCGGAGGATCAGGACCTGCGGCTGGCGCTGGAGGACCTGGCGCGGGTACAGCAACGCATCCGAGAGGTGGAGCAGCTGCTGGCCACGGAGCCTGCGGAGGATGCGCCGTACACGCCCGGGGCGATCACGATCGGGAGCCGGGTTCTCGCCCGCGACGGCAGCGGACGGATGCATACCTTCGTCCTCGTAAGTCCGCTGGAGGCAGGCGCAGTCCGGGGTCATGTATCGACGGCGTCCCCGGTGGGTGTTGCACTGCTCGGCCGTCGGCCGGGCGATCAGGTGCAGGTCACGGTTCCGGCCGGTCTCCGGGCATTGACGGTTCTGAGTGTGGAGTAGTGACGAATCAATTGATCAGCGATGCGGCGCAGAGTTCGCTACGTGCGAGTATGCCGCGCTTCCGCGCCGATGACTCCGCTAAAACCGTAGCGCGGCCGCAACAGCCAAGGAGGTCCGACTATGTCGAACGTGTTCTTCGAGAGCCTATCGATGCAGCTGGCACTGGCCAGCGTTGGAATCGTCGTCGCGGCGCTGCGGCATGCCATGTTCGAGCGTCGCCGGCAGCTCCAACCGGCGGTCGCTCGCCGGTCACCGATGAGCTGGCAGCAGTTTTCGGATGACGCACCCGTCCAGCGGATCGGCCACCCCGCGGGGAGGCTGCTGCCTTCGCAGGGCGTCGAAGATGTTCCGGAGCGCCGGCCCTCCACCTGGGAACGGCCGGCAGGAAACGAGGACGTGGCGGAGCCTCGGGAGGTCGATCTCACGTACCTCGACGCTGTCGACCGGGCCAGCGCTCTGTCCTTCCCGGCGAGTGACCCACCGGCGTATTCCGGCACCGCCTGACATCGTCTCGCGGGCCAACTGGGTTCGGCGTGCCGTGAGATTTCACACTGGAGCGGGCTGAAGAGGGAGGACCATGTCAACCTTTGTTAATGAATACGCACTGTTGGTGCTTGCCCTCGCCGTCATCGGAGGGACCGTTCTCGGTGCGACGTTCCGTGTCACGCGGCGCTCGCGGCAACGGCGCCGCTTTGGTCGCGGGTATTCGGTCCTCGCAACGCCGAAGCACCACAAGCCGATTGACACGGCGGCCGCAGCCGCGATGCTTGCCCAACGACTGACAGGCGACAGCAGTGGGCCGTACTCCGGCACGCCCTTTCCACCGGACGACGATGCGATAGACGCGGGTGGACTGAGCGAAGGGCCGAGCCACGAGCGTGGCATCATCGATCATAGCCGGCACGTCTCCTCAATCGGCCGGCGCTAGCCGTGGGACGCGGTGTCCTGCCGCTCGCTATCCGCGCGTTCGGTGGGATGGTGCCGCTGCTCGATCAGACGCTGGAGGACCACCGCCTCATTGTGTTCCGTGTCCCGCGCCGCATAGACCAGCGTCACCGGCCCGGTCCGCGCCTTGTCCGCAAGCATCTGCACGAGCGCCTTCGTCTCGGGCCGGTCCAGTTCCGCGATGTACCGCTGCTGGAACTCGGCCCAGCGCGTTGGCTCGTGCCCGAACCATTGGCGCAGTTCGGTGCTCGGGGCGAGGTCTTTGAGCCAGTCGGTCAGCGCCGCCCTCGCCTTGCTCACCCCGCGCGGCCACAGCCGGTCCACGAGAAACCGTTCACCGTCTCCATCAGCGGCCGGTTCATAGGTGCGTTTCACGAAGACCGGCATCGCGTCGTCCGCTCCTATCCCACCGGGTGGTGATGAGTCCGGGCCGAAGGGTCGCTCACCTCGGCGGCAGGTTGGTCGTCTGGGTGGCCGCTCTCGCCGAACCGTTCCCCGTGAGTCGCGCTGAGCGCGGTCAGGGTGAGGCGGGCCTCGCGGGTGGTCTCGACGATCGGCAGGCTCACGACCAGGACGCCGTTGCTATAGGTGACATTCGCGCGTTCACCGTCGACGGAATCCGGCACCTCCAGATCGCGATGATAGGGACCGGGATTCCACTCATCCATGAGGGATTCGGTCTCGCCCGGGTAGAGTCCGCCCCGTTTGCCGTCTAGGACGACATGATGCTCCGCCATCACGGTGACGACAATGCCGCTGACCTCCATGCCCGGCATCGGCGCCGCGATCGTGATGCGGTCGTCGCCGCGATAGACCTTCACAGGAATGATGTACTCCGGGTTGTTACTGCCGGCGATCCCGTCCATCGTGAGAGGAACCTCCTCCGACGCCATGCCGGCGACCGCCTTTTGTGTCACAGGATCACGCGGCATCGTCGTGACGTACTGCGCGCGCTTGGCCTCGATCCCCGCCAGCAGCGTCACGAACGATTGCGTGAACGACTCGACCCCCTCCTCAAGCAACCCCGCCGTGACCGCGTTCAGGTCGACACCCATCGCCGCGAGCGACGCGAGCACGGCGCGAGCACCATCCAGATCGCGCGTTAGCGTCGGCGCGATCGTGCCGTGATCGATGAATGCTTCGAGCGTCGCGACGGGCATCGTGTTGATCGTGTCTGGGCCAATCAGTTGGTCCACGTACATCACGTCCGAATACGCCTTGTTTTTGGTGCTGGTGCTGGCCCACAGCGGACGCTGCACGCGCGCGCCCTTCGCTGCCAGCGCGGTCCAGCGTGGCCCGCTGAAGAGTTGTTGATAGCGGGCGTACGCGACCTTCGCGTTGGCGACCGCTACCGTACCGAGAAGCGCGGCGGCGCCATTGACAGATGCCAACGCCTTGTCCACCGCGGTATCGACGCGGCTGACGAAGAACGACGCCACCGAATGAAGGTGGGCGATGTCCTCGCCCGCAGCGACGCGGCGCTCCAGCCCCTTGATGTAGGCCAACGCGATCGCTTCGTAGTTCGCCAGGGAGAAGAGCAGCGTCACGTTAATATTGATGCCGGCCGCGATCGACTCCTCGATCGCAGGGACGCCCGCCGCCGTGCCGGGGATCTTGATCATCACGTTGGGCCGGTCCAGCGCCGCGAATAGTCGTGTGGCCGCCGCCACCGTGCCCGCCGTGTCGTGCGCCAGCGTCGGGCTGACCTCCAGGCTGACGAAGCCGTCCGCGCCGTGTGTGGCATCGTACACGGGGCGCAGCACATCGGCCGCCGCGGCGATGTCCTCGACCGTCAGCGCCTCGTAGATCGCGACCGCGTCCAAACCCGCCAGCGACAGCCGTTGCACGACATCGTCATACTCTGTGCTCCCGATGATCGCCTTCTCAAAGATCGTGGGATTGCTGGTGACGCCGCGTACGCCCCGCTGCACCAGCCGGGCCAGCTCGCCCGACGCCGTAAATGACCGCTTCGTGTAGTCCAGCCAGACCGCCTGACCTTCACCGAGCAACTGCTGTAACCGGTCCACTGCCGGCCTCCTTCGGCTCATTCAATCGGGGTGAATCTCTGACCCGGATGCTCAGCGGGGCCGCACGTCATCACCAGTGTAGCCGCGCGTTCAAGCCCCGTGAGCGGACTTCGGCCCGTGCCCAATGCCCGGAGAGTTCCCGTCTCTCTGGGGCGTCTGAGACTCGCTCCCCGATCCTTTCGTGCAGCCTCCCCTGGTCATGCCGTCGCTCCCTTATCCGACCGGTCCGGCACGCCGGGTAAGGGATGTTCAAGCGTCGGCAGCGCGTGGTCTGCTCCCGCTGCCCGCAGCGCCTCGACCGAGTACCTGCCGGTGGCCACACCAACCGCGATCGCGCCCGCGGCGTGCGCCGCCTCGATATCCCGCGGCGTGTCGCCGACGACGAGCACCCGCCCGGGATCCAGCGCGTGACCGTGGATCCCGCCGGCACGCGCGACCGCGAGGCGCGTGAGTTCCCCCCGATCGCGAGAATCCGACCCATACCCGCCGAAGCAGAAGAACCGGTTCAGACCAGCGCGGGCGAGCTTGATGTGGGCCGCCGCCTCCAACGCGCCGCTGACCACGCCCAGGAGGATGCCGGCCCCCACCAGCCGGGGCAGCAACGCCGTTACTCCCGGCATCACCCGATAGTCCGGCGACCGCGCGACTTCGGCGGCCAGACCTTCGAGATAGGCCGCGAGCAGCCGGGCCATCTCGCGATCGGCCGGCTCCCGGCCGATCACCCGCGTGAACGTGAGCCTCCCCACGTCCGGGTCGGTCATGCCCGCCTCGGTGAACTCCCCGATATCGGCCGGGACGCCGTGCAGTACCTCGAAGGCGCGCCGCCACGCGCGGCTGCCTGCCCCACCGGTTGAGATCAGGCAGCCATCGACGTCGAACAGGATCGCGGTCGGTGCATGTTCATCGTGCACTTTGTGCCTCACAGTGCCGGCCAGGAGCCTCACGCGCCGTTCGCGTGCAGCGGCACGCGGTCGTCTCGTACGTCCCGTCCAGAAACCAGATGGCGCTCGCTGATCCACGTTGGCGCCAGCTCGCGCTCTTCATCCGGACGGTTCATGACGAAGGCCGCGACTACCCGGCTATCCTTCAACCACCAGGCGCTGAAACAGCCACCCGCGACGTCACCGCGATAGACGACATCGCTGGCGACGGCGGTGTCCCCCCAGAATTCGTACGAGAGGTCGAAGACATCGGAGAAGAAATACGGAACGTGGACGAACGGCACGCGGTCTCCCATCAGCAGCCGCGCGGCATGCCGGCCCTGCTCGACGGCGTTGTCCCAGTGCTCCACCCGCCGCTGCTTGTCGAAGATCACATCGTAGTAGCTGGCAACGTCGCCGGCGGCATACACGTCCGGCTCGCTCGTCTCCAGGTATTCATTGACGACGATGCCGTTGTCGAGCTGTAATCCGGTCCCCTCAAAGACGTCCGTCGCCGGGACCACTCCGATTCCCGCGACGATGAGGTCGGCGGGCAACTGCCGCCCGGATGCAGTGATCGCGCCGGAGACGCGCTCCTGTCCCGCGAACGACACGACGCGTTCTCCTGCCACCAGGGACACGCCCCGACCTTCATAGTAGCGCTGGAAGAACGCCGATATCTCCGGTGTGAAGAAGCGCTGCCAGACGCGCTCGCCTGGATAGACGATCGTCGTCTCGATTCCCCGCTGCGCCAGCACCGACGCCACCTCCATACCGATGAAGCCCGCGCCGATCACGACCGCCCTTCGCGCGCCCTCGGCCTGGGCGAGGATCCGCTTCGCGTCGTGCAGCGAGCGCAGATAGAGAATGCCGTCGAGCGTCGCCCCCGGCACGGCGAGCCTGCGGACGTTGGCCCCAGTGGCGATCAGCAGCTTATCGTACCCGATCTCCTCGCCTGCTTGCCGGCGCAGGCGCTGCTGCCCGAGGTCGACCGCGTCGATCGCGGTGCCGAGGTGGACCGTGATGCCGTGCGCGTCATAAAACGCACGATCGTTGATGAAGATGCTCGTCTCCTCCTCTTTGCCGGCCAGGAATCCCTTCGACAGCGGCGGCCGCTCATACGGTAGCGCCCCGTCGGCGGAGATGATCGCCAAATCCCCCGAGCGAAGCCCGCCTTCGACCAGTTCCCGGGCCGCGTAGCCGGCGACCATACCGCCGCCGAGGATGACGTACTTGTAGATTTGCATCTCATTTCTCCCTTCAGCCGCCCCGGACGCTAGCGGAAGTGCTCCGGGAACTGCTCGATGATGCCGCTGCTGAGCATGTCGGCCATGCGCAGGATCTGCTCGTGCACGGCGTCGTAGGCAGCGATATCGGCGGCCCAGTCGCCGCGCAGCCGGGCGAGCGCCTCGGCAGCGGTGACCTCAAGGTGGGTGCGCATCATCGCCGCCATCTCGTCGCGCGGCCAGTGACGCGGGTTGGTGTCATTGAGGAAGGCGCCGATCGCGTCGGCGTTGGCCTCCCATCGCGATTGCTCGCCCGCAAGCCGCGCCGTGTCTCCTGCCTTCGCGGCAGCCACGAGATCGACGGCGATCAGGATATGGTCGCGCAGGAGCGCGGTCAGTTGATCGCCGGCGGCATCCCCGTAGTAGGGTCTGATCGCGTCACCGATGTCGGTCTGGTTGCGCAACAATCGCTCCGCTGTCGCCTGGGTGTCCGGCAACTCGGCGATCGCGCTCACCAGATACATGCGCGTCCAGACGATATGGTCCTCCCACAACCGGCGCATCGTGTCATGGAAGGCAACGCGCCGCTCCTTGGCCTCCTCTGTCGCGCCGTTCGTGTGCGATTGATGGGCCGTGACACGCGTCCCGCCGAGCGCGACGAGGGTGAGGAGCGCCAGCAGGAGCGCGATCGGAACAAGCGGCAGGCGTCGCTGCTGTCGGGTTGGTTCGGCCGGAATGATGAAGTGACGATGCGACATGGCTTCTATCCTCCGTAGTCCGCCGCGGGCGGCGCGCCGGTGACGATGACCGTGCCGCGCATGTCCCGCGGGTGCAAGCTGCATTCGTAGTTGAAGGTGCCCGGCTGCGCGAACGTGATCTGGACGCTCTCGCCGGGTGAAACCCGGTGGTCCGGCTCGCTGCCGTCGCGCAGCTTGACCGAGTGCGTGAAGTTGTCGTCGTTGCGGAAGGTGACCGTCGTGCCGGCGGTGACCTGAATCGTCTCCGGCGCGAACCGGTAACTTCGCGGCATCGTCACCTCGTTCGTCTCGACCGGCGCGCCGGACCCGGTTGCATCGCCCGCGCACCCGACGATCACCACCACGATCAGGGCGATGCCGGCGGCCAGCGCTGTCTGGAGAACACGGTGCTTCGTCATGGCTGTGTCACCCGCGCCGGCCGCCCTTCGGTCTGCCCGCGAGCCGCCACACGCTGGACGGCGCCGGCGAAGATGAGCACGAATGCGGCCAGATCGAGCACCTCGGAGATCGTGTGCGCGAAGAGGAACACGGTCCAATCGAGGTGGTAGGTCATGTAGCAGATCTCGGCGAGCGCGAAGAGCAGGAACCCCACGCCGGCGAGCGTCGCGTCTGCTTCGAACGAGCGATACGCGAGGAACACGCCGACGAGGAACGCGGTCAGATGGATGAGCAGGAAGATGGCGGGCGGGACATTGTTGATGAAGTTTCCGTACGGCATCGATCAACCTCCAAAACGTGTGATCGGCGGCGCGGGTCTGCCCGCTACCGCCGTCGAAGCGCCGCGACCAGCGCCACCCCCGTCGCGGTGAGCACCATGCCGGCCAGCGTCACCATGTGTCCGGCCTCGCCCAGCGCCTCAGCAGTGAGGCCCGGCAGGCCGGCGTGGTGGCCGATGTCGACCAGCGCGCCGGACAGCAGGAGGACGATGCCGCTCGCAATGAGCGATGCCCGTATCCCCTGATGGATGCGGCGTGGCCTCCGCCCCCGCTGGGAGGGCATGCCGGCTGCTACTGCGGTACGTCTCATGAGCGCCTCCTTGCGAATCACTAGTAGTTATATACACAACTACTATTACGACAGGCTCAGCAGCGTGCGCCGGCAAGGCGGCCAGTCCACCACCTGTCCAAAGAGACAGGTCGGGCTACGGCCCGCGATGCTTGACGGCGGTCGCACTGCCCAGGACAGTAGTTGTATGAACAACTCCGTACAGGACGCGGTCGGACAGCTCACCACCCTCGGGTTCGGCGATTACGAGGCGCGGGTGTATGTGACGCTGCTCGCGGATGGGCCGCTGAGCGGCTATGAGGTGAGCAAGCGCTCGGGCGTGCCACGGCCGAACGTCTATCCGGCGTTGCAACGGCTGGAAGAGCGTGGCGCCGTGACCGCCTTCGCCGCCGGCCGCGGCTCCCGCTATGCCGCTCGTCCGGCGGCGGAGTTGCTGGAGCGGCTCGCCCGCGGTTACCGTGAACGTCTGGACGGCGCCGCCGGCTCCCTGCAACGGCTGGGCGCTGATGTGACGGAGCCGGTCACCGCGGCGGTCGCCGATCAAGCCGAGCTGCTGGCACGGGCACGGGCCATGGTGGAGTCCGCGACCGCACAGGTGGTGCTCGCCGTGACGCCCTCGACCGCACTGCCGCTGGCGGACGCGGTCCGGAATGCGGTTGAGCGTGGCGTGCTAGTGACGACCCTGTGCCAGCGCGCCTGTCCCGCGCCATGCGGCAGCTGTGAGGGCGCGCTCTTTCGCCATGACATCGACGGCCCGGCGCACGAGCAGTGGCTGCTCGTCGTCGTCGATGACGAGGAGGCGCTCGGCGCCGACCTCAGCCACGGCCGGCGCGCCAGCGGGTTCGTCACCCACCATCCGGCGATGGTGCAGATGGCTGCCGCCTCGGTGCGCGACGGCATCGCCGCAAGCGAGATCGCTCGCAGCCTCGGCGCCGGCTTGCTCACCGCGATCGACCGCCCGGCGCAACTGGCGCTGAACGGGCCGCCGCTGGCCGATAGCGGGCGGCGCTCCTGGCTGGAGCGAATCCGGCGGCGGTTGCGGAGCGACGGATAGAGTGTGGGATAATCAAGCGGGAACAGGGACCAATATGGCGAACTCAGCACGTCGCACCCCGCACGCCGCGGCTGACTTCGTCGTCTGCGGGAATGTGACCCGTGACCAAACGCCGGACGGTTGGGTGTCAGGCGGCACCGCTGTCTACGCGGCGGCAGTGGCACGGGGCCTGGGCCGGCGGGTCGGCGTCGTCACGGCGGCGCCCGCCGATGTCGTGACGGCCGGTCTCGCCGCGGAGATCGCCGTGGCACGGGCGGACGCGCCGGAGGCGACATCGTTCGAGAACATCTACACGGCGGACGGCCATCGCGTTCAGTATCTCCCAGCGGTGGGAACGGCGATCCCGCCGGAGACGCTGCCCACCGCGTGGGCGGATGCCCGCGTCGTGCTGCTCGGGCCGGTCTACCATGAGGTGACGCCGGCGCTTGCGGCCCGGTTCAGCGGGAGCGTGGGTGTCTGCGCCCAGGGCTTTCTGCGCCGGACGGATGCAGACGGCCGTGTGACGCTGATGGCGCCGGATGCGTGGGACGCCCTGCCGGTGCTCCGCCGCACCCGCGTGCTCTTTCTCTCGGAAGAGGACCTCGCCGGCGCGGCCGGACGTGCGGTGCCGCCGGCATGGCTGACAACGGTGCCCGTGGTCGTGCTGACGGCCGGGCGGCGTGGCGCGAAGATCCACATGGAAGGCCGTTGGTGGTCCGTGCCCGCGGCGCCGGTCGACGAGATCGACCCAACCGGCGCCGGCGATAGTTTCGCGGCGGCGTTCATGGTCGCCCAGGACGAGGGGGCGGATCCGATCGACGCCGCTCGATTCGCTGCCGCCGTCGCCGGCCTATCCGTGGAGACGCGCGGCCCGCTGACGCCGACCCGGGAGGACACGCTCGTACGGCTGCGCGCGGTCGGGCACGCTCGTGAGGTCGATCCCCAGATGCTGCCGGACGGAACCCGCCGATGACCGTCATCGCGTTCGCGTATCAGAAGGGCGGCGTCGGCAAGACCACCACCACGGTCAACCTGGGCGCCGCGCTCGCGGCCGGCGGACGGTCCGTGCTCGTCGTCGATATGGACGCCCAGGCGAACGCGAGCAGCGCCCTCGGCCGCGAGGCGCAACCCGGACGCGATACCTATGAGGTGCTGCTCGGCGGTGTGCCGGCCACGGATGTGATCGACGAAACGACCGCCGCCGGGGTCCTACTCCTGCCCGCCTCGCGTGACCTGGCCGGCGCCGAGATCGAGCTGGTGGCGGTCGAGGACCGCGAGCAACGCCTGCGGCGGGCGCTGGCCGACGTGCGCGGCCACTTCGACTATGTCCTCGTCGACTGTCCGCCCTCGCTCGGCCTGCTGACCGTGAACGCGCTCACCGCCGCCGACGAGGTGATCGTGCCGGTGCAGTGCGAGTATCTGGCGCTGGAGGGTCTGAGCCACCTGGCACGGACGCTCGAACTGGTGCGCCAGCGGTTGAACCCATCGCTGCGCCTGCGCGGGCTGGTCATGACCATGTTCGACGCCCGCACCAACCTCGCCCAGGATGTGGTCACCGAAGTGCGCCGCCACTTCAGCCAAACCTACCGCACCGTCGTTCCCCGCTCCGTCCGCCTCAGCGAGGCCCCGAGCCATGGCCGCTCGATCCTCGACTACGACCCCTCCTCCCCCGGCGCCCGCGCCTACCGCTCCCTCGCCGACGAAGTGATCGCACAGGAACATCGCTCGGTCGCGAGCAGACGCCATCTCTGAGCCGGCGCTCCTCAGTAGCGCCACGGGGGCAGGAAGGGTCGGAACTGCGCCTCAACCAGCGCGGCGACCTCCGCCACCGATTGACTGCCGTCCACCGTGATCACACGCAGTCCGAGCCGGGTTGCCGACTCCACGACATCCCGCGCGAGCAGCCGGTCACGTTCGACGCGGTTGCGCTGTGCCCGATCAGGATCAGAGACGCCCGGCGTTTGGAGCCGTCCGGCACGAGGCAACGTCCGCACCTGCCGCTCTCGAAAGTCTTCGGTCGGCACGAGGAAGACGGCGCGTCTCCGGTCATCCAGCAGCGGCGCGATCAGGTCTGGCCGCAGTCCCCAACCCTCGGCCAGCACCGGCACCCCCGCCGGCAGCGCCGCGAGGTCTTCGCATACCATCGCGAACCGCTCGCGGAAGCTATGCCGTGCGTCCGCCGCCATTACATCCGGCGATGGCGTCACCCATACGTCGTCCGGGTTGCGGTCCAGCGCTGCGAGAAAGGCATGGCTATGCGGGAACCGTTCGGGATCGGCGCAGGAGCGATCGGCATGGGAGCGTGCGTCGTGGTAATCGTAGACATAGAGCAGCAGTGGATGGCGCGCGGCTAGCAGCTGGGCCACCGATGTCTTGCCCGACCACTGCGCGCCGCCGATCCAGAGCACGCGGCTGAGTGGTGCATGGCGTATCATGTGAGGAGCCTCCATCGAGGGTTGTCGTCCATCTGTCAAGGACGACCGACCGTCAGCATGCGGCATCCACCGCCCGCGCACCATCGCCCATTCGTCCGTTGCCCGCACGGCGTTCCTATGCCACGCTGACATGAGAACTGAGCCGTTCGGCTCAGTTCATCCCGTTTTCACCGCTGTCCCTCATCGAAGATTGTCGCGGCCCGCGCGATCCGGTCTACTGACGCTGATAAAACTCACCACCCCTTCCCGATCGCCGGTTGCAGCGCAAGGACCAGATGACCCATGACCAATGAGAATTCCACACCCCGCTCGTCGCGCTTCGGCCTGGGGCGCGGCCTCGGTTCGTTGCTGCCGCAGACCGGCGGCGCTGACGAGGTCGATATCGACCTGATCGCCCCCAATCCCCGCCAACCACGCGCCCAGATCCAACCCGCCGCGCTGGATGAACTGGCCGAAAGCGTGCGGACCCATGGCATCATTCAGCCGCTCGTCGTCTCGCGTCGCATCACAGATGGCGGCGGTGTCAGCTACCAGTTGATCGCCGGGGAACGGCGGCTCCACGCGGCGCGTGCCGTCGGACTGACCCGGGTGCCGGTTGTGGTCCGTGAAGCGACGGATCAGGATCTGCTCGAACTCGCCCTGATCGAAAACATCCAGCGCGCCGATCTCAATCCCCTGGAGGAGGCTGACGCCTACCGCCAGTTGATCGACGAGTTTGGACTGACACAGGAAGCCGTCGCCGAGCGGGCGGGCAAGAGCCGCACCGCCGTCGCCAACACCCTACGACTGCAAAGTCTCCCCGAGGCGATCCGTGCAAGCCTTGCCGCCGGCGAGATCAGCGAAGGCCACGCCCGCGCCCTCCTCGGCCTCCCCGACGACGACCGCCGCCTCCACGCCTGGCAGGAGGTGATCGCCCGCGACCTCACCGTCCGCCAGACCGAAGAACTCGTGCGCCGGTTGCGTGGCGCAGCAGAGACGGACGAACGGCCGCCGCACGAGACCACGCCGAAGCGCCCCACCGACCCGCTCCTCGCCGACCTGGAAGACCGCCTGCAACGCTCACTCGGCACTCAGGTACGCCTCGAACGATCGCGCAAAGGCGGTCGCATCGTCATCCGCTTCTACGGCGACGAAGACTTGGAGGCGCTGCTCGACCGGCTACTCCTCGACGGCGCATGATCCATGATGCTGATCTGATGGTATAGAATTGATTCATGCCAGAAGTGGAGGACATACCAAATGGTCCGCGCGACAAAACCCCGGTAGAGGGTGTCCATGACACGCACCCTCAGAACCGAGAGACTGGGAGCACCCAGCATGTCCGGACGAAAGTCGACGTAGGCGGCCGGATCGTGATCCCTGCCGAGTTTCGACGCGCGCTCGGATGGCAGCCCGGCGAGGTAGTCGTGCTCTCCCTCGAAGAAGGTGAAGTTCGGGTCGTCTCGATCGACGAATCGATTCGACGCGTCCAGGAGTGGGTGCGCTCGTTTGTACCAGAAGGCCACTCACTCAGCGAGGAACTAATCGCCGAGCGCCGCGCTGAGGCAGCCCGTGAGTAACAGTGTGGTCGACTCTTCCGCGGTCCTGACCTTGGTTCAGAACGAACCGGGCGCCGCCGAAGCTGCGTCGGTGGTCGCTGCCGGCGCTCTGATCAGCAGTGTCAATTTCTCTGAGGTCGTGGCAAAGCTTGCTGATCGGGGGATTCCTGAGCGCGAGATCCGGGCACGATTAGCGCGACTCGTCCTGCAAATCGTTGCCTTCGATACCGATCAAGCACTTCGTGCCGGTATGTTGCGGCCGGTCACACGGGAGGCGGGACTCTCACTTGGCGACCGCGCGTGCTTGGCGCTTGCACAAGGCAGGAATCTCCCGGTCGTGACCGCCGACCGGACTTGGCAGTCCCTCACCATCAGCGTCGAGATCCGTCTCATCCGCTGACACACCAGCCGCCGCCGGCAATTCCGGTCCACTCGCACTGACTCTATCGGAGCGTCGCACCCACATAACGACACCACCAGCCGGCACCGATCAGATCACCGTCAACGTGTCATTGTTCGCCAACTTGCTTGGCTTCCTTCCGCTCCGATGGCGGCGGGCCATCGATTGCCCCTGACACATGCCAACTTCATCACCTCCGCGAGCGCGCTGAAGCCGTACAATCCGGCTGTGAGCAAATCAGATGTCTCGGTCGGAGGCCACGATGCCCGGACGGTCCACTCACACCCCTTTGGTCGGCCGGCAGCGTGAGTTGCGGTTTCTCCTGGAACGCCTCGACGCGGCCGGTCGGGGCGCGGGCGGCGTGGTACTCGTCGGCGGCGAACCGGGGATCGGTAAGACCCGCCTGGTTACCGAACTGACGCGACGCGCGCGGGCTGATGGTTGGCAAGTGCTGATCGGACATGCATTCGACGCGGAGGGTATGCCGCCATATGTACCCTTTGTCGAGCCGCTGCGCGGCCACGTCAATGGCGAGTCGGCGGAAGCGTTGCGCCAGCAGTTGAGTAGGAACGCGGCGGCAGTCGCACTCCTCCTCCCCGAAATACGTGACCGGCTTCCCGATCTGCCTGTTGCTCAGACCGCCGATCCGGAACACGCACGCTATCATCTCTTTGAGAGCATGACCGCCTTCGTCCAGTCGATCGCCCGGCAGCAGCGACTTCTGTTCGTACTCGAAGATCTGCACTGGGCAGATAAACCAACCGTGCTCCTCCTCCAGCACCTCGTTCGCGGAATCGCCGACGCCCCGCTCCTCGTCGTCGCCACATTCCGCACGACCGACCTGGAGCGCACACATCCACTCGTCGACGTACTCGCCGATCTGCGCCGCGAGCGCCGGGCAGAGCGGCTCACACTCGGCGCCCTCTCTCTTGAAGATGTCGCCGCCCTGATCGAGGGGCTGGCGGGCGCCCTACCCGCCGCTGCCGTTACCGCCGCGGTCGAGCGGGGCACTGACGGGAATCCGTTCTTCGTCGAGGAAGTGGTGCAGCACCTCCGCGGCGAGGGACGCGACCTGACCGACACCAGCACAGCGGTCGCGGAGTGGGGCATCCCTGAAGGAGTTCGCGAAGTGATCGGCCGCCGGCTCGCACGCCTCGACGCCGATGCCAACGCGCTGCTGCGCGCCGGTGCCATCCTCGGCGCCGGATTTGCGCTCGATCTGCTCGCCGCCATGGGTGAGATCCAGCCGGACTCACGACTCGTCGCGGCGCTGGAACAGGCCGAGGGCGCGGGACTGCTCCGCGAGGATGACGGAGGGTATCGCTTCACCCACGCGCTGATCCGCGAGACAATCCTCGCCGGACTGAGTCTGCCACGCCGGCAACATCTGCACCTGCGGGCGGCTGAGGCGATCGAGGGTGTCCACGCGGCTCGGCTCGGGCCGCACGCCGGTGCGCTCGCGCTCCACTTTCAAGCGGCGGGCGCTGCCGCCGCTTCCGACAAACGACTGGAGTACACTCGGGCGGCGGCCGAGCACGCCATCGAGGTCTTCGCCTGGGAGGAAGCGACGGCGCACCTGCAGGCGGCATTGGACCTCACGGACCCGACTGACGCGGCGGCACGCTGCGACCTCCTGCTCGCCCTCGGTCACACCCTCAACAACACCGGCGAACCCAGTCGCACCGTGGACGAAGTCGCGCCGGACGCGCTGCACGCGGCTGAATCCGTCGGTGACGCTGATCGCGCCTCCCAGGTCTGCCAGATGGCGCTGGATGCGCTGTTCCTCATCGGCAGCTTCGAGATGGCCGCGACCCCCGAGTACCGCTTCTGGGCGGAACAGGCGGATCGTCATGCCGCACCGGATTCCGCCGCCCGCGTGCGTGCCGATTCCGCCCTCGCCGTGGTCGCGCGGTTGGCCGGCCGGCCGCGCAAGTCCTGGAACCTTGCCTGGCGTGCCGTGGACCTCGCCCGCGAGTTGAACGATGACGAGGCGCTGTTCGCCGCGTCCGTCGTGCTCCTCGCCTATGAGTGGGCGCCGCTTCGTACGCACGATGTCTATCAACTGGCGATCGAACTGATGCAACACTCCCGAGACGGCGTTCATCTGCGAACGCTGGCCAACCTGCTCGGCCCCGGCAGCGGCAAGTTCCTCGATCAGGGCGACCGCGTTCGGGCCGAAGCGATGTCACACGAGTTTCGCACGCTGGCGGCACGCACCCGGAATCCTTTCCTGGAGATCGCCGCATCGAATATCGTGGGCCAGACGCCGTTCGACACCGTTGACGGCCGGCTCGAAGCCGCGGCTGGAAGCGGCGAGCGTCTCATCGAACGCGCGGATGAGTTAGGGATGTCGCGTCTGGGCCGTGTCTTTGCCGAGCGCGTCACCACGCGGCCGCTCATCCATCTCGGACGAGCGGCGGAAGCCCTCCCGCTGATCGTGTGGCCCTGGACCCGCATGGCATGCCTGGCGCATATGGGACGGAAGTCAGAGGCGGAGCAGGAACTCTGCACGTTCCTTGAGACGTTCAAGAGTTCTCTCCGAGAAGGTGAGCTTGCGATCGACATCGCGGTCTGGGTGTTGGAGACCGCTGTCCTGGTCGAGGATCGAGAGACCGCCGCCATCCTTGCCGATCACCTCCGGCCCGTCGCCGCACTCTCATCGATCGGGTTCACCCTCACCTGCCCCGCCCGCCACCTGGGTACGGCGGCCGCACTCCTCGGCGACCCCGTGGCGGCGCGAACCTACTACGAGCAGGCATTGAAGTCCTGCGCCCGCATCCGCTTCCGCCCCGAGATCGCCCTCACCCGTCTGCACCTGGCCGAACTCCTGCTTGCCGGCGCCACCGACGAACAACCCAATGCCCTCACACACCTCGACTTCGCCATCGGCGAGTTCCAGCAGATGGGCATGACGCCGTCTTTGGACCGCGCCCGAGCTTTGAAGCACCGCGTCGTCCCCAGCGATGGTCGGATGCCGGCCTACCCCGACGGCCTCTCGACACGCGAAGTCGAAGTCCTCCGTCTCCTGGCGACAGGCAAAAGCAACCAGGAGATCGCCGACACCCTCGTCCTCAGCGTCCGCACCGTCGAAAACCACACCGCCCGCATCTACGCCAAGATCGGCGCCCGAAGCCGCGCCGAAGCCACCGCCTACGCCTTCCGCCAGGGCCTCTCCTAGGCCATCTGGTCAGCGAATGATGGGTAGCCGACGTACACGCACTCTGCTGGCCTGAACCGTGACCGCCGCGCCCTGCTGCAGTTCATTTGCAACCTCACGAATGACCGCGCGAACAATCCCGACGACGGTTTCTGCAACGAGTCGCTCTTGACGAATCCGGACCACCGACGGAGATGTTGCACCAGAGTGAGCGAGCAGAGCGTGAAAGTCCGCATCCAGCGTGACCACCACGAAACCCGCGGAATGAGCGAACTGAAGGATGGCTGTATCCGTTGCGGTTCCTAGTCCAACTTCACCTGTATGCACAGCGTCGATATCCGCGGCACGCAGCAGTGCAGCGGCCGTGCGTGGCACGCCTTGATCGAGCAGGAACTTCATCGAACAGGAGTGAGTTCGACAATCCGATCGTCCAGATAGGCGGCAGCATATTCGAGCGCCTGACGGATGTCCTCTTCTTCGAGTTCCGGATATTCACGAAACAGGTCAGCCCGGACGGGATAGAGGGCCAGCGCCTCCAACACACGCCGCACCGTCAGTCGCAGGTCGCGAATGCACGGCTGTCCGTTGAGGCGGTCCGGATCGACCGTAATGCGATCGAGTGTGGTCATGGAGGCGACCCCGACGCGGTAGATGTTGGTCGTACCTCCATCATACGCCGAGTCGCCAGCAACCGGCATGATTGAATCGCCGGCTGGTATTGCGATCGAGCGTTATATGGAACAGAATCGGATAATCCCGTGACGGACGCTGGACTAGTCTGCGTGTGCCACACCTCCAGGGATCAGCATGAGGTGCTCATGGAAACCCCCGCTGATGCGCCCGACACAACGCCGGCCGCACCACTCTCGCACGTTCCGGGCACCCCCTCGTCCACGCCAAGCCAGCAACGACCCGCGCTCCCACTCCCGCTTGCGCCGCTGATCGGCCGCGGGCGCGAAGTGGATGCCATCTGCCAGATTCTCCGCCGAAGTGATGCCCGCCTGCTGACACTGACCGGCCCCGGCGGCGTCGGAAAGACCCGGCTTGCCCTACACGTTGCGGCCGTTCTCACCGGCAGGTTCGAAGACGGCGCCGCGTTCGTCTCACTGGACTCACTGCGCGATCCCTCGCTGGTTGATTCTGCCGTGGCACGCGCGTTGGGATTGCGAGAGTCACCGGTGCTCTCTCCATCGGAACAACTTGCCGCGCATCTGCGGGACAAGCACCTGCTGCTGCTGCTCGACAACTTTGAGCACCTCGCACCGGCCGCATCACTGATCTCTGAACTGCTCGTCGTTTGCCCAGGACTGACCGTTCTCGTCACCAGCCGCGCGCTGCTGCACCTCACCGGAGAGCACCAATATCCGGTGCCGCCCCTCACGCTACCCCACGCGGAGAGCACCGGCGACAGCACTGCGTTTGAAGCCGTTATCGAGTCGGAGGCAGGGCAGTTGTTTGTCGCGCGGGCGACGGCAGCACGACCGGACTTCACCCTCACACCCGAAAGCGCCCCCGCCGTCGCGGAGATCTGTCGCCGCCTCGACGGGTTGCCCCTGGCGATTCAGCTTGCTGCTGCCCGCGTTCCGTTGCTCTCACCTCGCGCTTTGCTGGCGCGGCTGGAACGACGCCTATCGCTCCTCGCCGGTGGCGCTCGCGACCAACCAGAACGGCTCCAAACGATGCGCAGCGCGATCGCCTGGAGCTACGACCTGCTCGAACCAGCCGGACAAGCCCTCTTTCGACAGCTCGCCGTCTTTGCGGGCGGAGCAGATCTCGAAGCGATCGAGGCGATCGTTGACCCACACGCCGGCCAATCGATCGATCTGATCGAGTCCCTGGCGTCACTGGTCGACCAAAGCCTGCTGCTCCAAGAAGAGACGGACGAAGGCGAGCCGCGGTTCTGGATGCTGGAAACGATCCGCGAATACGGACTGGAACAACTCGTCGCGAACGGAGAGATGGACTCCGAGCAGGAACGGCATGCCGGCTACTTCGTCACCTTTGCCGAGACGGCATCACTTGGCATCCGCAGCCCGGCGCGACACGCGTGGATGCAACGCACGCACCGCAACCATGACAACCTCAACGCGGCACTGGCGTTCTGCCTGGAGCGTTCGCACACCGAGCTCATGGGCAGGTTCGTTTACGCATTGATGTGGTACTGGGCGCTGTGTGCGGTCCGCCAGGGACGTGATTGGTCCGAAAACGCGATGCGGATCGCGCCGGCAGACTCGGCCGCACGGGCAAACGCCCTGCTTGCCGCCGGACTGCTCGCCTGGATCCAGGTCGATCTGGTTCCAGCCCGCGACATGTTGGAGGAGAGCGCCCGTATTTTTCGTGAGGTTGGCGACTCGCGGGCGCTTGCCCTGGCCCTCACCCATCTGGGCATGACTGTCTTCTTCGAAGGTGATGCGGTCGCGGGACACACCATCGTGGAGGAAGCTCTCACGCATTGCCGGGGAGGTGGTTCAGACTGGGAACTTGTGCTGCTGCAGTGTCACCTGAACATGATTCGGATCAAACAGGGCGACTATCGCAGCGCGCAACTCCTGCTCGGTGAGGCGGAGTCGCGCGCCCGAACGATAGACGACCCCTGGCTTCTCGCCATGCCCCTGTACTTTCTTGGCCTGATCGCCGCACACGAGGGTGATTATGCCGCCGCGCGCCCCCTGGTTGAAGAGTCCGTTTCGCTGATCAGACCGGCAGACGACTTCTGGGGTACCGGCCAGACGCTCAATCTCCTGGGCGAACTGGCGTTGCAAGAGGGAGATCTGGACCGCGCGGCGGCATGTTTTGCGGAGTCGCTACCGCTGCTGCAGTGGGTAGGTGACCAGGATGGTATCGCCATTGGCCTCAATGGCCTCGGCATCGTCGCGCAACGACGCGGCCGGTCCGAACAGGCGCTCCGGCTGATCGCTGCTGCCGCCGCCATCCGCGAGGCAGCCGGCATCGCCGAGTCATGGTCGCTCGCCGATGCCGCCGCGCACGAACACACCATCGCGCAGCTGCGTGACCACCTCGATCCATCGATCTTCGAGTCCGCCCGGACCTCTGGACAGTCGCTCTCCCAAGACCACGCCATCGCCGAAGCTCTCACCTCGATCGAACCGAAAAGAGCTGCCGCTCCAGAAGTCACGATATATCCCGACGGGCTCAGCGCCCGCGAAGCCGAAGTCCTCCGTCTCCTGGCGACAGGCAAAAGCAACCAGGAGATCGCCGACACCCTCGTCCTCAGCGTCCGCACCGTCGAAAACCACACCGCCCGCATCTACGCCAAGATCGGCACCCGAAGCCGCGCCGAAGCCACTGCCTACGCCTTCCGTCACAGCCTCCTCTAGCGCCGCCGCACCATAGGTACTACCCCCTAAGCGTTTCCCGCGTCCCCAACACATTCCCGCGTCGCCGATTGAGTACCGCGGTTGAGTACGGCCACGGATGGCGGCGCATCAAACCGGTTCTACGCTCAGGTCATCAGTTGGTGCGGCATGACCGCAAAGAGGAAGGGAGTCATGTAATGGTACCGGACCCGACGATCGACTATCAGGCCCACGCCGCGCTGCGGCATCTCGAGGATGTAATTCTTCCGGCCGGCGCCCGCCGCATGGCGATGGAGGAGGATCTCCGGTTGCTGCAACAAGACCGGAACGGCGTGAGCGGTCCAACCCAACGGCTGGGCCTGTGGCTCGTCCGCCTCGGCGAGCGGCTCCGCGCCAACGCTGCCAACTCAACCATGCCAAGCGCTTCGGCCCGCTAACGATGCCTATCCGTCACCGCACGGACGTGGGTCGCGGCGCCACGGCGGACCGCATCACTAACGCTGGATCGCCCGACCCACGCCGCTCAACACAAGGAGCATCCAATGCGATACGGCATCATTCCCCAAACCCCGGAGGAAGAGCAGGTCTTCGGCCCCGGCTCGCCGCTCGTGCCGGCCATCGACCTGACCATGCCCATGCTTCAGACGCGATCGATCATGGCCGCCGTCCGCCTCGGCCTGTTCGAGGCGCTGCGCGACCGACCACGCACGGCGTCGGAGATTGCCACAGACCTGAACCTTGATGCAATAAGTGTCGAACTCGTCCTGCGGGTGCTGTGTTCCACCGGCTATGTCACCACCACGGGTCCACGGTACGACCTTACGCCGCGCGCCCGATCGAGTCTGATCCGGGGCGCCGTTGTTCCGTTCGTCGGCCTCGCCGAGTTTAACTACAGCCAGTGGGATATGACCTCGCAACTCGAACAGGTCGTCCGTACCGGCGACGGGATCGACTTCCACGGCACGGAGAAGGACCCCGCCGCTTGGGCGGCCTACCAGCGGGCGATGCTAGAGTTCGCCGGCTTCGAAGCCCCACTGGTCGCGCCACTCGTCCCCGTCAAGGACGGCGCCCGCCGGATGCTCGAAATTGGCGGCGCGCACGGGCTCATCGGCGCCGAAGTCTGCCGGCTCCATCCGGAACTGACCTCGGTTGTGCTCGATCTCCCGCCGGCGGTCGAACACGCCCGCGGGCTGGCGCGAGAGGCGGGCATCGACAACGTCGTCACCCATCGCGCCGGTAACGCCCTCACCGACGATCTCGGAACGGACTACGATGCAATCCTCTGCACCAACGTCCTGCACCATTTCTCCGCGACGCAAAACACGGACCTGATCCAACGGGCACGGCAGGCACTCACCCCCGGCGGCACGATCGCGATCGTCGAAGGAGAACAGCCGGCCCCGGACGACCCACCCGACCTCTTCATCGACGGCTTCACGCTCCTCTTCCGAATCATGTCCACCTCCCGCTGTTGGACCGCCGAGGAGTATACCGGCTGGCTCAATGCCGCC
This sequence comes from Dehalococcoidia bacterium, assembly GCA_050184225.1. Lineage (GTDB taxonomy): Bacteria > Chloroflexota > Dehalococcoidia > CAUJGQ01 > CAUJGQ01 > JBFXAN01. The sequence continues at coordinate 42,054 of JBFXAN010000012.1, read as the reverse complement.
GGCTGCACCGACATCCGCGTCGAACGCCCCGCACCCGGCTACATCGTCATCTCCGGCCGGGCCGGGGAGTAGATCGACCTCGAACAGAACGACGCCACCGAAGCCGGAGAAACGGGTGCAGTGATAGTGCGACGGTTCCAGATAGCCCGAAGTGAAATGAACAAGAAACGCCAATTCTTGAACCGGCAACGTTTATCTGGACGGATGAGCACGGGCGGAGACCGTGACCTCGATCGGCACGCTCCCAAGCCGAGTACCCACCCGATCGCAGAAAGGACAGCGCGATGACCGCCACCAGCGACGCCCGCACGATCCTCTCGACTGACCCCGTCGCCCAGGAGATGCTCCGCTCCACCATCCCGGCGCGGCTCGCCTACACCTGGCACGACGGCACCCCCCGCGTCATCCCGATCTGGTTCCACTGGACCGGCGACGAGATCCTGATGGGCGCCCCGCCGAATTCACCCAAGATGCGCGCCCTCGCCAAGTACCCCGCCGTCAGCCTCACGATCGATACCAACGACTGGCCCTGCAAGGTGCTGATGATCCGAGGCACGGCAAACGTCACCGTCGCCCCCGAACCCTTCCCCGAGTGGCTGCTGGCCGCGCAACGCTACGTCGGCGAGCAGGCCGGTAACGACTTCCTCTCCCTCGTCAAGCAGACCTTCCCCGCCTGGGCGCGCATCGCCGTCCGCCCCAACGAGGTCCGCATCCTCGACTTCGGCGCCGGCCAGATGCCGAGCGCCTGGTCGGCGGGCACGCATCCCTAGCTCGACGGCCATTGCTGCCAATGATGCAGCCTCGCGGAATCGGGCGCGGACGCCCATCGCACAGGAGCAGACCATGGTAACAATCGACTCGGCCACATCCTTCGATCCGGTCGTCGCGGCGACGGCGTTGGCGCCGCAGATCATCGCGGCACGGGAGTCCCTCGAACGGGAGCGCCGCCTGCCACCGTCGCTGGTGACGGCGATCGCCGAGGCGGGTCTCTTCCGCCTGTGGGTTCCCGCTGACCTCGGCGGTGACGAACTCGAACCGGAGCGCCTGTTCCAGCTGATCGAAGCATTTTCGGAACTGGACGGATCGGTCGGCTGGTGCCTGATGATCGGCGCCTTGGGCGGGATGATCGGCGCCTACCTGCCCGAGTCCGGCGCCCGCGCCATCTTCGGGTCCGACGCCCTGGCCGTCATGGGCGGCTCGTTCACACCACGGGGCCGCGCCATACCGGTTCCGGGCGGGTATCGAGTGAGCGGGCGCTGGCCGTTCGCCAGTGGCTGCGATCACTGCACCTGGCTCTCCGGTGTCAGCCTCGTCGTCGACGGAGAGCAGCCGCGCCTAGGCGTCGATGGCACGCCGGACCTGCGGCTGATGTTCTTCCGGGTAGGCCAGTGCGCGATCATCGACACCTGGGACAGCGGCGGTCTGTGCGGCACGGGTAGTCACGACATCGCCGTCACCGATCTGTTCGTTCCGGAAGACCACAACTTCGCCTTCCTCACCGGCCGGCCGCGCCTCGACCACCCGCTCTATCGCGTGTCTATCTTCCAATGGTTCCCCGCTGCCGTCGCCGCCGTCCCGCTTGGCATCGCCCGGACAGCGATCGAGACCCTGAAAGCCCTGGCGGCTGCCAAGGTGCCCACCTTCGGCACCACCCTACTGCGCGATCGCTCGGTGATCCAGGCCCAGGTCGCCCAGGCGGAAGCGACGCTGCAGGCAGCGCGGGGCTTGCTCTACGCAACCGTTCGCGACGCCTGGCAGTCCGCCTGTCAAGGAGCGCCACTTACCCCCGAACAGGAGGCCATGCTCGCCGCGGCGCCGGCCTATGCCGCCGCCGCCGCCCGCCAGGTGACAGAGTCGATGTACCAGGCCGGTGGCGGCACCGCCGTCTATCGCCAAAGCCCGCTGGACCGGTGCCTGCGTGACGTGCAGGTGGCGGCGCAGCACCTGGGCGTGTCGCCGGTCAACTACGAGCGCGCGGGGCGGCTCCTGCTCGGGATGGATCCCGGCCCGCTCGGCTCCTGATCAGCCTAATCGTGCAACGGGCGGCAGACCGCCATCCGTTTCGACCAGGGACGCATCTTCGGCTTCGGCGCGGGCACATTCCCCCGCGCCTGGTCAGAGGACCGGCACCGAACCGAAATTCATCCCGTTCATGCCGCTGGAGGTGTATGGCGGGGCGATCGAGCAGGCAAAGCAGCTCACATCACCACCCTGAGCCGCTCCGCTTCAGTCTGCGACGCGACGGTGACCGGCTGGCCTACTACAGGAGGCAATCGCCCATGATCAGCCCGCGCCTGGCCCTGTTCTGTGTCCTGGTGATCGGCGTGGCCCTGCTCTGTGACCGGCGTACGATCGCCGCCCAAGCGCCGGTGCCGTTCGTCTTTCAAGCGCCGCCGCGCTTCGAACGGACGGCGTGCCCCTTCACGCCGGCGCCGGACCAGACCGAAGGTCAGACGGTGACGTGTGGCGTGGTCTTCGTGCCCGAGGATCGCACTCAGCACCGGGGTTCGACTATCCGGCTCGCGGTCGCCATCTTCAGAGCGCGGGACAGTTCCCGCGCCGCGCCGCCACTGCTCTTCCTCGGCGGCGGCCCCGGCACCGCCGTCCTCTCAGGGTTCGCTCCCTCGATCACCGGTCAGCTTGCCGCCGACCTCACAGCCCGCCGCGACCTCGTGCTGATCGACCAGCGAGGAGTCGGCTTCTCTCAGCCATCACTCGCCTGCCAGGAACTGATTGACGTCAAGTACCAGCAACTCGGTCAGCATCTCAGCCGTGCCCAGGAATCCGAAGCTCGCGTGCAGGCGGCAAACCGCTGTCATGACCGGCTGCGCCGCGCCGGCGTCAGCCTCGCCGCCTACACCACCGCGGCCGGCGCCGCCGACATCGACGACATTCGACGTGCACTCGGCTACCAGCAGGTCGATCTCTGGGGCGTCTCCTACGGCGCCCGCCTGGCGCTGGCCGTCATGCAGGCATATCCCTCGACCCTCCGCGCCGTCGTCCTGGACTCACCGCTGGCGCCGCAGGTGCAGCAGTTGGTGGAGATTCCCGGCAACGTCGCCCGCTCCTTCTGGCTCCTCTTCGATGAATGTGCCGCATCTCCGCGCTGTGCCGCCGCCTTTCCCAACCTCGAAGCGCGCTTCTACCAGCTTGTCGCCGAGTTCAACGCCACGCCGTTGCGCTACCAGGCCCAGCATCCGCGCACTGGTGTCGTCCACGACATCGTGTTGACCGGTGATCGCTTGGTACGCACCCTGTTTGACGCCCTCTATCACACCGACCTGATCCCAATCCTGCCACTGGCAGAGGCGAGCCTGCACGCCAGAGGTTCCAGCCTGCTGGCGCTCGCGGCCGGCCGGTTGATCTTCGACGACGATCTGAGTCACGGCATGAACTACTCGGTGCAGTGTGCCGAAGAGGGGAGTCTGACCCATCCGGCGCAGGTCGCGGCGGCGCGGCAACGGGTACGGCCGGAGATCGGCGACATCTTCACCCAGGAAGACTTCTTCCGCGTCTGCTCGACCTGGGGCGCTGCCCGCCTCCTCCCGACGGTCAAGCTCCCCGTCGTCAGCGCCATCCCCACCCTCATTCTCTCCGGCCAATACGATCCGATCACGCCGCCGGCCTATGGCCGGATGGTGGCGCGGACGCTCCTGCGGAGTACCTTCTTTGAGTTCCCCGGAGTCGGTCACGTCACCACCGGTGGCTTCGCCTGCGCGCATTCGATCATGCTGCAGTTCCTCGCAAATCCGACGCGCAGACCCGATGCCGCATGTATCGCCCAGATGGGTCCGCCGGAGTGGATCATTCCGGCCGCTGGTCCGTAGCGGCGATAGTTAACGACATCGCCAAGCAGGAGGAGCGACTAATGAATGCAGAACCAATCCAGCCGGCCACGATTCAATCCATCACCGGCGCCATCCCCGAGGGCTACGCGCTCCTCGCCGGCCTGCAGCTCGACCTCTTCACCGTGCTGCATGATGCCCCGCGCACGCTCGATCAACTCGCTGCCGAGATCGGGTGCGAGCCGCGCCGTCTCGGTGGGCTGCTCTACTACCTGGTCAGGATCGGCCTGATCAGCGTCACCGATGATTGCTTCGCCAATACCCCGGAGGCCGATCGCTACCTCGTGCGCGGCCAACCCGGTTCGTTCGTCAACTCTACCGGGTTCTGGACCGAACTCTGGGAAGCAATGGCCGCGATCGCCGCCTCGATCCGGGCGGGACGTGCCCTGGAAGATCACGATTACGCCGGCCTGCCGCCGGAGGAGCGGGCCGTTCTGTATCACGCATACGATGTGGGCGTCCGGACCCGCGGCCTCTGGCTTGCCGATACGTTCGACTTCACCGCTGGGCCGCCATCCCACCCGGCGCAACCGCGATCATCGCGCGGAAGCGAACATAGCCATGGATTGCTCCCGGTGGCTAGCGGCCGCGCAGGCGCGGGTCGAGCAGGTCGCGCAGTGAGTCACCGAGGATGTTGAAGCCGAAGACGGTGAGGCTCAGCGCGATGCCGGGCGCCAGCATCATCCACGGCGCCAGGTAGAGCACCGATCGGCCGTAGCCGGTCATCATGTTGCCCCAGGATGCATCCGGCGGCGGCACGCCGAAGCCAAGAAAGCTGAGCGACGCCTCTGCCAGAATCGCGGTGCCGAGCCCGCCAGTGGCCAGAATCATCAGCGGCGCGAAGATATTCGGCAGGATGTGGCGGGCGATGATCCGCGTGTGACCGGCGCCGATCGCGCGGGCCGCTTCGATGTGCTGGTTCTCTTTGAGGGCCAGCGTCGCCGATCGCAGCACGCGCGAGCTTCCCAGCGCCGATGACATGCCCAGCGCGACGATCAATTGTGGTATGCCGGGTCCGAGGACGGCGACGACGGTCATCAGGAGTAGCAGGTTTGGGAACGCCATATAGGCATCGACGAACCGCTGGATCACCGTATCGACAGCGCCACCAAAATAACCGCTCAGCACGCCGATCAAGCTGGCCGCAATCATGCCGATCGCCACCGCACCGAATCCAACGACCACCGAGATCCGCGCGCCCGCGATCGTCCGGCTGAACACATCCCGGCCAAGGTTGTCCGTTCCCGCGAGATGCTGGCTGCTGGGAGGGCTGAGCCGCTTGCCGGCCGAATTCTGGTTCGGGTCGTACGGCGTGACCAGCGGTCCGATCGCGGCGACGACAAACAGCGCGGCCACGATTACCGCCGCCGCCGCGCCAAGCGGTGTCTCCCGCGCCAGGCGCAGCAGCTTCGCCCGGGGCGAGCGCCCTCGGCGCGACTCCGCGATCACCGGTACCACGTCGGTCGGCTGGGTCATAGAACCGTCTCTCTCTACCGATACCGAATGCGCGGATCGATGAAGCCGTAGCTCAAGTCAACCGCGAGATTGGTGACGATCACGATCAGCGCGAAGGCGATGTTGACGCTCTGGATCACCGGATAGTCCCGCTGGCGGACTGCTTCCACCATGAGCAGGCCCAGGCCCGGCAGATTGAACAATGTCTCAGAGATCACCGTTCCACCGAGCAATGCCCCAAACTGGAGCCCTGTGATCGTGATCACGGGCAGCAGGCTATTGCGAAGCGCGTGCCGGACGATCACCGACCGGCCAGCCAACCCCTTCGCCCTCGCCGTGCGGACATAGTCCTGGCGGAGCACTTCCAGGAGGACGGCGCGCGTCATGCGCATTTGCACCGCCGCAAGGTGGATGCCGATGATCAGCGCGGGCAGGGCAAACTGTGCCAGGTTGCCGAGGGGATCGTCGGTGAACGGGATCAACCGAACCGACGGTATCCAGTTGAACCAGATCGACCCGTAGACCAGCAGCGCCGTACCCATGAAGAAACTGGGAATGGAGAGGCCGAGGATCGAGATGCCGCGGGCGAGATAGTCCACCGGCGTATTCGCGCGGACGGCCGCGATCACGCCGACCGGCGTCGAGATCAGCACTGAAGCCAACATCGCCAGCGCCGCGATCTCGGCGCTGACCTTGAACCGCTCCACGAGTGTCGGCCCCAGTGCCTCGCCGGAGTATAACGAGACACCGAAGTCGCCCCGCGCCAGGCCGCTCACCCAGTCGATGTACTGTCGCGCGATCGGCTGGTCCAGGCCGAGCTCGTGCCGCAGTTGCTCATGGTCCCATTGCGTGGAGAACGCCTGCTCCGATAGGAGGATCGCAACCGGGTCGCCGGGGACCAGCCGCACCAGTGCGAACACGGCCGTGGTCAGGATCACCAGGGTTGGAATAACGAGCAGAATGCGCTGGGCGATATATCGCTGCACCGTACCACGTCCTGATTGGGCGACAACCTGACGCTCCCCTTGGGATCACCGACATCAATCCGCCGGCCATCCCAAGGGGGACCAGGCAATGCTGGCGCCTATGTGTCCAGCCAGGTCCGGGTCAGATCCTGGCGGTCACTGTCACTCCAGGGCGGAACCAAGAAGCCACGCACCTGCGCCTGCAGCGCCTTGAACGTGCGGCCGTTCGCGAGCAGGTGCTCGGCGTTCGTTTCGATCATGTACCGCTGAAGTTCTTGCACGAGTTGCGCCCGTCGCTTCGTGTCCACTTCACTTACCTGCGCGTCGATCATCTGGTCGATCCGTGGGTCGGCGTTCTCGTTGTAGTTCCGGCTTCCGGTCGAGTAGCTGTACACCCGCAGGACCGCGTCCGGCTCGGCATCGACGGTATAGCCGCCGAAGAAGGCGCCGTACTCACGGTTGTTCTCCGCCGTCTTGTACGCGCCGTATTCGACTCGGTTCACCTTGGAGCGGATGCCGATCTTCTGAAGTTGGGGCGGTACGATCTGGCCGGAAGGAATCGCCAACTCGGTGTCAAACCATTCCACCTCGACGTTCTCCAGACCGGCCGCCGCCAGCAGCTTCTTCGCCTCGGCCAGGTCCTCGTCTTTGTTCGCGCGATAGCCGGGCATCTGCTCCAGCTCCGCTGCCGGAATCGCAAAATCGCCCATGCTCGGCGGAATGCCACCAAGGAGGTCGCCTTCATCGCCCCAGCCGAGCGAGACGATCTCCTGCCGGTTGAGCGCGAGATGTACCGCCTTGCGGAAACGAGCGTCGTCGAACGGCGGCCGCTTCACGTTGAGTTCGACCGAGTACCGTCGGCCGCCGTGCGAAACCGGCGCGAACTGGGCGCCACGCACCGCGCCCGACACGATCCTGCGGGCGTCCGCGTTGATGCCCATGATCTCGAGTTGCCCCGCCGTGAAAGCCGACTGCGCCGTCTGCGCGTCCTGGAACACCATCAGGTCAACGTTATCGAGATACGGCAGGCCCGCGCGGAAGTAGTTCGGGTTGCGCCGCAGCTTGCCGCCCTGCTCCTTCGTATAGCCGGGTTCGAGAATGAACGGCCCGACGCCGATCGCGCCCTCCGGTCCCTTGAGGTCGCCGTACTTTTCCACCGTCTCCCGGTTGACGATGAACGCCCAGCCCGAACCGAAGTAGAACATCTGCGGCACATAGGGCCGCTTCAGTGTCACCTTCAGCGTGCGCGGGTCGGTCGCCTCCATCTTGTCGATCGCCTCGAAGAGGCTGCGGCGGGCGAACTGCGGGTCCGGTGTGCGAATTCGCTCGATGCTGTAGATCACGTCCTCGACCGTCATCGCCCGGCCGTTTGCAGGCGCCACGTCGTGGAAGGCGATGCCGTCGTGCAGCTTGAACGTGAGTGTGAGCGCGTCCGGCGTCTCCCAGGATGCGGCCAGCCCCTCGTCGGTAATCTCGCGGTTGGCGTTGACCTCCACCAGGTGGTGGCTGACGTTGCCCCACAGCCACGACACGCCGGGCAGCGCGGTCATGTGCGGATCGAGAAAGACGTTCTGCGCGCCCATATTCGCGCGGACCAAACCGCCGCGCTTCGGTTCCGCGGTGGACTGCGTCAGGGTGTTGGCGACGTCGGCACCCGCGTCGGAGCCGGCCTCATCGGCCTTGCCGCTGCATGCCGCCAGGAACGCCAGTGCCGCCCCGCCGCCGATCGCGCTGGCGGCAAGCAGCCGGCGTCGTGTCACCGTCTTCGGAAAGCCCATATGGTCGTTGGTCATTGGATTGCCCTCTCCCCACCGGTCGGTCTGCCCGCCGTGCGCGTGGCAGCCTAGTGGTTGTGAAACTGGGGTTCGCGCCGCTCGCGGTAGGCCGCCAACCCTTCCTGGATGTCGTTCTTTGCGGCATCCCGCGCCAGCCGCCGGATCGCCTCGCCGAGGCGGAAGGCATCGCCGAACGGCAGGCCCTGGCCGCGCACCGCGATCTCCTTGGTCGCCTGCACCGCCCGTGGACCAGAGCGACACAGCCGCGCCGCCAGATCCTCGGCACGCTCGTACAGCCGATCGAGCGGCACGAGCTCGCGCACCAGCCCCCAGCGCAGCGCCGTCTCCGCGTCGATCCGCTCGCCCGTCAGCAACAGGTCGAGCGCGTTGGACATGCCGATCACCTGCGGCGCGCGGATCGCCCCCATCACGGTCGGCATGCCGAGCCGCACCTCCGGGAATCCGAACGTCGCGTTCTCCGAGGCGATCCGGAAATCGCTCGCCATCGCCAGGGTCAGGCCGATGCCGATTGCGTGGCCGTTCACGGCAGCGATGATCGGCTTCCATACTTCGAGGCCGCTCTCGAGCGAGTCCGTCGTCTGCATCAACCAGTACGGGTCGTCAACCGGCGGCTCGCCCGCACGCGAGGAGCGCAGGTCGGCCCCCGCACAGAACCCGCGACCGCCGGCCCCGGTCAGGATCACGGCCCACACGTCCCGATCCTGGCGCACCTCTTCCCACGCCAGCTTCAGGTCGCGTTTCAGCTCATCGTTCATCGCGTTGAGCGCTTCCGGACGGTTCATCGTGACCCACGCCACATGGCCACGTCGCTCATAGTCGACGGTCGGGAACGACATCGTTCGTACTCCGTGTGATTAGATGGTGCGATCGGCGCGAAGCTGCTCCATCTCCTCATCCGAGAGGCGGAGCAGACCCTGGTAGATCTCGCGGTTGTGCTCGCCCGGCTCCGGCGGCGGTCCATAGATCGCGCCCGGCGTCGTCGATAGCTGTGGGGTGACACTGGGGACATAGACCGTCTCATGCACGGGGTCGGGAACGGCGGCGATGTTGCCGCGTGCCCAGATGTGTTCATCGGCGAAGATATCGGCGATCGTGTTCACTGGGCCAAAGGGCACCTGCGCTGCTTCGAGAGTCTCCATCGCCTCGGCCAGCGTCTTCGTCTCCACCCAGGCGGCGATCACCTCGTCGAGCGCCTCGGCGTGCTTTGCCCGCTCAAACCGCGCAAAGCGCGGATCGTCGATCAGATCCGCCCGTCCGATCGTTTCCAGCAACCGCTCCATTAGCCGGTCGCTCGACGCGATGATCAACAGCCAGCGGCCGTCCGCCGTCCGATACTGATTGGCGGGCACCGACCACGGCCGGAACGTTCCCGCTCGTTCACGCACGGTCCCGCTGAGCGCATATTCGCCGGCGAGCGTACTGCTCATCCGAAAGATCGATTCGTAGAGCGAGGCATCGACCACCTGGCCGCGCCCGCTGCCGGCGATGTCGCGGTTGTACACGGCGATCAGCAGGCCGAAGGCGTTGAACATCCCCGTGAGATAGTCGGCCAGCATGAAACCGGGGTGCGCTGGTGGGCGGTCCGGTTCACCGGTCACGTGCAACAGACCGCCGAATGCCTGGCCGATCCGATCGTACCCGCGTCGTTGCGAATATGGCCCGGTCTGCCCATAGCCGGAGACGCGCACGAGGATGATGCCGGGATTGACGGACGACAGCGTCTCGTAGTCAAATCCCCACTTCTCAAAGGTGCCCGGCGTATAGTTCTCGACGATCGCGTCGGAGACGGCGACCAGCTTGAGAAACAACTCGCGGCCGGCCGGATGTCGCAGGTCGAGCGTGATTGATTTCTTGCTGCGCGACTCGACGGCGCGGTTCAAGCGTTGCTCCGGCCGGATCGTCTCGCCGGGCAGTTCGATCTTGATCACCTCGGCGCCGAAGTCGGCGAGCAACGTCGGCCCAAACGGACCGGCGAGGACCTGGCCGGCGTCGATCACACGAAGCCCTGCCAACGCGCGGGGCGCGAGCTGAGGTGCGAGCGTCGGTCGATCGCGTTGGTGTTCTGATAAGTTGGGTTCGGGCACAGCATGACCTCAAGGAAACCGGCAGTCGAGGACATGCTCCGACGCCCGCCGCATACCGTCATCTACATATCTGCCAGACATAAAAAGAGAAGCGCGCAATTGACGTGACGTCCATATGCTATGTAAGTCGATTGGTTCGGTCAAGAATGGCGTGCCGGCCTCGCCGCGGTGCGGTTTTCCCCTGAGTTCGCGTTTGCCACGCAACCTGTCTACCATGGGCCTGTTCTGTCCAGGGGAGTCGATCCGTTCCGGAGGTAGGAGAGTCTGATGCACACCCTCCTGACCAACGTCACGATCCACACCATCGATCCGACCCGACCGCGGGCGAGCGCGGTGGCAATCAAAGACGGCCGGATCGCGGCGGTCGGCGAGTCCGCATCGCTCCTCCAGGCGCGGGAGCGGGAGACAGAGGTGATCGACCTCGGCGGCCGCTGCCTGATCCCCGGCTTCGTCGACGCGCACAATCACTTCGGTCCAACGACGCTCAACCCGGTCGCCGTCGATATCAGTCCCGACGCCGTCGCCGATATCCCTGCGCTCCAGGCCCGGATCGCCGAGGCGGCGCACGCGACGCCGGCGGGCGGCTGGATCCGCGCGGTCGGCTATGCCGATGACCGGCTCACCGAACGCCGCCACCCGACTCGTTGGGAACTCGACGAAGCGGCGCCGGAGCACCCCGTCGTCGCCGTCCACTCCTCCTATCACCGTGTCGTGGCGAACAGCCGCGCGCTGGAGTTGATCGGCATCGTCAAGAGCCATACCTACCGGCCGTACGGCACGATCGACTGTGACCCAACCGGCGAGCCGATCGGCCTGCTGGCTGAAGCAGCAACGAACGGACCGCAGCGTCACTCGATGGCGGCTCTGATCGAGCGACACGAGCCGCAACTCCTCGATCTGGTCGAGGCAAACGGTCGCCGCCATCTCGCGCTCGGCATCACGGCGCTCCAGGATGCCTGGGTGCCACCGATGTTTCTCGATCTGATGCGCCGCGCCGCCGCGAGCGGGCGTCTACCGCTGTATTACACACCGCTGCGCGGTTCCGATCGTGGCCTCTTTGACTCGCCTGCCGCCTGGCTGGATGGAGGCGACTTCGATGCCGATCGGCCGCCCAGGATCCGGCGGGGCGGCATCAAGCTCTTCGCCGACGGCGCCGGCGTCACCGCCGCCACGCGGCTGCCGGGCCACGGCGGCCACGATGACGGCGTCGATGAGGGCATCCTCTTCTATGAGCAGGCACGACTCAACGAATTAGTCGAGCAGGCCGCCCGCCGGCACCTGACCGTCGCCATTCACGCGATCGGCAACCGCGCGATCGCGGCGGCGCTCGCCGGGTTGACGCACGCCCGCGCAGCCGCACCCACCAGTCGCTCGCGCTTCCGCATCGATCACTTCTTCTGGGCGACCGACGCCGAGATTGAACAGGTGCGGGCGCTGGAGGTTGGCGTTGTGACGCAGCCGGTTGGTATCTGGCAGTACGGCGACCGGCCGGCCTATCACACCCGGCCGAAGCAGTTTCTCAACTGGCCGGTGGCGCAACTTCACGCGGCGGGCGTGCCGGTCGGCGGCAGTTCGGATGCGCCGTGCTTCGCCCTGCCGCCGCTCTGGGGGATCGCCGCCGCCGCCGAACGCCGCACGATCGGCAGGCAGGCACTGTCGCCGGAACAGGCTGTCAGCGTGCTCGATGCGATCCGGATGTACACGCTCGACAGCGCCTGGGCGGGCGGCACCGACGACGAGGAGGGATCGATCACACCAGGCAAACTGGCCAACTTCGTGCTGCTGGCCGAGGATCCGACTATCGTGCCGGTCCAGCGGGTACGGGATATTGTGATCGATGAGACGTGGGTCGATGGACGACGGGTGTATGCTGGCCCTCACCCCCCGGCCCCCTCTCCCGCCGGAGCGGGAGAGGGGGAGATACTGGCACACCCCGGTTGAGTGAGGCTCCCCTCTCCCGCCGTTGCGGGAGAGGGGTCGGGGGTGAGGGCATTCAAAGGAGCCAACGATGACGATCGAGCAGGAAGCACGGCCGGACCTAACCAGCGATGTCGAGATGGACGACTACATCGCGCGGGGTCTCGCGCATCTCTGGGTGCATACTCAGCAGTACACGGAACTCGCCAAGCCGGACGGTCTCAAGGTCTTCGTCCAGGGTGAGGGGGTGTGGCTGACCGATCAGCGCGGCCGGCGGTTCATGGACGCGATGTCCGGCCTCTGGGTGGTCAACGCCGGTCACGGCCGCGCCGAACTGGGCGAGGTGGCCGCGCAGCAGATGCGCGATCTGGCCTACGTCAACACCTTCGCCTACGCGAGCCGGCCGGCCGTCGACCTGGCGAGCAAGCTCGCGTCGCTGTTGCCGCCCTCACTCAACCGCCTCTTCTTCGTCAACTCCGGCTCAGAAGCGGTCGAAACCGCTCTCCGGATGGCGAAGCACTACCAGTACAATCTCGGCGAGAAGAAGCGGTTCAAGATCATTGCCCGGCGTGGCTCCTATCACGGCGTCACCGCCGGGGCGCTCTCTGTGAACGGCTCGACCGGCATCAACCGCGCGCCTTACGAGCCGCTGCTGCCTGGCGTCGTCTTTGTCGAGAACACACCCTGCTATCACTGCAAGCAGGCAGGCAAACCCGCCTGCGATGCCGTCTGCGTCGGCGCGATCGAGCAGGTGATCAAGGCGGAGAAGCCGGAGACGATCGCCGCCTTCATCGGCGAGCCGATCTCCTCCGCCAACGGCGGCTACATTCCCTCGGACGACTACTGGCCGGAGATCCGCCGGCTCTGCGACAAGTACGGCATCCTCCTGATCGCTGACGAGGTGATCAACGGCTTCGGCCGCACGGGCGCGTGGTTCGCCTCACCGGGCCTCGGCTACGAGCCGGACCTGATGACGATGGCGAAGGGGATCAGTTCCGGCTACATCCCGATCGCCGCCGTCGCCGCGTCGGACAAGGTCGCCGCCGCGTTCGAGGGCGACAAGAGCAAGACCTTCGGCCTCGGCATCACCTTCGGCACGCACCCGGTGTCCTGCGCGGTGGCACTGGCGAACGTCGGCATCATCGAGCGGGAGCAACTGCCGGAGAACGCGGCCCGGACCGGCGCCTACCTCCAGGGCCGGCTCACCTCGCTCAAGGAGCAACATCCGATCGTGGGAGACGTGCGCGGGCGCGGCCTGCTGCTGGCGGTGGAGATCGTCCAAGACCCGGCAACCAATGAGCCGTTCCCGGAAGATGCTGGCCTGCCGGACAAGCTCACGGCGGCGTTGGTGAAGCGGGGCATCCTCTGCCGCGCCGGCAACATCGTCAACATCGCCCCGCCGCTCGTGATCACCCCGGCCGAGAGCGACTGGCTGGTCGATGGCCTGGACGGTGCCCTGGCCGAGGTCGAGCAGGAGTTGGGCGTGACGACCTAATCCCGCTGTCAATATGGGCGCTCGATGGCCAGACCGGGGACAACGCCGAAGTGACGTGCGTTTCGCGTATTCAGCATCTCGCCGCGGTCGAGCGCGGCAGCAGCTATGAGGGCATCCGGAAGTCGAAGTCCGTGCCGGAGGAAGTGGGCGTCCATCAGTTGCAAGGCGGATTCTGATGCCTGACCGGTCATTGGTACGACGGTCATCGCAGCCAGCAAGCACGGACGGTCTGTAACTCCTGCCCATTCCGGCAGCCTTGGACCAGCTCCATCGCCGAGATGATGCTGACGGTGTTCCTTCCCGCCGCTCGCCTGGCATTGAGGAAGGCGGTCGCGGCGGCTACACCACGCAAGTGGTCGATAAGGATATCAGTGTCAATCACTGGGCGTGCAGGAGTCGCTCTCGCCAAGCGTCACGTTGCTGATTGACCCAATCGACGCTATCTTGCATGTCCTCGCGGTTTGCCCACATGCCAAACCCCGGCAGCAAATCCTCGTCGGCAGGAATCTCGCGGTTGCCCGCCTGAGTCTGCTCGTCGAGCACCTCGATTTCGACCCGCACAGGGGTGCCATCTGGCAGCGCAATTGTGTCCGCGACGATCAGGCGACCACCTTCGATCCGCCCTTCGCGTATTACTACCATGGATTCGATCCTCCCGAAATCCAGGGTGCCACGGATCAGCATGTTCGCCAAGCGCGAGGCCCGGCTCACTGGCCGGGCCTCGCGCCGGTCTTCGTTGAGTGACGTTAGGCGGACACCATCGCTACCCGCTCCTTGCGCGGAATCTTCGGCGCGACCTTGGCGACGAAGTTGGCGGCGGTGCTGACGTACTCGTGGGGTAGCTTCTGCATCGGGCGGCGCAGTTCGGGGTGCTGCTCGACGTAAGCCTGCACCGCCTCCAACGTCACACCGTGATCATCCAGGGCCCGCTGCATCTCCTCGCGCGCCTTCACCTTCGCCTCGAACAGCTTCATCTGCACGCGGCTCTTGATGTTGACCTCGCCGTCGCCCGAGGTCTCGATCGGGATGAAGATGCTATCCTTCAGCTTCGCCATCACCTTCGACTGGACGCCGTCCGACTGCGTGCTCGGCATGCAGCCGAAGGGCTTGATCGAGGTGACCATGTGCGCTTTCTTCTCGGTCGTAGCGAGGATGTGCTTGCCCACTTCCATGTGGCCCTCGCCGCCGCCGATCCGGACGTTGTAGTAGTCGTCCGCCACCTCGGCCAGCTTCTTCTGGCTGACCAGCGGCGGTGTGCGGAATCCGAACGCCGCCCGATAGAAGGTATAGATGCTCTTGTACATCGTCAGCCCGGCGCGCAGCGCGATCAGCCGCTTGCGCGCGCCGGGGGCGATGCCGATCCGGTCCTTCTGCTTCGTCACCGCCGCCTCGAGGATGTAGTCGATCCAGGTGCCGACCGGCTCTGTCAGCACCTCGGCACCCTCGGACTCCAACCAGGAGCGCAGGTGATAGGAGCCGTCGCCCTCGGTCGTCTGCGCCCAGAACTCGCCCGTGATCTTCACCTTCGGCTTGACGCGGGTGAAGTCGACGTCAATCGTGTCATAGAGGGCACGCACGCGGCGCAGGGTGCTCCAGGTGGAGCGCCGCTCGCGGAAGCAATCGGCGAGCATGTCCCGCGCCTCGGCCAGCGCCCGGTCGGTGGCGTTCGGCTCGACCTCGTATGGTTTGATCGCGAGGGTCATCGAGTTGACGATGTCCGAGGCGATCATCGCGCGGAGGATCGTCAGGAAGAACTTGGTATCCAGCTTGATACCAGCTTCCTCTTTCCCGTCGCCGAGCTTGCCGCCCTCTTCAAGGCCGCCCGACTGCTGGAAGATCAACACCCGGAATTCGTTGAAGCCGGCGTCGCGCAGCGCCTTGCGGTACTCCGCCTCGTACATGCCGAAGCGGCAGGGGCCGCAGGCGCCCGCCGTGATGAAGACGTAGTTCTTCTCGATGTCCTGCACGCCCGCCTCGCGCAGCGTCTGCAGGTACTTCACCAGGTTGCCGACCGTGTAGTAGGTCGGGTTGCACTGCCCCCGGTTGCCGAACTCCTTGCCCACCGCCAGCGACATGTTGTCCGGCACAGGCAGGTCCTGCACGCGGTAGCCGAGCCCTTCGGTCGCCGCCTTGAGGACATAGTCGTGGGTGACGGTCAGCCCGCCGAAGAGGATCGTTACCCGGTCGCGCTCCTCGGCGGTGAAGGGCCGTTCCACCGGACGCTTGAACTGCTCGACCTCTTTCTTGGTCGCACCCGTCTGCTGGCGGAGTTGCTCCTCGAACGCCGCTACCTGCTCCTTGATCGCCTCATCGCTCATCGTATTTGGCATAACCGTCCCCTTTGTGCTGGGTGACTCCCAAACCGATCCGCCTGCCGGCTAATTCAGCACCGGCAAAGGCACGTACACGTCTTCCTTGTCCGGTACGACGCCGGCCGCAACCGGGGCGCCGTTGAGCACCGGAAGCAGCAGATCGCTCTCGATCCCGATCGGGGTCATGAGGGGTGATGTGCCGCAGCCGGAACCACAGCCCGAACCGCAGCCGCTCCCGCACCCGCCTCCCGATGCCGGCGCTGCCAGGTTGTTCAGCACCGGCAGCAGCAGATCGTCGCCGATCCCGAAGCTGCTTACCGGCGACGTGCCGCAGCCCGAGCCGCAACCGCTGCCACAGTCGCCCGTCCCGCAGGCATCGCCCTCGTCGTCGTGGCCGGTGCCACAGCCGCCACTGCCGCAGCTACCGCCGACCTTGCCGGCGTTGCTGCTCAACGCGATGCCGAGCGGGATGACGATGCCCTTGCGCGGCTCTGAAGCGCTGAGATCGATCTCCGGCGGCGTCTCGCCCCGGCGAAGCGCTTCCTCGTAGGCGCGCACGGCCTCCCGGATGCGCTCCTCCATCTTTGCCTTGTCGCGCAGGTCGTCCTGGTAGCGTCCCAGAAAGTACGAGATTGTCTCGACTCGAATCTTGATTGACCCGGCCGGCTTGTTCTCGTCGATGTCATGGAAGGTGAAATAGGGCGTGCCCGATGTCTCGACGATCTCCTCGATCATGCTGTACATCGGCGCGTCGTGGCCGCACTTGAAGCTGGAGAGATCGAGCGCCACCAGGTTCGGGTGGCGGGCGACGTACTTGGCTCCCCACGCCTTGCGGCTGGAGTTCTCCGAGTAGGCGTTCTTCCAGACGTCGGTGATATCCATCGGGCTGCGGATATCGCCGCGGGCGACCTCTTCGCCGAAGAGCCGTTCGAGGATGTCGTCGTCCACCGGCAGCGAGTCGATCGAGAAGATCGGGAAGCCGATCTTCTGAATCGCCTCGACGATCTCGTGGTTGAGGCCGGGGTCGTTGTGGTACGGCCGGCCGAGCATGACCACGCCGACGCGGTTCTCCCGCTCCAGCTGGTCGAGCACTTCCCGCGCCTTGACGCGCATGCCGTTCTTGAAGCGGTCGAACGCCTTGTAGCCCTGCTCGATCGCGAAGGCGTTCTCTTCGCGGCTCACGCCGAAGAGCGGCGCCGCCCATTCGAGCATCTGTTTCTCGAACAACTCCGGCTCGGCCATGTTGAGCACGGGATCGTGGTAGGTGCAGCCGGCGGCAACGAAGGCGTCGTCTTCCTTGGTGAAGGCTGCCTTCGTCACTGCCGGCGTCGCGGCGACGGTCGGGCAGGCGCAGGAATCGAGCGCGTGTTCCAGTTCCGACTTCAAGGTCGCGAAGGATGGGAAGAAGATGATGTCCGGCTTCTGCTTGGCGCCGGTGAGCAGCCAGTGGACATGCGCCAGCGCCACCTTGCTGGGGAAGCACTGGTCGATCGAGCCACGGCGGCTGCCTTCCTTCCACATCGCTTCATCCGTCTCCGGCGAGAAGATGATCTGCCGCCAGGGGATGCCGATGCTCTCGAAGTAGGCGGTGAAGAAGGGCGAGTAGGTGTAGGCGTTCAGCACGCGGGGCATGCCGACCACCATCTTCGACCGCCGCTCCTCCCAGGTCTGCCGGTCCACCTCCCACTGCTTCCGCCGCCTGGGGTTGAGGCGGACGGAGAGCGGCAGCGGCGGGGCCGGGGCGCGCTCGGCGTTCTGCGGCTTGAAGGCGTCGTTGGCGGCGATCTCGACGAAGTTCGGGTTGGCCTTCTTGATCTCCTCGATCTTCGCCTTGATCACCTTCATATCGTCGAGCGCCTCGACTGCCCCCTTCTCGCAGGTGGCGATGATGAAGCGGCGCTCGTCGCCCTGCGGCGTCTTCGTGTCGATGAAGGTGCGCAGACACTTGTTCTTGCAGAAGTAGCAGCGCGTCGACTCGTCCCGCTGCGAGGTGTACTCGATCGCCTCCGCCGCCTGGAAGCCGATGAAGCTCGACTCCCGCTCGCGCACGACGCGGATCGCTTCGAGCGCGGCGCCGATCGCGCCGGACTCGCCGCAGTGCTTGTGGACGAAGACCTCGACGCCCGGCACCTTCGCCTTGATGAAGTCGACCTGCGACTTGACGGCGGCGAGGTTGTGCTGGGTGCCGCCCTGGAGGACGAAGCGGTGGCCGAGCTTGCCCAGGTTCGGTTCCTGGACGACGTAGAGCCAGATGTTCTTGGGCAGCACCGCCGCCAGCCCGCCCATCACCTCCTCGCGGCTCCAGCCGAGCTGCTGGAAGTTGACGATGTCCGACTCCATGAAGACGGCGCAACCGTAGCTGAAGATCGGCACCCGCTGCGCGCCGAAGGCGGCGTCGGCGTAGTCCGCGACCTTGAAGCCGAACCGCGACGCGGTGGACTGAAGGAAATAGCCATTGCCCGCCGAGCACTGTGTGTTCAGGCGGAAGTCCTTCACCTTGCCGTCGTGGAGGATGATCACCTTGATGTCCTGCCCGCCGACATCGACAATCACGTCGACATCCTTATAGTAGTGGAGGGCGGACTGGGTGTGGGCGACGGTTTCGACGATGGCGACATCGGCGCCGATCGTGTCCTTGAGCATGTCCTTGGCGTAGCCGGTGGTGCCCATTCCCTTGATCTCGAGCGTGGCGCCCTGGGACTCCACCTGCTCGCGCAGTGCGGCGAGGATCGCCCGTGTGTCCTCGATCGGGTTGCCCTGGGAGAGCTGGTATGCCTTCACCAGGAGCGTGCCGTCCGCGTCCATCAGCACGGCCTTGGTCGAGGTCGAGCCGCCGTCGATGCCGGCGTAGGCTTCGACCACCTGGCCGGGGGTGAAGGTCACCGGCTCGAACGTCGGTACGGTGTAGTTCGCGGCGAAGTCTTCCAGTTCGTCCGGCGATTTGAGCAGGCCGGGCGATCCGGACGCCTCGCGCATCTTCTTGCGGCCGTGCTCGGCGTAGTCCACGAGCGCCGCCGTACCCGTGTAGCGGCCGATGTGGGCGTCCTCTTCCTTCCCGAAGAGGACGGAGCCGACCGCGGCAAAGTACTCCGCGTTTTCGGGGACGATGATCAACGACTTCGGATCGACCCCCTCCGGCAGGGCGACACCGCGCTCCTCCCAGATGTTTGGGATGTGGTGGCGCCAGGCGTCCTGCAGCGCCGGCAGGAAGGTGTTGGGACCGCCGAGCAGCAGCACCGTCGGTCGGAGCGTGTTGCCGCGGGTGAGGACACTCAAGTTCTGCTGGACAAGCGCCTCGAAGAGCGAGGCGATCAGCTCGTTGGCGGGGACGCCCTGCTTCTGGAGGCCGTTGATGTCGGTTTCGGCGAAGACGCCGCACTTGCCGGCGACCGGGTGGAGCTTGACGCCCTCGTAGGGCAGGCCCTTCAACTCCGGCCCGCTCAGTCCGAGCTTCGCGTTGATCTTATCGATCACGGCGCCGGTGCCGCCCGCGCACTTGTCATTCATGCTCGGCAGCTTGCGCTTGATACCGGTGACCGGATCCTCGATCCAGATAATGATCTTGGCGTCCTGACCGCCGAGCTCGATCACCGAACCGGCGTCCGGGTAGGACTGCTCGACGGCGAGCGAGACGGCGTTGACCTCTTGGACGAAGCGGGCGCCAATGTAGTCGGCGATGGCGCCGCCGCCGCTGCCGGTGATGAAGACGCGGAAGCGATCGGCGGGGAGCGGGAACTCCTCCTCGATGCGCCGGAGGAACTCGAGCACCTTCTCCGGCTGGCGAGTTTCGTGACGTTGGTAATCTTTCCAGAGGATGGCGTCGGTAGCCGGGTCGATGACCACGGCTTTGACGGTCGTCGAGCCGACATCGAGACCGATCATCAGCTCTGATGGGGCTTCCGGGTTAGATGATACGCAGGAGTCTCGTTCCTTCATATCCTCCCTCATCGCCGCACCACCGGACGCACGCCGGTCCGATCCGCGGCATTTCCTGGCTGATACGACGATGGCGGGTGCGTCAGTTAGTACACAATTAGCGCAACTATATTGGTTTTCTGAGACGCATGACTCGACATGTTATGTCAAACATAGATTCGCGATGTTGGGCAATGCCCCACACGATCGGCACGCTGCCGTTTCGACCGCAGTCCGCCGTCATCCCTGACCGCCGTCACCGAAGCCGGCTTGTGCCACATCACCGCTCGCAGTGGAGATGCGAGTGGTGTGGTTCTCCCCCAGTAAACAGCGGTAGTAGGTGAGTACCCGCTCGGTGACGGCCGGCCAGTCGTACTGCACGACGCATCTCCGGCCGTTGGTGATCAGCCGCTGGGCGACGACCGGATCGTCGAGCACGCGTGCCAGTGCGTCTGCCATGGCCCCTGGATTTCGAGGCGGAACGAGCAGCCCATCGTCGCCATCCGTGATCACCGAGGCGAAACCCTCGATATCGGTCGCGACCACCGGACAACCGGCCGCCATCGCCTCCAAGAGCACGATGCCGAACGACTCGTTCCCCGTATTCGGCGCGCAATAGACCGCGGCGTGCTGATAGTAGCCGGCCAGATCCGACGCCGATGCCCGGCCGGCGAAGTGGACATCGCCCAGACCATGGTCCTTGACCCATTGCTCGTAGCCGGCGCGCCGGCCGCCGTCGCCGACGACCACCAACCGCAGGGTGGGGTGGTTGCGTTTGAGCAGCGCGAACGCCTCGATCAGGGTGGGCAGTCCTTTCCGCTCTTCAAGCCGGCCGACGAACAGAATGTACGGCTGCTGCTCGCCGACAGGGGTGGCTGGGCGGGGAACCGGCGTCGCGAAGCGTTCGACATCGACGCCGTTGGGAATGATCTCGTAGCGGCCGGGGAAGTAGCGGGAGGCGAGGCGGGCGGCAGCAGTGGATACGGCAATTCGCCCATCGAGATACTTCGCCCAGGGCCGCAGCAGGGGGGCGGTCAGCGCATAGCCTCGGCTACGCCCTCCCTCACGCGCGGCGTGAAAGGTACCGACCGTGAGCGCCTCTGAGTAGCGGAGGAACAGTAATGTCAGCATCGAGATCAACGGCTCGTGGACATGGACAACATCGAAGCGCTCGCGGGCGAGCAGCCGTTTCACATGGAAGACGAGCCACGGCGAGATCGTCACCCGCGCCAGCGAGCCACCCGACGGGAACGGGAACGCGCGGCCGAGTGTGATCGTCCCCGGAACGCGGAGCGCGCGCGGCCCCGGGGCAATGATGCGGACGGAGTGCCCACGCAGACGAAAACCTTCGGCCAGGTGGGTGACGTGCGCGTTGACTCCACCGGGAACGGCGATGTCATAGGCAGAGACGAGGGCGATCTTCATCAATCTCCGTTTACCGTGCCGAAGTCGCGCGGGTGGGGCGCGGGCCGAGCCGTGGGACAAGGCTGGCAGCCTCGGGGTCAGGGGTCAAGCGTCCGCAGACTGGTGGTTCGGTAGGGCTTATCACGAGGACGGCACCGTATGATTGCGAGTATACTATTGCTATGTGCGGTCGCATTGCCCGTGAGCGTGACGACTTTGCCCAGGCGTATGGGTTCCCCGAATTTGCCGAGACGCGGGTGCGGGTTGACCTCGGCACGTGGACCGGTCATTACAACATCGCCCCAACCCAGGAAGACGTGATCCTCCGGCCGGCCGATAACGTGCAGGAGCTGGCCGCTTCGCGCTGGGGGCTGATCCCCGTTTGGGCGAGAGATCGTTCGATCGCCTCCAAGACCTTCAATGCCCGCAGCGAGACGTTGCTGGAGCGGTCCGCCTTCCGCACACTCGTCGGCGGCCGGCGCTGCATCATTCCCGCTTCCGGTTTCTATGAGTGGCAGAAGGTGGGGAAGGGTAAGCAACCGCTCTATATTCACCGTGCCGGTGGCGGACCGATCGCCCTTGCCGGTCTCTGGACCGAGTGGACCGATCCGGACACCGGCGAACTGGTCACGTCGCACACGGTGATCACCTGTCCGCCCAACGAGTTGATGGCGCAGTACCACAACCGGATGCCGGTCATCCTCGAAGGCGACGCGCTCCTTCAATGGCTGGACCCCGACTTCCGCGACGGCCACGCCGCCCAGTCTCTTCTCGTCCCGCTCCCCGACGATCGCCTCACCGTCCGCCCGGTTGCGCCCCTGGTCAACAACGTCCGCAACGATGGCCCGGAGTTGATCGCACCGGTTGAAGCGTAGCTCGTGCTTCATACCTCCGATTCATCACCCCACGTTGACTCTGTGACACCACCTACTATCCTGGGTGGTGAATAGCGGATTCCCGCTATCGGCGACGCGTCTCCTTGAGGTACGGCGCTTTCAGTTTTCGAAGCAATCCCACTTGCCAAGACCAAAGGCGCGGGTGCTGGGTACGATAGTTGGTGATGTCTCCAACGATCACCAGACCGATCACCCGTGGGCGGTTGCCTGTGCTTCTCTTGCTGGCGTGCCTTGCCGTGATGGCGGCCGCCTGCGGGGAACCGGACCACAGCAATGACTTCGGTACGGTCGTCGTGCCGCCGGGGCAGCCGCTCGCGATTGGTGTCTCGATCGCGCTGAGTGGCGACAGCAGCGGCGATGCCGAGCGGATCGAGCGCGGTGTGCGGCTGGCGGTCGAGCAGGTGGGGGAGGTCAAGGGGCATCCGATCGAGGTGATCGTCAAGGATGACGGCTGCTCGGCCGAACAGTCGGTTGCAGTCGCGAAGGCGTTCAGCGCGATGCCGAATGTCGCCGGCGTGATCGGGCCGATGTGCTCCAGCGGCTGCGTCCCCGCCTCGGTGATCTATGACGATGCCCGGATGATGATGCTGACACCTTCGTGTACGACGTCGGTGCTGACCGGGCAGGTGCTGGACACCGTCGTTCGGCTCGCCTGGAACGGCCAGGAGGCGGCGATCGGCGGCGCCAAGTTCGCCGACAAGGAACTGGACACGTCGCACGTCTTTGCGATCAACGACAGTACCTTCTACGGCAAGCAGCAGCGTGACGCCTTCAAAGAGGCGCTGAAGCAGCGGGGCGGCCACCTGATCGCCGACGAGTACGTCGAGGCGACGGACTGGGACTTCACTGCGCTCGTCGGGCAGATCCGAGAGGCGCAGCCGGACCTGATCTACTATGCCGGCTTCCTGCCCGCCGGCCGGTTCCTGATTCAACAGATCCGCTATGCCGGGATCACGGCGCCGTTCATGGGGTCAGATGCGCTGATCGATGTCGACGCCTTCATCCGCGAGTCCAACGGCGCCGCCGAAGACGCGTTTGTCACGCAGGCGCGGCCGGTGGAAGGGAAGAAGTTCGGCGCGTTCGCCGATGCGTATCGAGCGCGGTGGGACGAGGAGCCGGGACCGTTCAGCGCACAGGCGTATGACGCCGCCGTCGTGCTCCTGGAGGCGGTCGAAGACACGGCCAAGCGCCGTGACGGCGCGCTCGAGATCGACCGGAAGGCGCTCAGCGAGGCCGTGCTCCGGACCGACCACCAGGGTGCGAGCGGCAAGGTGCGCTTCTTCCCCAACGGCGAGCGGGTGCCGGAGGATGTCGTCGTCGCCGTGATCAAGCAGGTGCGCGGCGATCGATTCGAGACGGTCGAGGAATACGAAGTCGAGTGACCGACGCCCGCACTCGGCATTGCCGTCTACGGCCGCGTCGCCACCCCAAGAATGCACGGTGACGCCGGCCATGAGACGCCCGACTCGGGGTAGTGAATTCGGTCGAGCCGTTCGATCGTAAACCCGGCGCGCTCGATCGCGGCCGTCGTGTCGCGGTGGAGGTGGCAACCACCGCAGGCGGCCGGCCAGATCGTGGCGTCGAGGAGACGCTGAACGCGCCCGAGCGCGGGCGTGTCGGCGCGGACGTGCTCGAAGACGCGCAACTGACCGCCGGGGCGAACGACGCGGCGCATTTCTCGCAGAGCCTTTGCCGGATCGCGGACTGAGCAGAGCATGAGGGAGGCGACGGCGGCGTCGAAGGTCGCGTCACCGATCGGTAGCCGCTCGGCGTCGCCGTCGATCACTTCGACCGAGACGGGCGCCTGAGCCGCCGCCCGTTCGGCGAGGGTGCGGAGGTGCGGCTCCGGCTCCACGGCGAGCACGCGCGATACCTCCGGCGGGTAGTGGGCGAAGTTCAGGCCGTTACCCGCTCCCACTTCAATCACCGTGCCGCAGAGCCCGGCGAGCAGCCGCCGCCGGTACACGGCCAGCCCATTCGCGTCCGTCTTGGGGCTGGCCCAGCCGTAGATCCGCGCGAAGATCGGATGGCTGACACGGGCCTTCGGCATCGGCTTCTCCCGGTTCGCTCCCTTTCTCACCGGCGCTTCAACGCACGGCGAAGCGCTCGTGCTGGGGGAGATAGTTCTCGTAGGTGACGAGCACGTCCGAACCATCGAGGTCCATCGTGTAGGTGCGGTAGCCCGCCGCCCGATAGCGGCGCGCGTCGCCGGGGGACATCAGCCAGATGTAGACGACGCCGCGTTCGTCGCGTGCCTCGGAGAGGTCGCTGAGCGGCCCGATCAGGTCGCGGCGGACGCCTTCGGGCATCGTCAACTCAAGCTCGTCTCGATACTGCGCCACGAAGATGGGATAGTAGAAGCCCGCCGTCACCACCGAGTTCGGCGGCAGGTCGAGCGTGCGCATGCCCTCCGCGACCCGCAGCCGGTGGTGGCGCAGCTCGTAGTCGACGATGACACGGCCCGGCTGTGGCCGGATCCCGGTGAAGGCCGCGACCGGCTGGGTCCAGCCTTGGTCCGATGCAGTGTGGAAGTCCACCAATCCGCCCATCACCAGCAGCGCGCAGAAAGCGAGCACCGCCGGCCGGGAGAACAGACGGACGACGGCCAGGATGAGGAAGGGCATCATCGGCGTCAGGTAGGCCTCCTCCAATGGCAGGCGGATGAACGACATGAAGACGAGCAGTACCGCCAGCAGCGCGAAGGCGAAGTGTGCGTCTCGTCGGAGCAGGTCCGGCAGTCGCAGGAACCGCCGCCAGGAGAGCAGGGCGATGACGATGAAGCCAAGCATCGTCGTCAAGCCAAACGCCTCGACGCCGAGCGTCCGGGCAAACTTGCCCCAGGTCGGGCGGACATCAAAGAAGTCGAGGAAGGCGAAGCGATAGTTGACGATGATCGGCACGAAGGCGATCAAGCCGACGATGCCGGCGACAGCGAAGAACTCGACCATCGGCCGGAGGCGGCGCTCCCGGAACAGCAGCACGAAAAAGGGCAGCGCCATCGCCGCGAGGGTCGGGCGACAGCCGATCGCGATGCCGAAGAGGACGCCAGCCACCAGCCACCGCTTGTCGATCACGGCGAGGTAGGCGGCGAGGAGGAAGGTCAGGCCCCAGAGATAATCGAGTGTGACCGAAGAGTTGATCCAGATCATCGGCGCGAAGGCGAAGGTGAGCGTGAGCACACCCTTCGGCTCGACGCGCAGCCGCTTGAGGATGGTCGCGAAGATCAGCACGCCCCCAAAGGAGATCGCCAGCGTGGCGAGGTTGAGCACCACCGGCCCGAACGGGAACAGCGCCGATGCCAGCAGCTCGTACAGCGGATAGCCGGGCAGGCGGCTAGGGTAGAACTCGCCGGTTCGCCAGAGCCAGTCGGCGCTGATCGCGACGCGGGCCGCGTCCGGGTCGGAGCCATAGCCGACACCGATCCAGGGCAATCGCGTCAGCAGATAGACGATCGCGAGCGCCACGGCCGGACCCGGCCGGGTGAAGTCGAGCGCCGCCAGCCCGGACACGGTCCGGCCCAGCGAGTGGTCGGCGGCGGGCACGCGCACCCGCCCTCGTTGCGTCAGTGTTTCAGCCAGGGCAGTGTCCTCGGTGGTCGATGGTGGGCGGCCAGTGAACGACGGCCGTGGATCACCGTAGCCGGTAGACGGCGCCGTCGTCGAACCGGGCAACCGGTTGCAACTCTAGGATCATAGCAAGTTCGCCGGGACTGAACAGGAAGTCGCGGGGAACGCCGTCGAACCAGACGAGGAAGACCTCATCGCCGGATGCCAGCGCCGCCTGCAGGCTCGGTATGTCGTCGACTGCCGTCCCCGGCGATCGATACGGATGGCGGCGCGGGCTGAGCCGGGCCTCGCGTTCGGTGTGGTAGGCGATCGCGAAGGGGTCGTTGCTGTAGAGCATGCCGGAGGGCGGCTGTGTTCGGAGCGCGGCGAGCGTTTCGGAACGCTGCCAGGTGGCATCCGCGTAGCCGGCGACGCCGTCTGACGCCGCCCGCCGGACCAGCCGGATCGTGTCGCCGGCCGAAACCGTCAGCCAGAGGCACAGCAGCACAAGTGCGACGATTTGTCCGGTTCGTTGCCACGGTCCGTGCAGAGAAACGGCGCCATGACCGAGCGCGAACACCAGCACGATCGCCGGCGGGAGCAGCGGCGCGATCAGGCGGTCATCGATCGGGTCGAGCGCCGTGACTGATGCCGCGAGTACCAGATAGAGGAGATACAGGGAGCAGAAGGCGACGAGTGGCATGCAGGCCCAGAGCAGACGGCGGTTGTGCGACCTGCCATGGATTGCCGGCGGGGCCACGACCGCCAGGACCAGCGCCACGGCCAGCAGCAGCAGGAGCGCGTGGAACCGCATCGGTGCATTGAGGGGAACGAGCCAGATCAGGAGCGCTTCGATCGCCGCCCGCGCGTTCTCCGCGAACGACGTGGCGGCGGGATACCGCTCGCCGGCGGGCGTGCCGGACACCAACCAATTGCGGATGAGCCAAAGGAGTAGCGGGATCAGTCCGATAAGAGCTACGCCTGCCGCGCGCAGCCGAGAGACAGCCGTCGCGCCCGGCCGTGCGGACGCGGTGAGGATCTGGGTCAACGTAAGGGTGACGCCTACGTACCTTGTCAGAGACGCCAGCGCAGCGGTGATGGTTGCCGTCGCCATGGTTCGGCGGGTTGTTGGGCGGGTGGTTTCGATGGCGAGCGCGCCGAGGCCCAGGGCCGAGAATGCCATGAAGAGAAGCTCGCTCCAGATGTGGAGCGCGGCGTCCAGCACCGGTGTCGAGAGGAGCACGGCCAGCGCTGCCGCCACCGCCGCGGGCGCCGACCCCGTGATCCGGCCGGCCAGCCATCCGGTCGCCAGTATCGTGACGCCGAACGATACGGCGACCAGGGCGGTCGCCGCGTCAACCGGGTCGAACATGCCGAGGGATGTTGTCGCGATCAGGGCGGGGAAGAGCGGCGGAAAGGCGACGTACGCTTCGCCATCCGGTCCTCGAAACCCCTCGCCGGCCAGCAGGCTGCGCGCGGCGGAGAGATACGACACTGAATCCGGCGTCACGCCTGGGCCGTGCCGCGCCGTGATGGTCAGGACGAGGAGTACGCCGAACAACGCCGGCAGCGACGAAGCGATGAACAGTGTCGGCGACGCGGGCGCGTGATCGCTGCCGTCGCCGGCGCAGTTCACCTGCCGCCGCGTCTTGGCTGCATCCGGCGCCGGTTCGACCATGATGGCATCCTACGCGGAGAATGCATCATGGTCGCGCCTGACACGGGAGCGTGCGGGGTGTCCCGTGATGATCTACGCCCGACGGCGATCGTCGGCGTCGGTTGGTTGCAGCGGATTGACCTGGACGCCGGCCTCGATCATCTCCGCTTGCTGGAGAAGCCGGTCGCGGTCGCCGGAAGGCAGGTCGTATTCGGCGAGAGCGGCGTCCGTATCTTCCAAGATCTGCGCCCGGAACTGCTCGTCATTGGCAAGGCGTTCTATCAACTGGTCGATCGTGTTCATCGTCAACCTCAGCATGATGAGTTCCCGTCGAGTGTGGTGGGGCGGCGAGGTTGAGGTCATCCTGCTGGAGACGTATAACAGCAGAACGCGTACGAAGGAGGCGGTTCCATGGCGAAACCGGTGCCGGAGTGGTCCACCGAGATGCAGGAAGTAGCGGACGGGGTCTTCGCCTACGTGCAGGCCACCGGCGGGTTTTGTATCGCCAACGCCGGGCTGATCGTCGGGCCGGACGGGGCGGTCGCGATCGACGCGCTGTTCACGCCGTCGATGACGCGCGCCTTTCAGGAACAGATCCGGCGACGGACATCGAAACCGGTGCGGCAGCTGATCAACACGCATCACCACGTCGATCACACGCTCGGCAATGAACACTTCACCGACATCGACATCATCGGCCATATCCGCTGCCGCGAGCAGATCGAGCGCGTCGGCGTGCCGCGGGAGCGGCTCAACGTGATGGCGCCGCATTTCGCCGACGACATCGCCGCCTCCGGTATCCGGCCGCCCAACCTCACCTTCGCCGATCGGCTGACGCTCTTTCTCGGCGACCGCCGGATCGAGTTGATGCATCTCGGCACGGGGCACACGGTCGACGACGTGCTCGTCTATCTCCCTGAGGAGAAGCTGCTCTTTGCCGGCGATGTCGCCTTCCACTACGTGACGCCGCTCGCGTTCGAGGGACACATCAGCGGTTGGATCCGGATGATCGACGCGATCGAGGCGATGGAGGTCGAGACGATCGTGCCCGGCCACGGTCCGGTGGGCGACACGTCCGACCTGCGCGAGATGCGCGACTACCTGGCGCTGATCCGCCGCGAGGCCCGGCGCGGCTTCCAGGAGGGTGCGCCGCAGGAAGAGGTCGTGCGCCGGATCAAGCTCGGCCGCTTCTCGCAATGGGGCGAGCCCGAGCGCCTGATCCCGAACGTCCACCGCCTCTACCAGGAGTTCCGCGGCGAGATCGACCAACCGATGGACCTCTCTCTCGCCGGCCCACGAGCATGACCAGCCTGTTTTGAACCGCAGAGACGCAGAGGACGCAGAGGGGCGCAAAGGTTAGATGTTTAGCGACATGGATATCGTACCGACGCACAACAATCCTTTGCGTTCTCCGTGTCCTCTGCGTCTCTGCGGTTCAAAACCCCTAGAATTTCGGTGCGGAGGTGTGTGATGGCGACGCAGGTGCAGGTGGATGAGTTGTTGTCGAAGATGGAGGAGGAGCGCGGGCGGTTTCTGACGCAGGCACGAGGGCTGAGCGAGGAAGCGGCGATCTGGCGGCCGGAGGGGAAGACGGGGGAGGAGGAGTGGAGCGCGAAGGAGCAACTGTCGCATCTCTGGGAGATGGAGCGCTCGTATATCGCCTGGGTGAACGCGGCGCTGCGGGAGAACGGCGCGGACCTGACCGGGGTGCGGGGCGCGGCGGTGGCGATCCCGATCGAGCGGGCGAACGCGCACCGCGTCGACGAGTTGGTTGCGGCGCTGGAGACGGAGCGTACGGGAACGCTCGTCTTCATCAAGTCACTGACGCTCGATGATTTCGACCGGACGGCGCGGCAGCCGATGTTCGGTGAGTTGACCGTGTTGCAGTGGCTGCGCTCGTTCTATCGTCATGACCGGATGCACACCGACCAGATTGCGGGCCGCGATCCGGAGTATAAGCCGCGCTTCGTCAATGGCCAGGAACCGGATCAGCGGCGGAGGCAGCCCCGATGAGCGGTCCACGAGTATTTGTCGCGCGCAGGCTGCCGGGAGACGCGCTGGAGCGGCTTGCAGAACAGACGGCGATGCGGCTGTGGGAGGGGGAGCTGCCGCCGCCGCGGGAGACGCTGCTCGCCGAGGCGCGGGAGGCGGCGGGGCTGCTGACGCTGCTCACCGATCGGGTGGACGCGGAGTTGCTCGGCATCGCGCCAAGGCTGCGGGCGGTGAGCAACATGGCCGTCGGCTTCGACAACATCGACGTACCGGCCTGCACGGCGCGGGGGATTCTCGTCGGCAATACGCCGGGGGTGCTGACGGATACGACGGCGGACTTTGCCTTCGCGCTGCTGATGGCGGCGGCGCGGCGGGTGGTGGCGGGGGACGCCTTCACGCGGGCGGGGAAGTGGCAGACCTGGGACCCCGGCCTGCTGCTCGGCGTCGATGTGCATCACGCGACGATCGGTATTGCCGGCATGGGGCAGATCGGGCAGGCGGTGGCGCGGCGGGCGCACGGCTTCGACATGCGCATTCTCTACACCGACGCGATCCCGCGGCCGGAGATCGAGGCGGCGACCGGCGCGCGACGGATGGACCTGGAGACGCTGCTGCGGGAGTCGGACTTCGTCACGCTGCATGTGCCGCTGACGGCGGAGACGCGCGGCCTGATCGGCGCGGCACAGCTGGCGATGATGAAGCCGGATGCGGTGCTGATCAACACCTCGCGCGGCCCGGTGGTGGACCAGCGTGCCCTCGCCGCGGCGCTCGCGCAGGGCCGTCCGGGGATGGCGGCGCTGGACGTGACCGACCCCGAGCCGATCGCGATGGACGATCCGCTGCTGGCGCTGCCCAACGTGATCATCGTGCCGCACATCGCCAGCGGCTCCCGCGCCACCCGCGAGCAGATGGCGGACATGGCGGTGGACAACCTGCTCGCCGGCCTGCGCGGCGAGCGACCGCCGAACTGCGTCAATCCGGAGGCGCTCGAACGACAGACGTGAATCGCAAAGACGCCAAGGACGCAGAGGGCCGCAAAGGTCATTTGTTGTCATGCTGAGGAGCGCAGCGACGAAGCATCTCGTTCTGTGACAGACGCACTGCGAGAGATGCTTCGCTGCGCTCAGCATGACAATGTGAACCTCTGCGTCCTCTGCGGTTTCGTCTCCCTCGTTACCCCCCGGACTGGATGCGGATGATGCCCTGGATGTTGAGCGGGAGGAACTCCTCGAAGCTGCCCCAGGTGCTGTAGGCGGGTGCGAGCTGGTCGCGGACGAAGGCGACCATTTCGGGTGAGTTGTCGGCGAGGCCCTGTGATTGCGCGGTCTGGATCGCGGACATGAGGTTGGCCAAGTAGTCGCGGGTGGCGAGGACGTTGCTCTTGGTCGTCGGTGGGGTATGGCCGGGGACGAGCGTGTCGAAGTCGATGTCGGCGTCGAGGCGTTCGAGGCCGGCGATCCATTCGGTCGGGTAGCTGTCCTGGAGGTCACGGAAGGGGAGCCGTTGGTTCTCGATCCAGTCGACGGCGTGGATGATGCGGCGGGCCGGGTAGGAAAGGACGAGGCTGTTGTCGGAGTGGTTGCGGCCGAAGTAGTGCAGGTCGATCGCCTTGCCGCCGAGGTCGAGCGTCGTGTGATCGGCGAAGGTGACTGTGGGCACGGGTGAGCGCGGGTCGTTGCGGGCGGCGATCTTGGGGGCGGCGCCTTCCTGGGAGACGAACTCGGCCGTGTCAGCGAAGACATCGCCGCCGGTGTTGTGATCGGCGTGATCGTGGCTGAAGACGACGTAGCGCACCGGCTGGTTGGTGATGGCCATCGCCGCCGCCTTGAGCAGGGATGATGCCTGGCGGTTGGACTGGCTGCTCGGCTCGGTGACGAGCGAGCCGTCGTCGCTGCCGATGATCAGGGAGTTGTAGCCGCTGAAGGTCCAGACCCAGACGTCCTCGGCGAGGCGGGTGAAGCCGCCGACCGTCTGCGGGAAGGATGGCGGCATCGGCTGGGCTTGTGCCGCTGGCGGCGCAAACCGAAGTCCGGCCGCGAGACCGCCGCCGGCCAGTGCGGCGACGCCGATCGCCTGCCGTCGTGAGAGTCGGTGAGGTTCGTACTGACTCATCGTGGGTGCATCCTCGTTGTGAATCGAGCGGGGTGTTGTCGGGTCGGGTGTAGCACGCTGCTTACCCGACATAGGTCAATACGACGAAGCGCACCACCGCGGATTCGTGCGCCGGGCGGGGAGCGGTCAGGCCGGCGCTCGGCGGGGGGTGCTGTGTGTCAGGGGAGGGTTGTTCCAAGCTGACGCACCGCTGCCGATGCGCCGCGTTCGATCGGCTCGCCGTGGCCGAAGAGGGCGCGCTCGAAGGTGAGCTCGCCGAGGCGACGGGAGCTTTGGTTCGCCTGTGCCGTGTCGGCGTTGAAGCGCTCCGGCGACCCGCTGAGTATGTCGTTCTGGTTGAAGAGGGCGTCGCCGGTGAGCAGCGTGGACAGCTCCGGGTCGAGCAGGCTGATGTGGCCGGGGGTATGGCCCGGGGTGGCGATGACGCGCAGCCCGAAGAGATCGTCGCCGTCGTTGGCGGGGCGCACGTCGCGGTTGACCATGATCCCGGGAATGTCCGGCGGGCCGGCCCAGACCAGCGCCCGCGGCGCGCGCTCGAGCACGGCGGCGGCGCTGCCCTGGTGGTCGCGATGGTTGTGGGTGAGGATCAGGTGCTGGAGGGAGTCCCAGCCGAGGCCGGCCCCCTGGAGCACATCGCCGATCGCGTCGGCGCTGCCCTCGACGCCGCTGTCGACGAGCGCGGCCGCGTTACCCCGCATCACCAGGTAGGCGCTGACGAAGCCAAGGTTGACGCGGAGCATGTCGCTCTTGCCACCTGCCGTGGCCGGTTGGGTGACGATGCCCAGCCGCCGCTTGCCGCCGAGCGCCAGCACGATGCCGCTCGCGCCGGCCGCCGTCGCGCCGGCCAATACCAGCCATCTCCGCCGGTCCATCAGGGTGCTCGTCTTCATTCGTGCCCTCCTCTTGCTCCTGCTGTCCTGTCCGGCTGATCTCCGTATCGAGATGCCGTGTCAGCGTGCATTGTCCGGCTCACTCCATGTAGGTCAATACGACGATGGAATGAAGTGTGGATTCATGCGGTGGGCGGTGTCAGTCCGAGGCGGCGGTAGGCGGTGGGGATGTTACGCAGGTAGAAGTCGGGGTCGAAGAGGTCATCGAGTGACTCGGCTGGCATGAGGGCGGTGATGCGCTCGTCCTGGGCGGCGAGGTCGCGCAGGTGGACACCGGTATCGAGCGCGGTCTGAGCGAGGGATTTGACCAGTTCGTAGGCATCGGTGCGGGACATCGGGGGAGCCGAGGGCTCGGCGTCCAGGATCGCGTTGATCAGGGCGGCCGCTTTCGCGGATACGGGGGGGTCGAGCAACGTGTTGAGCAGGCGGTTGGCGTAGATGGCGCCGTGGGTCTGGTCGATGTTGGCCTGCATTCGCTCCTCGTAGACGACGAGGCCGGCGAGGATCGTCTGGACGAGGCGGGCGCTGTAGGCGAGGGCGCCGAAGCAGTCGGGGAAGGTGAAGCGTTCGGTGGCGGAGTGGGAGATATCACGCTCGAGCCAGAGGTCCATTGCGCCCAGCTCTTCGAGGGCGGCGGACTGGATGCGGCGGGTGAGGCCGCGGACGCGCTCGCAGAGCTCAGTGTTGCGCTTGTGCGGCATCGAGCTGGAGCCCTGCTGGGCGGCGGGGTCGAAAGGCTCGCGCACCTCGCCGAGGTCGGTGATCGCGAGCAGGGAGAGATCGACGGCGATCCGGCTGAGGGTGCCGGCGTTGACCGCCATCAGGCTGACGACCTCGGCGTGGCGGTCGCGGCTGATCACCTGGGTGGGGGCGGGGTCGACGGCGAGGCCGAGGCGGGCGAGGGCGTTCTCTTCCAGTTCAGGGTGGATGAAGACGCTGGTGCCGACCTCGCCGGAGAGCTTGCCGGCGGCGATCACCGTGCGGGCGCGCTCGATCCGGTCGAGGCAGCGGAGCGACTCGGCGTACCAGCCGAGTACCTGGCGGCCGAAGGTGTGGGGGGTGGCGTGCTGGCCGTGGGTGCGGGCGATCTGCGGCGTGAGGGCGTGACGGAGGGCGAGGCCCTGGAGTTCATCCGCGACCTTCTCGAAATCGGCGCGGAGGAGGTCGAGTGAGCGGATGATCTGGAGGGCGAGGGAGGTGTCGAGGACATCGCTGCTGGTGTTGCCGCGGTGGATGAAGTTGCCGAGGCGGGCGGGGAGCTTCGCCTGGACGGTGCGGATCAGGCGGTTGGTCTCGTGGCCGTGGGGGATGCTGAGCTCGGCGACCTCTTCGGGCGAGAGGCAGAGGGCGGTGCGGATCTGAGCGAGGTCGTCGGCGGAGGGGTCGCCGTCGAGGTCGTGCATCGCCTCGCACTGGGCGAGCCAGATCGAGAGCTGGGCCTCGAAGTAGCCGGCGGGCTCCCAGACCTGGGCGATCTCCGGCACCTGCTGGGCGTAGCGGACGGGTAGCGGCATGGGAATAGGGTAGCGGGAATCGGGAGTCGGGAATAGGGAGTCGAGTCGAGTGGCTTGATTGAATCGTATTTTGTGTGATGCAGCGCGGCGAATCTGGTGGGGTTTCTGCCCAGTGGTCGTCGGATTCGGGAGACGGGCCACGAACTTGATCGTTCGGCTCATCGTCTGTGTCGCCCCGCGAGTCGTGGAGTGGCGCCGTTGGGCCGGACGGCACCGCGTTGTCGTTGCTCGTGATGGAGCTTTCATGCGGAAAGCATAGAGAACAAAAGTTCGGCTCGCAATGCGTGAATGACCATCGCATGAGAGGCGTTCGTATCGGAGTAGAACTATCTGATAGAGATGTGTACGCGATTTGACATTCAAATACTCAGCCGGTAGAAGGACGGGCGGGTGCCGGCTGATCGATGCCGGCGGGCGATGGTGTTGGAGGTTGCAGGAGTGGCGCTGTGGAATGAGCTGCTGCGTCAGGCGCGGGAGCGGGCGGGGATCAGTCAGCCGGCGCTGGCCAAGCGGATCGGCGCCTCGGAGAAGACGATCCGGAATTACGAGGCGGGCCGGACGAAGCCCGAGCGGGGACGGCTGATCGAGATCTCCCGAACGCTGAAAGCCGACGTACACGCGACGAACGCGATCCTTGAGGCAGCGGGAGAGAGCTCGGAGCCGACGGGGCCGCTGGCGCGGATCGCAGCGCGGCGGATTCCCGTGCCGACGCTGCAAGAGGAACTGGCGTCCTACACCTGGCCGTGCCTGGTGGTGAACGAGCGCTATGAGATCGTCGGCTGGAACGAAGCGGCGAACCTCGTGGCCGAGCTCGACTTCGCCCGCGATCTGCCGACGGCGTTCGAGCGCAATCTGATGCGGATCTCGGCGATGCCGCATTTCTACGACGAGGACGATGCGAAGCGGCGGGTGGTGAACTGGGAAGCGGTCGTCTCGACCCTGCTCGGTATGTACAAGAGCAACCAGGTCAACATGGAGCAACCGGAGGAGGAAGCGCATTACTTTGGGCAGATGGTCAACGAGATCGCGACCAAGTTTGGTCTGGCCTTGCCTCGGATGATGGCCCTGTGGACCGATGTGGGGACCTATGCGGGTGGCCGGATCACGATCCTCCCCACGATCTGGCGGCTGAACGACGGCACGATCTTGCGGTTCAACTGCATCACCTATCCATGGAATGACTTCGACGCGCTGTGGGCGTTCGACTGGTTCCCGGCCGACGGATTGACATGGGATTGGGTGGGAGCACGACTCACCGGCGCTGTGGTTGAGGGCGCGCGTCGGACGCCCGGGGCGGCGGGGGATGGAAATGGTGGCGCGTGGAGTGACGCGTACGTTCCACTCGGCGGCCGCTCATGGAACGAGTTGTTGCGATCGGCGCGGGAGGGGAGCGGCCTGACGCGGCACGAACTGGAGCGGCTGAGCGGCGTGTCGGAGAACACGCTGGACAAGTACGAACATGCGAGGCGGCGGCCGGCGCGCGGCACGCTGTTGCGGCTGGCGCGGGCGATGCAACTGGACACGGCGGCGACCAACGCGATGCTGACGCGGGCGGGTTTCGAGCCGGAGCCGTCGGACTGGGCGTTGATCTTGGCGGGGATGCCGCGCCGAAACGAGACGAAGTGGTACTCACCACGAGGCGTCGAGCATCCGTCATGGAATCAGATCCAGGCGGACATCGATGCCTTTCCGTGGCCTTGCATCGCGCTGGACGACCGCTGCGAGGTTGCGGCGCAGAACCCGCCGTCGGTGCGTGTGATCGGGCTGGACATCCGCCAACATCTTCGCAATCCGATCGAGCGCAACGTCGTCACGTTTTTCATCAGCGCCTTTGCCCGCGAGCGCATCGTCAACTGGGAGGAGGTGGCGACGGCGCTGATCCCGAGCGACCTGCGTGCGGCCGCGGCCGGGAGGAGGCCGCGCCGGTCGTCTGCTGGATGGGACGCGGCCGCGGCTGAGTTACGGCGGCGCGAGCCGGAGGCGATGGACTGTCTTGTCGATTACTGGCGGGCCACACCGGCATCGCCGCCGGCGTCTCGCGTCACCTTTCCGTTGGCGTGGCGGGCGGATGACGGGGAAGTGGTCGCGTTCCATGCTGTGGTGTCGTGGCAGTACTACGGCGTGGCGTGGGCGATGGACTGGCATCCGGCAGATGACGCGACATGGGCGTGGCTTGCCGCGAGCGACCTCTATCCTTAGCCGGTCCGGTAACCGTGTACGACTTGGTCACTCGATAGCGTCTCGGGTCTGCCATATGTTTCTGCAACTGAGATCCGCTCGTAGCTATTTCAGATCAAGCGACCAGGCATGGTCTGGATTGGAGTGGCACATTCGATTGCCGCCTCGCAGTGTGCTATGGCAGACAGTTGCAAATGCACCTGCATAGCCCATGGCCAGCTTGGTAGCAATGCCTGAAATTGCCACATCTTGTGGATCGATCTGGGGCTGAGGAGGCGAAGAGGGATATCTGATGCACAATGATCACAGTACACAACATATATGGATACGAAGAATTGCCCTCTTGCTCCTGCTAAGTATGATGCTATCCGGGCTAGTTTTCCTGGATCTGAACGAAGGGGAAATCAGTACAGTCAGCGCCAGGCCCTCGCTTTCACCGGCCCGCGATCAAGGTTTCCGCCTGCCGCTTGCACGTTTTTCCCGCATCACTCAGGGGCCACGGTGTCACGATACACACTCAGACTTCCCTGGTGACACGGAAGCTATCGACT
Organism: Dehalococcoidia bacterium; assembly: GCA_050184225.1. Lineage (GTDB taxonomy): Bacteria > Chloroflexota > Dehalococcoidia > CAUJGQ01 > CAUJGQ01 > JBFXAN01. Next base: position 5,531 of record JBFXAN010000012.1, on the reverse strand, counting down.
TCGCCGCACCTGAAGGTACGCCCGTATATGCAGCACAGGACGGCACATTCCAATTAGTCACGACAAGCGGTGGATATGGTCGACACATCAAGATCACATCTGGCGATTGGGAGAGCCTCTACGGTCACCTGAGTGCCTTTGCACCAGGTATGGAAGAGCGAGCCGGGAATGGTGACACATTGGTTCGGCGAGGTGACCATATAGGCAACGTAGGAAACACTGGAAAGTCATCCGGCCCACATCTACACTTTCGAGTCTTGAAGAGTGGGGTCCCACAGAATATCAAGGATCTCTTTGATATTCGCTGGTTCTCCGGTTATCCGCTGGTAGTCCCTGTGACGGAGAACGAGGCGAATTCCCACTGTCAGCGCAGAGGGCCCGATGACGGGGAAGCATACGCACCAGTACCAGGGGATACTGCAACGGCATTGGCGGCGGTACCTCCGCCTACGATGTATAACCCTGAGGTTCGCGACAATGGGTCAACCTGCGACATTACATGGCGCTGGTCGCCAGTTCCTGGTGCAACCAATTACTGGATACAGGTTTCGACTGGGGAAAATTCGGAGCGCATCATCATAACTGGCATTGCAGCTAGCTTTAAGGTGGCAGATGTCAAGAATGACTGGCTTAACCAAACGTCTACAACCTATACGATGACCGACCTCAAGCCTGGAAAGTACTACAGCGCTATTGTTACATGGACAGGACCTGGCGCCGATGAACTGGAACTATGGAGCAATCTTCGGAAGAGCGGCTGCGGGCTTCATCCAGAAGGCACGTCCATCATCGAAACCCCCGGAGGGGCGGGAGGTTCGATTGAAGGACCATCGAATCCCACCATTTTGTTCAGCGGTCGCGATGTCGATGCTGGAGAGTCAATCTCTGTATGGGCGGCAGCAGATGACGCCACCTACAACACTGTCCGAGTGACCACTGGATGCGGGACACCCGATCGCTTTGAGATTGGGGCTCCAAAGGCACAATTTGACTGGTCTACCGCGGGATGCCCAGGCGGGATGCGCACAGTCACAGCTGAAGCACGTCTGCCAAATGACCCGAACTGGACAAACGCGATTCGGTCTTCGGCGCAAATCTACATCTGGCCAAGTAATCCTGGCAGCGATGGCGGTTGTTCGAACGGGGATTGGGCCACTGGTCAGCAGGTGCCTTTGAAACAGGGAGCAGAGTTCCGCACGGGGCCAGGGCCGCAATACCCACTGTCTGGCACGGCCTCATACGATGGGTGGCGCGTAAACCTCATCAACCCGAACAACAATTCACCGACGTGTGTTGGCGAGGATGACTGGTGGAACACCGACAGCTCGCCGGAAGGATCGACGCAGGGCACGGGTTGGGTGAACCGAAAGCAGGCGCTGGCAGGAGCGCCGCCGGCGGCGCCGAGTCTGTCGCTGACGGCGAATCCTTCGAGTGGGAACGTCGGCGTCAGGATTGCGATTGAGGCGTCGTCGAGCGACCCGAACTACAACACCGTGCGCGTCACCACCGGCTGCGGCACGCCGGACCGATTCGAGACCGGCGCACCCAGCGTCTCCTTCACCTGGGATACCTGGGGATGTCCCGGTGGAAGCCGGAATGTGCTCGCCGAAGCGCGCACCGCCAGCGACACGAGCTGGACAAACCCGATTGCCAAGAGCATTCCTGTCACCCTGACAGCATTGCCGTCGTGCACGATGCCGACCGCGTCAGAGGGGATCTATCTCTTCAGCGAGCCGAACTTTTGTGGCGCATCGGTGCGGTTCACGGCGGATGATCCTGACCTGACGGACAACGGGCTCAACGACAACGTTTGGTCGGTGGCGGTCGTCGGTCCGTATCGGGCGACGCTCTTTCGTGGTCCGAACTACACGGATTATGGCGAGAGCATCAATGCGTCTGACGGTGACCTGAGCCGCCACACCATCGGTAACACCTCCTCATCGATTCGTGTGCAGCGTATCGCCTGCGACGACTCCGCAGGGGGCGTGCGCATCTACAGTGCGCCGAACTATCAAGGCGCTTGCAAACTGTTCACGCTCGACGACCCAGATGTTGGCGATGACGGCTTTAACGATGCGGTGGCCGCGATCCGTGTCAGCGGTGGCTACCAGGCGACGCTCTTCCTCGATCCGAACTACACGGGTCTCAGTCTGAACGTGACCAGCGACATTTCAGATCTGGAGCAGGTCAACTTCGGGCGGGGTACGTCATCCCTGCGTGTGCGCGTGCCGGCCCCGCCACCACCTCCGCCGCCTCCGCCACCACCTCCACCTCCGCCCCCGCCGCCCGTCGGCCGGCTGGCGATCTCGTCACCGCTGACGCTGACGCCATCGACGATCGAGACGTTCCAAACGGTCACTGCTCGCTTCAGTGTGCGCAACACCGGCGCGCAGCCGATCGTGGTAGAGGGGCTGGGAGCGGCCGGTCGCAAAGGGACGACGTGGGAGGATGACGACGCCAGCTTCCCGGCGGCGATGGTACATGTGACGCTCCAGCCAGGCGAGGAGATTGCATACGAACAGTCGCGACAGTTCGAGTCTCCGGGTAGCTACTTCGCGCAACCTTCTGCCGGGATCAATGGCGAGTGGCGGCTGATCGATGGCACGACGCCGCTGACCTTCACAGTAGCCGAAGGACAGACGCCGCATATCAGCGGTTTGGAACCCGGGACACTGAACACGGGCGGCCCGGCCACGACCCTGACCGTGCTCGGAAGCGGCTTCACACCTATGTCGCGGATTCGATGGAACGGAGTAGAGCGCCAGGCCACGTTCGTCAGTGAAAGTCAGCTTCAGGTCAGCGTCAGCCCGGCTGACATCGAAACGGGTGGTTCGGCGAGTATCATCGTCGTCAATCCCCCGCCGGTCAGCCGTCTATCCAACGAGTGGTGGCTCTCCATCGCCAACAGCGCCACACCGCCACGCTTTAACGTTGGTACTCCGACGCCACTAGCCGACCAGTCAACCACGGTTTCGACGATGGGCATCAACGGCTTTGCGGACTCCACCGTCATCGCCAAGGTGGCCGTGGATCTGTATCTCACACATCCCGCCGCCGGCGAACTAGCGATTTCGCTGATCGGCCCTGATGGCACGACGGTACCCTTGTCCACGCGGAATGGTGGCAGCGGGGCCAACTATGGTATCTCGGCCAGCAATCGGACCGTCTTCGACGATGCAGCGTCCACGTCGATTACTACAGCGTCGGCGCCCTTTGCCGGCGCCTATCGGCCGCAGGCGCCGCTGTCAGCGTTCATCGGCAAGTCCGGCGCAGGAATGAACGGCAACTGGCGTCTGGAGATAGCAGACCAGCAGGCTGGGAACACGGGCGTGCTGGAAGCCTGGACCCTCACGATCGCTCCAGCATTTCTCCCGACCATCACGTCAGTCACTCCCAGTGTTGGTCCGATCAGTGGCGGCACAGACGTCACGATTCGCGGGCAGGGCTACGAGTCGGACGCGACGGTGACGTTCGGCAATGCGCCGGCGACCGATGTCGTTGTTGTGGACGCGGGAACGATTACCGCCAAGACGCCGGCGGGCAACGGGCCAGTGGCGGTCACGGTGACCAACACCAACGGGCTGACGATGACTCGAGAGAATGCCTTTACTTTCGCATCGCAACCAAACGTAACGGCGGTGTCGCCGAACAGCGGGCCGCCGGCGGGGGGCACGGCAGTAACGATCAGTGGGGGAGGCTTTGGGCCGGGTGCGACCGTATCGTTCGGCGGCGCCAGCGCCACCGATGTTACGGTCAGCAGTGACGGCGCGTCGATTTCCGCGACGACACCGGCCCATGGAGCTGGTCCGGTGGATGTGGTCGTCACGAACCTGAGCGGGCTGGAAGGTACTCTTGCGAACGGCTTTACATATGGTGTGCCATCCGCACCTGATCTGCAGCTCACAAAGGCGCATACCGGGAACTTCACGGCCGGCACGAACGGCCAGTACACGCTGACGGTGCGCAACACCGGCAACGCCGTTGCGGCCGGTGGCCTCACGCTGACCGATACCCTGCCCGCCGGCCTCGGCTATGTCTCGGGCACCGGCGGCGGCTTCAGTTGCTCGGCGTCCGGCCAGACGGTGACCTGTACGAATTCGGGACCGCTCGCCACGGGCGCCTCCGCGGTGATGACGCTCACCGTGAGCGTATCGAGCGCCGCGGTGCCGAGTGTCACGAACAGCGCCGCGATTGCCGCGGTCGCGGGCGAGACGAACACGGCGAACAACAGCGCCACCGATCCGACGACCGTGAACAACCCAACAACCGGACCGGACCTGACGATTGCGAAGAGTCATGATGGCAACTTCACGACCGGAACCAACGGCCGCTACACTATCACCGTGCGCAACGCCGGCACAGCGCGGGCGCAGGGGCCGGTGACGGTGACGGACACGCTGCCGGCCGGGCTCGGCTTCGTCTCTGCCAGGGGCGGTGGTTGGAGTTGCTCGGCGGCGGGGCAGGCCGTCACCTGCACGCGGCGCAACGACCTGGCCGTGAACGCGCAGGCCACGATCACCCTCACCGTGAGCGTGGCGGGCGCCGCCGCGCCCAGCGTTACGAATACCGCCACGGTCGGCACGGTACTGAATGAAACCAACCCCGGCAACAATAGCGCCAGTGACCCGACGACAGTGCAATCGACGGCGCCGGACCTGGAACTGACGAAGACGCACACCGGCGACTTTGCCGTGGGCCGGAACGACCGGTACCGGCTGACCGTGCGCAATATCGGCGACCAAGCCACATCCGACCCCCTGACCGTCACGGACATCCTGCCGGCGGGAATTGGTTTCATCTCGGCAAATGGCGGCGGTTGGACGTGTTCGGCGGCGGGCCAGACGGTCACCTGCATCAGATCGCAGCGTCTTAATCCAGGGGCATCAAGCAGCGTGAACCTGACCGTGAGTGTGGGCAGCGCGGCGATTCCCAGGGTGACCAATACGGCGTCGGTGGTGGCGGTCGCGGGCGAAACCAACACGAGCAATAACAGCGCGAGCGATGTCACAACCGTGAACGCAGACCGCGCCAACCTTCGCGTCACGCTCACAGCCTCGCCCACGCGGGGGCGGGTGGGTCAGGCGCTGACCTATCGTGCCGTGGTGCGAAATGGCGGCCCCGGAGCCGCGTCCGGCGTGACCCTGACGCTGGTCCTGCCGGCAGGGGTGACGCTTGGCACAGTGACCGCCGGGCAAGGAACCTGTCAGGGAACGACAACCCTGACGTGTGCTCTCGGCAATCTGGCCGATAACGCCAGTACGGAGGTGACGGTGGCCGTCACGCCGGCCGCAGCCGGAACACTGACGACCACGGCGGCGGTCACGGCGGCCGAGCCTGACCCCCAAACTGGAAACAATGACGATCGCGTGAACACGCGGGTTTGTCCGACGACCGGACCGTGCCGCTAGAGCGTGTTATGAACTTCCGCCAGATACGATGGCGGCATGCCGAACCGCAAAGCGTATCCGACCGATGTTACAGATGAAGAATGGGCGTTCGTGGCCCCGTACCTGACGTTGATGACCCCAGCC
>JBFXAN010000011.1:0-66641 GCA_050184225.1 Dehalococcoidia bacterium | reverse complement strand
ATGCCCACCAACGCACCACTTGCTAAACTCCACACGTAGGTGACTCAACATGGGTGGCGAGGACTGACGAACGTCATTGACACGCTGAAGGAACGTGGGTTTGTCTCCCCGGTCTCGGATGAGGCCGGGCTGCGGGCGGCGCTGGAGCAGCCCCTGACCGCCTATTGTGGTTACGACCCCACCGACAGCAGTCTGACGCACGGCAACCTTGTCACGATCATGATGCTGGCACACCTGCAGCGGGCGGGACACCGGCCGATCGCGCTCGTCGGCGGCGGCACCGGCATGATCGGCGACCCCGGCGACAAGACCTCGGCGCGACCGTTGCTGACTGTGGAGGAGGTCGACTCCAACCTCAATGCACAGAAGGGTCAGCTTAGCCGATTCCTGGAGTTCGGTGACGGCCGCGCCGAGATGGTAAATAACGCCGACTGGCTGCGCTCGATCGGCTTCATCGATTTTCTGCGCGACGTGGGCAAGCACTTCAGCATCAACGTGATGCTCGACCTGGAGTTCGTGCGCACGCGGTTGGCGTCGCAATCCGGATTCAGCTACCTGGAGTTCAGCTACATCCTCCTCCAGGCGTATGACTACCTGGAGCTGTACCGGCGCTACGGCTGCACCTTACAGGTAGGCGGCTCCGACCAGTGGGCGAACATCCTCGCGGGCGCGGACTTGATCCGGCGGATCGAGGGCGGCAAGGCATACGGTCTCGTCGCACCGTTGGTCACCGCATCGTCAGGACGCAAGGTGAGCAAATCGGAGGGCAACGCCGTCTACCTCGACCCGACGCGGACCTCACCTTATGAGTTCTACCAGTTCTGGATCAACGCCGAAGACGACGATGTCGAGCGGTACCTCGCCATCTACACCTTCCTGCCGATGAACGAGGTTCGAGCGCTCGGCCGGCTGGAGGGGGCCGACCTGCGTCGCGCCAAAGAAGTGCTCGCGTTCGAGGCGACGAAGCTGACACACGGCGATGAAGCAGCAGTGCGGGCCGAGGAAACCTCTCGCGCCATCTTCCGCGGCGAGGTCGCCTCCACGGGCGCCGTGCCGAAAACCGAGGTGACCGGCGCCGAAATTGCGGCCGGCATCCCCGTCGTGGATCTCGTCGTTCGGATCGGCTTCGAAGCGTCGAAGAACCGGGCGCGCACACTGATCGACCAACGCGGCCTCCGGCTCAACGGCGAGGAAGTCACGGCCGTCGATCGCGTCCTCAATGAGCGCGACTTCCGCGATGGCGAAGCGATGCTCCAAAAAGGCCGCAAGACGCACCATCGTCTCGTCGTCTCCGAGCGATAGCCCGGTGAGTTATCTCTGAGATACGATGGGGAGCCGCACGGTGAAGCAACTTCCTTCGCCTGGCGCGCTGGCCGCCTCGACGGTGCCGCCCATGGCGGCGGTCAGCTCCTTCACCAGCGCGAGGCCCAGGCCGGCGCCGCCGTGCTCGGTGCTGCGCCCACGATAGTAGCGCTCGAAGATGTACGGCAGGTCCTCCGGCACGATTCCTTCGCCGGTATCGCGTATTTCGATCCGCACGGCCGACGGCTCACCGCTGACGAGCGCGGCGACCAATCCGCCCGGCGGCGTGTGTCGCACGGCGTTGCCGAGCAAGTTGCTGACGATCTGCTCCAGTCGCTGTCCGTCCGCGTTCGCTGCCGGTAGGTTCGGCACAACTTCGGCGACGACCTGAACGCGGCGTTGCCCCCATGCCAGCGGCGCCACTGTCTCCGTCAAGCGGGACACGATCGCACCCGCGTCGACCGGCTCCACCCGCAGCGCCAGCCGCCCGACCTCCGTCCGTGAGAGCGTAAAGAGGTCTTCGATCAGGTTCTGTAGGCGCACGACCTCCCGCTCCATCGTTTCAAGATCGGCGCGCAGATCGTCCGGTACACGCCGTCCGTTCGGCTGCACCGCCGATTCCAGGTAGCCGCGGATCGTGGCGACCGGGGTCCGCAATTCGTGCGAGACACCGGCGACAAGCTGCCGCCTCGCCTCGAGTAACCCCGTGACGCGATCGCGCTCGGCCTGAAGATCGTGGAGCGTCCGCTCGAGGTCGGCAGCCATGCGGTTGAACTGACGGCCAAGCTGCCCGACCTCATCGTCCGGACCTGCTTCGACACGGCGAGAGAGGTCGCCGGCGGCGAGCGAATCAACAGCGGCGCCGAGCCGTTCCAGCCGCGCCACCAGCCGCCGCGAGAGCAGATAGGCAACGACGCCCGCCGACGCCACCGCGAAAATCGACGCCACCGCCAGCACGCCGACCGTCGCCGCCAGGAAGATCAGCACCGCCCACCAGAGGTTGAGCACGTTCTGGGCGGGCGAAAACTCGGTCTTGGCGACGATCACGGTCGCGGCCGTCTGCCCACTGCCGTCGATCACCGGGTACGCGCCCAGCGCCGCCGGACCATCACCCTCGCGAACCAGAACCAGGTCGTTGAGGTCGCGCTCGCCACCCTGCACGGCGGCGATCAACGTGTTCCACTCGTCGCGCTCGGATGGCGTGAGGGCGGCACCGGCGGAATCGGAGCTACCGAGCAGCCGGCCATCGGGACCAACCACCGCGATGTAGGCGGTATTCTGGAGGGTCGCACCAGTCCACTCCGACGCCCAGGGTGGGCCGCCACTCTCCGCAACGACACCGACGTTCCCGTTCGCCAGCGCGCGCAGGACACCGTTCAGCGCCGCCGAATCGCCGTCCGGCAGAAAGCCGTCGACGGCCTCGGCGACAGACCGCGCGTCCGCCGCGGGAGCGGCCCGCGGGTTGCTGTGGAACGTGATGCCGAGCATCACGATTAGCAGCGCCACCGCGATCATGCAGACGAGCGTGACGGCAATCGCGATCAGGTGCGAGAGCGTCAGTTGCCAGCGCAGCCGTGAGAATGCCCGTCTCATGGTGAATCGCTGACGTGGGACGGCTGGCCGGACGGCATCGCGGCGATGCGGTAGCCGATCCCCCAGACCGTCTCGATCTGGTCGCCGAGCGGCCCCAGCTTGCGCCGCAGCCGCAGGACAACGTTATCGACCGCGCGTTCTCCCTCCATATACGGCTCGCCCCAGACGGCGTCATGCAGGTAGGCGCGGCTGAACGCCCGCCCTCGATTGCGCAACAACAAGTGGAGTAGGCTGAATTCCGTCCGCGTCAGGTCCAGCGGCTCGCCGTCCATCCGGGCGAGGTGGGCCGTCGGGTCCAGTTCGAGCGGGCCAAAGCGGAGCGCCGCCGTTCCCTCGGTGCGGTCCGCCGCCAGTTGCTCCTGCAGCCGCTCATGGCGGCGGAGCAGCGCCCGCACGCGGGCGATCAACTCGCGCGTACCGAACGGCTTGGTCAGGTAATCGTCGGCGCCGACTTCAAGACCAACGACGCGGTCAACCTCCTCAGCGCGGGCTGTGAGCATCAACACCGGGGTCGATGCGGTCTGCCGGAGACGGCGCAAGACCTCCAGTCCATCCATCCCCGGCAGCATCCAGTCCAGGATCACGAGGTCCGGCGCCTCCTGCTCGAAGAACCGCAGCGCGGCGATGCCATCGACCGCATGCAGCACGCGGTAGCCCGCTGCCTCCAGTTCGCGCGCGATCAGTCGCGCCAATTCAACTTCGTCTTCGACCAGCAGAATGTTTGATACCGCCTTCATATCTCCATCTAACGTCCTCACGTCGGCGTTCGCAATGGCATCGCTCCGGCCGCGACAATCCTCCGCCGATCCCGCGACAGTCCTGCGACAGGCGCATGACGGCCGGGCGACACCTGCCCCCGAGACTGGACTTCAGGGAGCACAGCCGCACGGTCCGGACGGCCGATGGGTTTGCTCCCGCCAGAAACAGCACCCGGGTTCGTCGATCAGTCGATGCGACGGGCACCGGGTAGGGAATGGAGAAGGGCAATGGATATCGCGTATGGACTGACCTGGCTGCTCACCCACGGCGACGGCTGGGGACGCGACGGCGGCTGGTGGTGGCTGTTTGGACCGCTGATGTTGGCCTTCTGGGTCGGCGTCACGGCGGTCGCGGTCTGGTTCGTCACCCGCACCTTCCGGCAGCAACCGCGCACTGCCACCGAACGCGCCGCCGATGTGCTCGCCGAGCGCTACGCCCGCGGTGAGATCAGCACCGAAGAGTACCGCGAACGGTTGGATCAACTGCAGTAACGATCACAGGTTCGCGGACGCCTGAATGCGGCCGGGGCGAATGTGCGGCTGACGATTCGCCTCGGCCCGCTATCGACAACGTTCCGCATCACTCACACACGAAGGATGGATACCGATGGCGATTGCACGAATAGCCGATGAACCCCGCACCCGCGACGCCACAACCGAGCCGATCATCGCCATGCGCGATGTGGTGAAGACCTATGACACCGGTGATATCAAGGTCCAGGCTCTTCGCGGGGTGTCGCTGGAGGTGCCGCGGGGCGAGATGGTGGCGATCATGGGCCCGTCCGGCTGCGGCAAGACCACCCTGCTCAACTGCCTCAGCGGTCTGGATACGATCGACGCCGGCACGATCCTGATCGACGGGACCGACATCAACACGCTCAACGACAATGCCAAGACGACGTATCGCGCCCGGAACATGGGCTTCGTCTTCCAGTTCTACAACCTGTTGCCGGTGCTCAGCGCGGTCGAGAACGTCGAGTTGCCGCTGGTCGTGTCGGGGATTGCCGGCAAGGCGGCGCGGCAGCGGGCGCTGACGGCGCTGCAGCAGGTGGGCTTAGGGGACTGGGCGTCCCACCGACCGGCGCAGCTCTCGGGTGGCCAGCGCCAGCGGGTGACGATCGCGCGGGCATTGGTGAACGACCCGGCGATCGTCTGGGCGGATGAGCCGACCGGCGACCTCGATTCGACCACCGCCGACGAGATCATGACGCTGCTGGAGACGCTCAATCGCACGCACCAGCAGACGTTCGTGATCGTCACCCACGACCCCGGCATCGGCGCCCGTTGCCATCGCATCATCCACATGCGCGACGGCCAGATTGCGGGCGAGGAGAAAGGACGGAACGGCAATGGATAGCCTGTTCGGTATTCCGATGACGACAATCATGTGGGCGCTCATACTGCTCTTCGGCGTGTGCCTGGCGTCCGTGGCCGGAATCTGGATGACCAACCGGATCATGTTTCGGATGGGACTGCGCAACATTCCCCGGCGCGGCGCGCAGACCGGCCTCGTCGTGGTCGGCCTGATGCTCTCCACCCTGATCATCACTGCCGCCTTCAGCACCGGTGACTCGCTCGACTACTCGATCACCTCGTCGACCTACGACTCACTCCAGCGCAACGACCTCGTGCTCGACTTCGACGGCGACGCCGGCGGTCCGCGCGCGATCGCCTCGCAGCGCTACATCGACGAGCAGGTCGTGCCGGAGCTGGAGGCAGCACTCGCCGGCGATCCCGACATCGAGGGGTTCCTGCCGTACCTCTTCGAGCGGGCGCCGGTGCTCAATCCGCGGACCCGCCTCGCCGAATCAGCCGTGACCGTGGCCGGCATCGACCGAGAGCGGTTACCATCGCTGGGTGGCCTCCGCCTGCTCGATGGCGGCCGCGCCGATCTCACCGCACTCGCAGACGATGAGGCCCTGATCAGCAGGGAGACAGCGAACCGGCTGAATGTCCGCACGGGCGACACCCTCACCCTCTATGTGAACGACACGACCTGGAATCTCCGGGTTGCCGGCATCGTCGAGAACGAGGTTGCCAGCGGCGTGATCAACGCCGGCAACCCGGACGATGCCGGCGGCCTGGCGGTCGTGTTGCCGGTCGCGCAGCAGATCTTCGGCCGGGCCGGCGAAGTCAACGCCGTCACGGTTGCCCTCGAGGGTGATGTTCGTGACAGCGTCGGACGCTCGGATGCGGCGGCGGCGCGGTTGGAGGAGTTCTTCACCGCCGACGGCGCCCCGGCGATCTTCGACAGCGGCAGCCTCGGCGTTACCGTCGAGACGCTGAAGCAGGATCGCGTCGAGCAGGCCGAAGCATCCGGCAATCTCTTCACCTCGTTTTTCCTGGTGCTCGGCCTCTTCTCGATCGCGGCGGGCGTCATGCTGATCTTCATGATTTTCGTGATGCTGGCCGCCGAGCGAAAGACAGAGATGGGCATGGCCCGCGCGATCGGCGCCACCCGCACCAATCTCGTCCAGTCTTTCGTCGCCGAGGGGATGGCCTATAACCTGATCGCCGGTGCGATCGGCGCCGCCCTCGGCGTCGGCGCCGCCTACCTGCTCGTCACCGGTGCTCAGCCGATGCTCGGCGATAGCGCCTCCGCCATCACGGCACACGTTACACCCCGTTCGCTGATCATCAGCTACTGCCTGGGCACGGTGATCACATTCCTCACGGTCGTGGTCTCCTCGCTGCGCGTCAGCCGGCTGAACATCGTCGCCGCGATCCGCGGCACCGACGACGCGGCGCCCCACGAGAGCCGCCGCCGCACCCGCTGGCTGTGGGTGGCACTCGGCGTGCCGGCGCTGGTGGTCCCGCCACTCGGCCTTTATTGGATGCTGCATAAGGGTTTCGGCCTACCCAGCGCCTGGGTCTGGGGACCGCTTGGTCTGTGCGCCGGGATCGCCGCGATTCTACTCGCCGTCCCGGTGGAGTCGCAGGCGCTGTTCTTCCTGGGTGCGTCCCTGCTGCCGCTATCGGCGGCGACGCTGGCCCGTCGGTTCCGCGCGCCGATCCGGCCAACCTGGACCCTCGTCGGCATCTATCTCGTCCTCCTGTGGCTGCTGCCGATCGACTGGGCCAAGCTGCTCCTGGGCGCGGAACTCAAAGGCGCCTTCGAGATGTTTGTCCTCTCCGGGATCATGATCGTGATCGGTTCGACGCTCGTGATCGTCTTCAACGCGCGGCTACTGACCTCCCTCTTCCGTGGTTCGGACGGGACCGGTCGCGCCTATCTCACCCCGGCGCTGCTCGGGCTGCTCGCGGCCGCATCGGTCCTCGCCGGCCTGGCGCTCGGCGAGGCGGCGAACGGCCTCGGCCAACTCTGCTATCTGCTCGCCGGTCTGATCGCGGCCATGGCGGTACTTGCGGCCGCGGCCGCCCGCTTCCCCCGCTTCGGCCCGGCGCTGAAGATGGGCGTCGCCTATCCGCTCGCCAACCGCTTCCGCACCGGCATGACGATCGCCATGTTCTCGCTGATCGTCTTCTCGCTGATGATGATGAGCACCCTCAACGCCAACTTCACCGCCGTCTTCGCCTCCGATGACGCCCGCGGCGGCTGGGACGTGATCGCCACCGCCAACCGCAACAACCCGGTGCCGGACCTGATCGCCGCCCTCGAGGCAGAGGGCAGCCTCGACACCTCCTCGATCACAACCCACGGCCGTGCCACCGGTGTCGATCTGACCAGCGAGGTGCGTCAGTCCGGGCAGGGCGAGGAATGGACCGGCTATCCGGTGCGGGCGGGGGATGCTGCCTTCTTCACCGAACTCGACGCCACCCTCGACCAGCGGGCGGCCGGCTACGCCGACGACCGTGCCGTCTACGACGCCGTCCGCACGCAACCGGGACTGGCGATCGTCGATGGCTCGGTGCTCTCCGAGGGCGGCTTCGGCCCCCAGGCCGCGAGCGACTTCCGCGTGGAAGGTATCTCGGCGGGCCAGACAGAGTTCGAGCCGTTCCAGGTCGAAGTCCGCGACCCCGTTACCGGCGAGTCGTCGAGCGTCACCGTGATCGGAATCCTCCCCGCCACGATTCCGGGACAGGTCATGTTCGGCATGTACACAAGCGAGGATACCTTCTCAGGCGTGTTCGGCGAGCCGGATTATCGTGTGAACTATCTGCGCCTTGCATCCGGCAATGACTCCGAGATAGTCGCCAAAGGGATCAAAGCGGCGATGCTCACCAGCGGCGTCGAGGCATTCTCCGTCCAGACGGTGATCGACGATCAGCAGGCGCAGGCACGCGGCTTCAGCCGCATCCTCCAGGCCTATCTGGCACTGGGCTTGTTCGTCGGCATCGCCGCGCTGGGCGTGATCGCCTTTCGCTCGGTGGTGGAGCGGCGCCAGCAGATTGGGATGTTGCGGGCGATCGGCTATCAGCGGGGGACAGTGGCGCTCACCTTCCTCTTGGAATCGAGCTTCATCGCGCTGATGGGCATCCTCTCCGGCGTCGTCGGCGCTGCCATCCTCGCCCGCAACCTGATGACGTCCGCCGACTTCACCGCCGAGGCGCGCGGCTTCGACTTCTTCATCCCCTGGACTGAGGTGACCCTGTTCATCATCGTCGCCTTCGCCTTCTCGCTGCTGCTCACCTGGTGGCCGAGCCGCGGCGCCGCCCGCATCCCGATTGCGGAGGCGCTTCGGTACGAATAGTGGCAAGCTCTGACGGCCAAGGAGTGCGATGTCGACAGAGGCGGGTCAGTGACCCGCCTCTGTCGACATGAGGGACAGTGCTGCGCTCACTTCAGGCCTTCGACATCCGGGTTGAGAGGCAACGTTTTACCACGACGATGCCCTACCCGCGCTTCGCGGGCCAGTGCCGCGAGATGGGAATCGGAAAGGGCGATCGCTGCAATTGCACGCTCGAGCAACTTTGTCATGACGGCATCCCACGCAAGTATCGCATTCAGGCAGGTTGGCCGCGTCGTACCAGATGTACGCCGTCGGAGACAGCGAGTGGGGGATAGCCCTACCAGCGCCGGTCAGGACGGCCGGGTAGGGAACCTCGCGACCCGATGCTAGGATGGCCACGGTAGCAGCCGCGAGGCTACCTGCCACATCCCACGGGAGTCACGCGCGATGGCAGATATGACCCTTCGCAACTCACGCAGTTCCCAAACAAGGGCGCGACGATGGTCGCCCGTCGCTGTCGTCATCACCGCCGGAACCGCCTTGGCGGGTCTCGCGCTTTCGATCGTGTTGGTCAGTGGCATCATCAGCACGGGATCCCAAACCATCGAAGACCACTTCATCGTCGGGGCAACACCGCGGTTGGTTGTGGATGCCGACGTCGATGGCGATGTGACCATTCAGGCCGGCGCCACGGAGAGCGTTTCGGTCGAGGCGCGCCTCCGCGATGAACGGCGCATCGACTATCAGTCACATCAGGACGGCGACACGATCCGGATCGAGAGCCGCGAAGGTGGCCGATTTTCATTCCTCCCGTCCTGGCGACGCTCTGCGGACGTCACGATCACGGCGCCGGCTGGGACAATCGTCGAGGTTCATGCGAAGAACGGCGACGTTGTGATGGACGGATTGCACAACGATGCCACCCTTCGCACGACCAATGGGGCAATCCGGCTGGATGATGCCCAGGGCAATATCAACGCGACGACAACCAACGGCCGCATCACCTTCGATGGCGCTGTCCCCGCTGGAACCTCCACTCGGTTGAACACGACCAACGGCCGGCTGGCACTGCGGCTGTCCGACGCACAAGGCACGATCGACGCGAAGAGCACGAACGGGCGGATCAGCTTCGAAGGCCCCCTCACCGGCGAGGCTCAGGCCAAACTTCAAACGACGAACGGTGGCGTGGATGTGCGCCTCACGGGGACGCCCAATGTCACCCTCGACCTCGACACCAGCAATGCATCGGTGACGAGCAGATGGCCGGTGCTGGCCGAAGAGATGGACGACGACACGCTCACGGGCGCGTTCGGGAACGGCCAGGCAGGATTGCCGGTCCGCTCCTCAAATGGTGAGATCACGGTCGAATGACCGCTGTCCTGGGAGCGCGGGCTTCCAGCCCGCATCTGCACCGTAGCATCTGGCGGGCTGGAAGCCCGCGCTCCCAGGGCAAAGCTACTCACCAGCGTGCAGCAATGGAGCGTCTACAACCGAACGAGCCGTGCCGAGAAGATGTTCGGGATCGCTTCGATCTCTTTGATCTGCGCTTCGGTCGGCGCTTCGTCGAGCTCGAGCACCATCAGCGCGCGGCCCCGCGCCTGCTGACGGCCGACCTTCATCGACGAGATGTTGATGTCGAAGTCCTTCATCTTCATGCCGACCGCGCCGATCATGCCGGGACGGTCCTGGTTGTCGCAGAAGAGCAGATACCCGGCCGACGGCGAGAGGTCGACGCGAAGCTCGTTCACCTGCACGACGTAGGGGACGCCGTGCTCGACCGTCGCGGCGACGGTCGTGGGACCAGCGGCGGTGCGGACCCGAACCGTGATCAGATTGGTCAGCCCCTCCGCCTCCTCCGGGTCCTTCTGCTCGACGATCCGCAGGCCGCGACTCTCGGCGACGAGGTTCGCGTTGACGATCGTGACGTGCTCTTCGGAGACCGGCCGCAGCAGACCACGGATCACGGCGGCACGGAGGACGCCGGTGTCGTGCAGCGCCAGTTCGCCGTTGTAGACGATCTCGACATCGCGCAACTGTCCTTCACTGAGCTGCGTCGCGAGCGAGCCGCAAATCTCGCCGGCCGGTAGGAACGGTGCGACGACCGTCATCGTCTCCGGCGCCACCATCGGCGCATTGACCGCGTAGGCCGCCGGTTCACCGCCGAGGATGCAGAGGATCTGCTCGGCCACATCGACGGCAACCCGCTCCTGTGCCTCGGCAGTGGAGGCGCCGAGGTGCGGTGTGACGATGATGCCCGGCGTTTCGGCGATCGCAAAATCCTTCAGCGGCTCCTCGGTGAAGACATCGATCGCCGCACCCGCGATCCGGCCGCTCCGCACGGCCGCGATCAGCGGCGCCTCCTCGATGATGCCGCCGCGGGCGGTATTGATCAGCCGTACACTCGGCTTCATCTTCGCAATCTCATCCGGGCCGATCAGACCGCGCGTGCCTTTGGTGAGTGTGGTGTGCACGGCGATGAAGTCGGCACGGGCGAGCAGATCATCCATCTCGACCAGCTCGACGCCAAGCGAACGGGCGCGCTCCTCCGGCACGAACGGATCGACGCCGACCACGTGCATCTCCAGGCCGCGCGCGCGACGGGCGACCTCGCTGCCGACCTGGCCCAGCCCGATCACGCCGAGCGTCTTGTTGCGGACCTCGACGCCGACGAATTTCGAACGCTTCCACTCATGCGCGTGCACCGAGGCATCGGCCTGCGGGATGTGGCGGGCGAGGGCGAGCATCAGGCCGATCGTGTGTTCCGCCGCCGAAATCGTATTGCCCGTCGGCGCGTTGACGACGACGATGCCGCGCTGGGTGGCTGCCGGGATATCGATGTTGTCGACGCCGACACCGGCCCGGCCGATCGCCTGCAAGCGCCGTCCGGCTTCGATCACCTCGGCCGTCACCTTGGTCTCGCTGCGGACCACGAGCGCGTCATAGGCAGGGATCAGCTCGATCAGCGCCTCGCGGGAAAGTCCGGTCTGGACATCGACATCGGCGCGACGGCCGAGCACGTCGATGCCATCCTGGGCGATGGGGTCGGCAACGAGGACACGCGGTCGCATGGGGCTTACTCCGTTCGCCGGCAATGGGCACTGGTGTTGGGCTTGCAACGTGACGACGCCACTGCCGATTACCGATTGCCGATTGCCGCGCCCACGGGCGTATATCCGGCCAGAGGCAGTGCGTCTTGAAGGGCGGAAATCGTCTGCACGATGTCATCCTCGTTGACGAGGCCGAGATGGCCGATCCGGAAGATCTTGCCGCTGAGGTCGGCCTGGCCACCGCCGACGACGACGCCGGACTGCTCGCGCAGCACCGTGCGCAGCCGACTCACGTCGAGCCCGGCTGGCGCCTTGACAGCGGTGACCGTGTTGGAGGCAAACTGCTCATCGGCCAGCAGTTCAAGCCCGAGCCGTTTGACACCGCTGCGGGTGAGATCGCCGCAGACCTGATGCCGGGCGTAGATGCTCTCCCACCCCTCCGCCTCGAGCAGATCGAGCGCGACGTCGAGCGCGAAGAACA
The DNA here is from genome assembly GCA_050184225.1 of Dehalococcoidia bacterium. Classification (GTDB taxonomy): domain Bacteria; phylum Chloroflexota; class Dehalococcoidia; order CAUJGQ01; family CAUJGQ01; genus JBFXAN01. Next base: position 54,829 of record JBFXAN010000011.1, on the reverse strand, counting down.
GCGAGACGGCCGGGGTAAAGGGGGTTTGGCCCTTCGCCGCCGAGTCGCGATGCTTGCCGAGGTCGAAGTAGAAGCGGGGCATGGTCGAGGACTGATACGCCTCCCAGCCACGCGGGCTGACCGAGACGAAGGCCAGACCGGGCGGCAGCATCCAGCCCTTCTGCGAGCCGCTGACGACGACATCCAGACCCCAGGCGTCGGTCTGCACGGGAATGGATGTGAGACTGCTGACGGCATCAACCAGCAAGAGCGCCCCGGAAGGACGCACCGCTTCCGCGATCGCCTGAAGCGGATTGGTGACGCCGGTCGAAGTTTCGTTGTGCGTGACCAGCACGGCGCGGACGTCGGGGTTTTCCTCGAGCGCTGCCGCGACCCGCTGCGGGTCGGCGGCCTGGCCGTTGTCAAATGCGAGCTTGGTCACGCGCGCGCCATACGTGGCCGCGATCTGCGCGAGCCGCTCGCCGAAGTTACCGATCGACACCGACAGGACGTGGTCGCCCGGCGACAGCGTGTTCACGACCGCGGCCTCGAGGCCGCCGGTGCCGGAGGTCGTCAGGATCAGCACCTCATTGTCGGTACTGAACGCGGTTTTCAAGCGGGGACTGACCCGCTTGATCAAATCGGCCATCTCCGGACCGCGATGGTCCACCATCGGCGCGGACATCGCCGCGAGCACTTCAGGCGGGCAAGGCGTCGGGCCGGGGATGCGCAAATTCACAGGGGTGCTCCTTCCACTCTCATGTGGCTCATGGTACGTAAGGAGAGTGGGATGGTCAAGAAATTGAGAAACGCATCACAATCGGATCCGGGCAGATTTCGTACCCTGCCGTCGGTCGATCAGCTGGCGGCGGCGGTGCTCGACGACGCCGGCGGATTGGATGCGGCGATCGTGACTGAGCTGACGCGGGAGACGCTGGCCGACGCCCGTCGCCTGCTTGCAGCAGGCCAGGCGCTGCCGGATCTACAGGCCGGCCTCCGCGACCGGCTCCGCGACCTGGGACGCCCGTCGCTGCGGCCGGTGATCAATGCGACCGGCGTGATCATTCACACCAATCTCGGCCGCGCGCCGCTCTCCGCGGCGGCACGGGCGGCGATGGCGTCGATCAGCCAGGGTTACTCGAACCTGGAGTTCGACCTCGACAGCGGCGCGCGCGGCTCGCGCCACAGCCACCTGGAGACGCTGCTCCGGCGCGTCACCGGCGCCGAGGCGGGATTCGCGGTCAACAACAACGCGGCGGCCATCCTGCTGGTGCTCTCGGCACTCTGCGCGGGACGTGAGGTAATCATCTCCCGGGGTCAACTGGTCGAGATCGGCGGCGGCTTCCGCATCCCGGATGTCCTACGGCAGAGCGGCGCTCGGCTGGTCGAGGTCGGCACAACCAACCGCACCTACGCCCGCGACTACGTCGACGCAATCACACCAGAGACGGCGGCGCTGCTGCGCGTTCATTCGAGCAACTTCCGGGTGATCGGCTTCACACACGAGGCCGCGCCGCACGACCTGGCGACCCTGGCGCGGAAGCGGGGATTGTTATTGCTCGACGACATCGGCAGCGGCGCCCTGCTGGACACAACCCGCTTCGGACTTGCGCCGGAGCCAACGGTGCAGCAAAGCATCGCCGCCGGCGCCTACCTGACCATGTTCTCCGGCGACAAGCTGCTCGGTGGTCCGCAGGCGGGGATCATCGTCGGACGGCGCGATCTGGTGGACACGGTCCGCCGCCACCCGCTGGCGCGCGCCGTCCGCCTCGACAAGGCGAGCATTGCTGCGCTCGCCGCCACGCTCGGCCACTATGCCCGCGGCGAGGCCCTGCGCGAGGTGCCGATCTGGCGGATGATCGCGACGCCCTTGGCCGAGATCGAACAGCGGGCGGCACGGTGGGCGCAGGCGATAGGCGGGACAGCGGCAGTGGTCGATGCGCGCTCGATGATCGGCGGCGGCAGCCTGCCGGAGGAGAGCCTGCCGACCCGCGCCATGACCGTGCGCCTTGCCGGTCCGACGGCGGCCGCGGCAGCCCTGCGGCGGATGACGCCGCCGATCGTCGCCCGGATCGAGCGCGACCAGTTGTACTTCGACCCACGGACCGTGATGCCCGAGGACGACGCGACGGTAGCCCACGCCGCGGCCCTGATCTGTCGAGACCCGGCCGGTTCATCCACATCCCCCCAGTAGTTCCCACATAGCCACATCTCTATGTGTCAATCCGTGACATTATGTCGTGCCACCTGCGGAAGGTGCTGCTCGGTCCTGCTGATCGGCGCGCCCATTGGCGACCTTGCGGCGGCATCCACACCCGGCGAACGGTCGGCGCACGCTGAAGCCGCCGTCCGTTAACTAATGGTAATCATACTGTTCGACCAACGACGGCGTCCCGCGGTCCCGCGTCACATCTTTCCACATATCGCCGGCCACGATCAGCCAGTCGCGTGAGCCACTCAGCTATGTCATATAGCCGTTGACCATATATATCTTGACATCGCCAGCGGAGGTCGTACTATTCGAGTAGGCGGAACGATGTTTCGGCGGATCGACGGAGGAGCAGACGATGGCGGCGCTGGAAGAACTGGTGGTGGACGCGCGGGACATCGATCGGGAGCTGGTCGCCACCTTTCTCAAGCCCTACCTGCGCATCGATGGTCCGACCTGTGGCATCATTCCATTGCCGGCCTGGGGAGACGTGCCGAACGAGGCACGCGTGCTCCTCTATCTGGTCGCGCGGAAGGCGATGCGGGCGCTGAACCTGCCGATCGAGGCGGAGGCGGCCTCGCCCCAGGAGATCGAGCGGGCGACCGGTATCCCTGGCGGCTCGGTGCGCCCGGCGCTGAAGCGGTTGTTGAAGGGGCGGCTTGTCGAGCGGGAGATAGGATTGGGCTATATCGTGCCAAACTATGCTATGATCCACGCCCGCGCCTATGTGCGGCAGTGGGCGCCGGATGTCGCCGCGTGAACGCCGTGGACGATGACACGATCCGCGCCACGATTCAGCGTGCCCGCCGGCTCTGTGAGGGAGAGTCTGAGCCGTTCCGATCGATCGCCTTCCGCACCGTGCTCGAACATCTCCTCCGGGCGGCGCCCGCCACGGCGGCGGCAACACCGGCCCTCGCCGCGTCGCCGCTGGACATGGACCTCACTGAGTTCCTCGCCGCCAAGAAGGTCACCACCCATCCCGATCGCGTCGTGGCGATCGCCTATTTCACCTACCACACGCAGAACGGTGCGGGCGTCACCACCCAGGATCTGACCGATGCCTACAGCCGCGCCCGTGTGAAGAAACCGCAGAACTTCCCCGATGTGATTGCCGCCTGCGTCCGCCGCGGCCGCCTCGTCGAAGGCGACCGCAAAGACGGCATGAAAGCCTGGGTAATCACCCGCACCGGCGAGAGCTACGTCGAACAAACCCTCTGACCGACGATCTGACTCACCAGTCTTTGAACCGCAGAGGCGCAGAGGGACGCAAAGGATCAAGTGTCGTGTGCCAGTGGTCGGGCGTAGTCAGATCACTCCCGCTCGCTCCTGCGAATCCCCATTTCGCTTCAAGCCAACCGATAAACCTTTGCGTCCCTCTGCGTCTCTGCGGTTCAAAGATCCCGGTTAGCCCCGCACTCCCGGCAGGGGCGGTGCTCCGGTATGCTGGACGGTGATGGATGAGAAGGCGCTGCAGACACTGGAATTTGACAAGGTACTGGCCCGGCTGGCCGGGATGACCGCGTTTGCGCCGAGCCGGGAGCTGGCGCTGGCGTTGCGGCCGGCGGCCGGCCTCGACGAGGCGGTGCGCCGCCAGCGGATGACCGCCGAAGCCCGCCGGCTGCTGCGGAACCGAACCAATATGAGCATCGGCGGCGCCCGCGACATCCGCGATGCCGTCGATCGGGCCGCGCTCGGCGGCGTCCTCGATCCGTCCGAACTGCTCGACGTACGCGGCACGCTCGCCGCCGTCCGCAGCCTACGCGGGAACATCACCCGGCTGTCGCCGATCGTGCCGCTGCTGGCCGATGTCGCCAAGCGGATGGATGAGGTCGGGCCGCTGATCACCGAGCTCGACCGCGCGATCAGCGCCCGCGGTGAGGTGCTCGATTCGGCGACGCCGCTGCTCGCCCAGCTCCGGCGCGAGGTGCGCATCGCCCACGACCGGCTGACGGCCAAGATGAACGACCTGCTGGCGGGAGCGGTCGCGCGGGGCGTCGCCCAGGAGGCGCTGGTCACGCTGCGCGACGGCCGCTACGTGATCCCGGTGAAGGCCGACTTCCGCGGGCAGTTCCGCGGCGTGGTCCACGACACATCGTCGAGCGGCGCCACCGTCTTCGTCGAACCGCTCGGGGCGGTCGACCTCGGCAACCGCTGGCGGGAGCTGCAGATCGACGAGCAGCGCGAGGTCGAGCGCATCCTCCGCACGCTCAGCGACCAGGTCGGCCGCCACGCCGCCACGATCCGCACCGACATCGAGGCGCTGGCCGAGATCGACCTCTGCCTCGCCCGCGCCCGGCTCGGCGACGCACTCGAGGCGGATGAACTGCCCTACGACGGCGACGCGCAGCCGTGGCTGGTTCCGGCGCCGGCGGAGCTGGTGCTCGAAGATGCGCGGCACCCGCTGCTGCGCGGCGACGTCGTGCCCGTCTCTCTGCGGGTGGGCGGCGCCTTCGCGGTGTTACTGATCACCGGTCCGAACACCGGCGGCAAGACCGTCGCGCTGAAGACGGCGGGCCTGCTGACACTGATGGCGCTCTCCGGCATGCCGGTGCCGGCACGTCCGGGAACTCGGATTCCCGTCTACCAGTCGGTCCACGCCGATATCGGCGACGAGCAGAGCATCGAACAGTCGCTCTCCACATTTAGCTCGCACATGCGCACGATCATCAACATCCTCGACGAAGCGGGACCGAAGAGCCTCGTCCTGCTGGACGAGCTGGGCGCCGGCACCGACCCGACCGAAGGAGCGGCGCTGGCCCGCGGCATCGTCGAGGATCTGCAGGAGCGCGGCGCCAGCGTGATCGCGACGACGCATCACGGCGAGCTGAAGCTGTTCGCCCACAGCACGCCCGGCGTGACCAACGCCAGCGTCGAGTTCGACCCGGTGACGTTCGCCCCGACCTACCGGCTGTCGATCGGCACGCCCGGCCGCAGCAACGCGATCGCGATCGCCCGCCGACTGGGGATGCCGCCGGCCGTGATCGAGCGGGCGCAACACCAGATCGCGCCGGAGCAGCGCGAGGTGGAACGGCTGTTGGAGGAACTGCAGCGCGAGCGCGATGCCGCCGCCGCCGCCGCGCAGCGGGACCGTGCCGCCTCACGCGAGGCGGAGGAGATCCGCGCGCAGCTCGCCCGTCGCCTCGACGAAGTCGAAGAGAGCCGCGAGGAGATGCTCGCCCAGGCGCGCGCTGACTTGGAGGACGAGCTCGACCTCACCCGCGAGCGGCTGCGTGAGGCGAACCGACGCCTGCGTTCCACACCGACCGCCGCACCTGCACCAACACCGGAGCCGGTCGCGGAAGCAGCGGAAGCAATCGCGGAAGCGGAGGCGCAATTGAAGCGGCTCCGGCCGCGACGCAGCCGCCGGCGCGCCGAGCCGGGGCCGGCCGTTGACGACCTCCAGCCGGGCGACCAGGTCTGGCTGCGCGGACTGGCGCAGCCGGGCGAGGCGCTGAGCCGGCCGGACGCGCGGGGCGAATTGGATGTCCAGTTCGGCGCGCTGCGGACGCGGGTCAAGGCGGCACAGATCGCGCGGATCGTGCGGCCCCACCCGCAGGGCGCGTCGGTGCAGGTCCGCGTGACGCAGGCGCCGGCCACACCGACCGGTATCTCGATCGAGGTCCGCGGCCAGCGTGTGGAGGAAGCCCTGCCGGTGGTGGAGGATTTCGTCGAGAACGCCTTCCGCGCCGGCCTGCCGTTCGTGCGCATTATCCACGGCAAGGGCACCGGCACGCTGCGGCGGGTGGTCCAGGAGCAACTCGCCCGCAACCCACTCGTCGCATCCTTCGAAACCGCCGACCTGAACGATGGCGGCGAGGGTGTCACCGTCGCGCACCTCGCGCACTAGACACGGGTTGAACTACAGAGACGCTGAGGTCTTTGAGGAGACGGCAATCCACCATCGCAACCTTGGCTATGTGCGCCTAATCCACACCGGTATTCACATAGGGGTAAGCTATAGCAGGATAGCCGTTGCTATATCCCGCGGCTATTCTGCAAACGGGAAATGAGCCTCCCGCTTCTCGAGAAACGCGTCGATCGCCTGGCGCGGCTCGTCGGATTCGAAGGCCTGGGCATAGTGGTCGATGCCGAGCTTGACGGCCAGGTCCATCGCATCGGTGTAGAACCAGCGGCGGACGAGTGACTTCTGCAGGCGGATCGCCGTCGGAGCGAATCCGGCGATCCGCTCCGCCAGCTCATCGGCCGCGCGCTCGAGGTCCGCGTCCGGCACGACACGGTTCACCAGTCCCCATTGCAGCGCCACCTCCGCCGAGATCACATCGCCGGTATAGACGAGGTGCTGTGCCCGACCGAGGCCGATCAGCGGCACGAGGAAGGCGGCCTCGATCACGGAGGGCATACCGACCCGCACCTCGGGCATGCCAAAGGTCGCCGAGTGAGACGCGATTCGCAGGTCGCAGGCGGCGACCAACTCGCAGCCCGCGCCGAGCGCCGGACCGTGCACCGCCGCGATCACGACCGCCGAACTGCTGCCGATCATCGCCAAGAACCCGTGCAACCGGGTGATGAACTCGCGGGCGCTGGATGCGCTCAGGTCGCGCATCTCTCGCACATCGGCGCCGGCGACGAACGACCTGCCGGCACCCCGCACCACGATCACGCGGGGGGCTTGTTCTGCTTCCAGGTCGGCGATCGCGTGCGTCGCCTCCGCGATCAATGCGGAGTTGAGCACATTCAGCTTCGCCGGCCGGTTGAGCGTGACGTATGCCACGGCGCCCCGGCGTTCGATCAGAACAAGCGACTCATCCATGCGCGGGCCTCGTTTCGGCGGACGTGCGGGCCGAACGCTCGATGATTGGTCCATCGACCGGCGACACGTCGCCGAAGCTCGCCAGCAGGCGGCCCTCCTCATCGCGGGGCGCGTGCAGGATCTGGAGGTGGACCGGCTCGATGTAGCTGAAGCTACCGTTCGCGATCCGGAACGGCCGGTCGTGACCGGGGAAGATCGTGCGGCAGCGGTCGACGATCGCGCGAGCGCTCCGGCGGCCCTCCGCCTCGTCCCAGAAAACCCGCCCCGGCGCCAGAAATCCGGCGGAGGCGCGGTTCGGCAAGGCGTCGCCGACCAATCCGGTAATACCGTCCGCTGTATCGACGAGCAGCGTCATGCTGCCGCGACTGTGACCCGGCGTCGCCAGCACCCGCACGCCGGCTTCAAGCTCGTCGCCATCGCGGACGGTGACGATGCGGGCGCGGGCGAGGATGTCCTGTGTCCAGATCGGCGTCGCCCAGTCCTCCGGGTGCGGCGCCCGCGTATACTCCAGCTCGTGCTCATGCAGCACCACCTCGGCGTTGGGGAAGCAATCGACGTTGTGACAGTGGTCCCAATGGGCGTGGGTGAGCACGACCCGGTCGATGTCCTCGGGACGGAGGCCGTTCGCCTGCAGCTGCGCCAGCAGGACGCCGCGACGGCCGACGTGCCCGACGTCGACAAGGGTTATCCGCTCACCACGGAGGAGCGTCACGGCGCAATAGGCGATTGACCCCTCACTCGTCGCCACACTGTGGCCCTGCAGCAATGTCTGGATTGAGGCCATTGCGGTTCCTCCTCCGCTTCGGTCGATGTGGCTCCGATCGCGCTCCGACGGCGGAGGCTGTCCGAAGCCGGTTGCGACGTGGCGCGGTGCTCCCCACACCATCCGCCGCGCCGACATTCTACGCCTGCCGCGCCTTCGCTGCCGAGTGATAGATCCGCGCCGGGTGAGCGGCGTCACGTCGATAATGCGGCAGGGAGATCGCGGCCACACAGCCGCATGCGGGCATATACTTGGCGGCACGAGGTGGTTGCGGTGGACTTTGCCTTCTCCGAGGAACAGACGCTGCTCCGCACCGTGCTGCGTGATTTCGCCTCGGCGGAACTCGCGCCGCGCTACACGGAGTGGGACCGCAGCGGCGAGTTTCCGCGCGCGCTCTGGCAAAAGATGGGCGGACTCGGGATCACCGGCGCGCGGGTGCCGGTCGAATACGGCGGCAGCGCGCTCGACGCGGTGAGCACGGGCATCGCCGCCGAGGAGATCGGACGCGGCGACTTCAATCTCTCTTACGGCGTCCTGATGCCGGCGCTGGTCGCGGAGGTGCTACGGCAACACAGCGCCGGCCGCGTGCGCGAAGAGTGGCTGCGTCCGCTCGCGCGGGGTGATGCCGTGCTCGGACTGGCATTATCGGAGCCGGGCGCGGGATCGGACGCGAAGGAGATCGCGACGCGGGCACGCCGCGACGGCGATGAATACGTGATTGACGGCGAGAAGTCCGGCATCTCGCTGCTGATGGCCGCCGATGCCTGTGTCACCTTCGCCAAGACCGACCCAACCGCCGGCGCCCGCGGCATCACCGCCTTCCTCGTGCCGATGGAGTCGTCCGGCGTCACGCGTATCCCCTTCCGCGACATGGGCAGTCGGGCGGTCGGCCGCGGCGCGCTCCATCTCGACGGCGTCCGCGTCCCGCTGGAGTACCGGGTCGGCGAGGAGGGCAAGGGCTTCTACAGCGTGATGAACGGCTTCGATTTCTCCCGCTTCCTGATCGGCCTGATGTGCCTCGGCGCCGCGGCCGCCTCGCTGGACGAGACGATCGTGTACGTCAAGGAGCGGCGGGCGTTCGGGCAGCCGCTTGCCCGTTTCGAAGGGGTACAGTTTCCGATTGCCGAGCACGCCACCCTGGTCGAAGCGGCACGCTGGCTCTGCTACCGTGGCCTCTGGCTGCGCGACGCGGACCAGCCGCACACGACCGAGGCGGCCATGGCAAAATGGTGGGCGCCGAAGGTGGCGGTCGATTGCATTCACGAGTGCCTGCTGCTGCACGGCCAGTACGGCTATTCGCAGGATCTGCCGCACGAGCAGCGGCTGCGCGACGTGATCGGCCTGCAGATCGGCGATGGTACCGCCCAGATCCAGAAGATCATCATCGCCCGCGAATTGCTGGGCCGGGAGTATCTTCCGTACTGATATCTGCCGTTTGAAGTGAAACCTGATCGACTCGAAGAACAGCAAGATTCGTCCGAGCGCCCAATACAAGAGCGGACTGCCGTCGGACTGATCCCAGCCGATCTCCAAGTCTTGAGACTTCTGCCTCTCCTTATGTCACCGCGGCGATTAAACTTGCCGCGTTCGAGGATGAAGACCATGGTCAACCACTGCGGACCCTGATAACATGCGAGAAACCTAGCACGTGTTAAGTCAGGAGTGATGAAGACGTGACTGAAACCAACGCAGACTTGCCGCAGGCAGAGTTACAAAAGTCGTCGAGACGGGGAACGCCGAAGCTCTTTCCGACTGCCCCTTTTGAGGAAGTGGTCATCATCGCCAGAACGATCGCAGAGAATGCACCAGGCAATCAGATGCGCCGCCTCCTTGTCTTCGACAAGCTCAAGCGATCGCCGGATAGTGGGCCGAGTCGACAATTGGTGACGAACTCTGGGCGATACGGTCTGACCACCGGCGGCTATCAGGCTGAGTACTTGGGCTTGACCGACCTTGGTGTGCGCCTTGCGGCACCAGGATCAATCACGCGTCAAACTCGGCAGCTTCAGTTTGAGGCCGCGGTTGAACGCATCGAGGTTTTCGCGAAGCTTTATGAGCGACTGAAGGGCAAGAGGGTTCCTTCCGTAGACCTGCTGGAAGATGAAGCGAGCCAAATCGGTGTCGAAGCCGGCGATCGGAAACTTGCTGTCAAAGTATTCGTTGCAAATGCTCGTTTTCTGGGCTTGATCAAGGATGTGGCAGGCGGTGAGCGCTTTATCTCGATGGAACAGGCTGCTGAAGATCTGACCGACGGGGTCGATTCGGAACGAGGATCAGATGGCGTAGAGGAGTTGCAAGTCCAGCCGGTGTTGAACGGCAACGGGCAGCCGACAGGTACAAAGGGAGTAAGGGCACGGGCGGCCTTCAGTCCATCGGTCCACGTAGATGTTCAGATCCATATCGATCCGTCAGCCTCAGCCGAGCAAATCGATCAGATATTTTCGAGCATGGCGCGCCACCTGAACCTGAATCCAGAATCGGGGTCTTGAACAACTGATGTACGGAGCGAACTCAATTCTGGAGGCCGTCAGGCGACTGCAATCCTCACTTCAGGGGACTGGAGGCACCAGCCAGAACTTGGAGAATGGTCATGAGACGCTCCAGCGTTATCCTCTTGCAGCCTACGATTTCATGATCGTGTCGCCGGAACTTCGGGGCGTGAGTAGGGATCTCTACAGGGATGGGTATTATGTGAGGGCAGTAGAGGAAGCGTATAAGCTCGTTAACAATCTCGTCAAAGAGAGGGCGGGATTGAATGAAGATGGTCAGGCACTGATGCTCAGAGCCTATTCCGAGCAGAACCCTGCGCTGAAGATAAATGATATGAAAAGCGAATCACAGAAAAATGAACAAGCCGGATATAGTTTCATTCTGGCAGGATGTATGCGTGGCATAAGGAATCCGCGTGCTCATGAACACGATCTTCGCGATGATCCAGTGTCGGCACTTGAGATGCTAATATGGGCCAATCATTTGATTGGCGTCGTGAATCGAAGCAAGCGGGTCAGGATGAGAAAGAAGAAGAATGCCCACTAATGAAAGCAATGCTGCCCTGTTGCAGCGCATCCAAGAGCGGACGCAGAGCAACAACTTCTGGCGAATGCTCGGCATCGAGGCCGTTGACGCCGGTGCGGGGTGGGTGCGGCTGCGCCTGCCCCTGCGCGGGGATCTGCTCAACGCCGACGGCGCGCCGTTGCATGGCGGCGTGATCGCGGCGCTGGTCGATGCGGCGGTCGGCGGCGCCCTGGCGACGCTGCACGAGGCGGCGGCGGGCGGTACGGGTCAGGCCAGCCTCGACGCCAACGTCAGCTACATCGGCGCGGTGCGGGACGGCGCGGCGATCGTCGAGGGCCGCATCCTCCGGCGCGGCGGCACGATCGCCTTCGGCGAGGCAGAGGTGCGCGACGAGGCCGGCAACCTCGCCGCCAAGGGCCGCGTCACCTACATGATCCTGCGGCCACGATCCTAACCGGCGTTGACCCTCAATCGGCCGGTGGCGATGATCGACAGGCGAAGATGAACGGCGGGAGGCGCGATCATGTCCGATCGAGCGGCGCTCAAGGCAGCGGCGTGTCAGCGGATCGACCAACATCGGGAGATGATCCTTGACATCGTCGAGGATATCTACCGCGAGCCGGAGACGGGCTTCCGCGAGCAGCGCACCGCCCGTGTCGTCATGGACGCCTTCGATCGGCTCGGCCTACCGTATCAATCCGGGCTGGGGCTGACCGGCGTCAAGGCGCGGCTCGATGGCGGCGCCCCTGGCCCGAGCGTCTGCATCATGGGCGAGCTCGACGCGCTGATCGTGCCGGACCACCTCGACGCGCACCCGGAGCGGCGGACGGCACACGCCTGCGGACACAACGGTCAGATCGGCTCGATGCTGGGTGCGACGATCGGGCTGATGGCGGCGGAAGTGTTGCCGGCGCTTTCCGGCCGGATCGTGCCCTTTGCCGTACCGGCGGAGGAGTGCATCGAGATCGGCCACCGGCTCGGACTGCGGGCGGCGGGGGAGATCGAGTTCATCGTCGGCAAGGCGGAACTGGTGCGGATCGGAGCCTTCGACGACGTCGACATGGCGATGATGGTGCACGCCTCCGCCACCCCGGAAGGACGCTTTCAGATCAGCTCGTCGAACAACGGCGCGATCATCAAGCAGGCGCGCTTTCTCGGCCGGGCGGCCCACGCCGGCGGCGCCCCGCATCGGGGCATCAACGCGCTGCGGGCGGCGATGCTCGCGCTCGCCGGCATCGACGCGCAACGGGAGACGTTCAAAGATACCGACACCGTACGCGTCCACCCGATCATCAGCGAGGGCGGCCGCTCCGTCAGCATCATTCCGGCGGACGTGCGGATGGAGACCTTCGTCCGCGGCCGGACGCTGGAAGCGATCGAGGACGCGAATATGAAGGTGGACCGCGCCCTGCGTGGCGGCGCGATCACGATGGGCGCGACCGTCGAGATCACGACTGTCCCCGGCTACCTGCCGATGGAGCAGGATACGAACCTTGTCGCGTTGTTCCGCCAGAACGCCGCCGCGCTCGTCGGCGCGGATGAGGTCTGCGATACGGGACACCGCACCGGCTCGACCGACGCCGGCGACCTCTCACAGATCATGCCGATGCTTCATCCACACGCCGGCGGCGCCACGGGAACCGGCCACGGCGCCGACTTCCGCATCGTCGATTTCGACAATGTCGTCCTCAACGCGGCGAAGGCGATGGCGATGACGACGATCGACCTGCTCGCGGACGGCGCTGCCGAAGCGAATCGGGTCACGGCGGAATTCCAACCCAAGCTTGACCGCACCGGCTATCTGGAGGCGCTGCGCCGGCTGGCGTATGAGCGAACGTATGCGGACTGAAGCGGCCTTGTTCCCCATCCGCGCGCCCTGTCATCCTGAGCAGAGCGAAGGATCTCGGCGGTGAGACTACGTCCGAGATCCTTCGCTCTGCTCAGGATGACAAGCCGGCGGCTGACCCTGGCAAGGGCCATGGCTGGCAGCCCGCCGGGACGTGGAGGAGAAGACTATGCCCGTCCGATATGACCTCGACGGCCACATCGCCACGATCACGCTCGACCGGCCCGACGCGTTGAACGCGATCGACCGCGAGATGAACGCGCAGTTGGCGGAAACCTGGCGGCGCTTCGATGCCGACGCCGACGCCTGGGTGGGCATCCTCACCGGTGCGGGCGACCGCGCCTTCTGCGCCGGCGCAGACCTGATCGACCTGATTCCGGATGCGGGCGCCCAGGCGCGGGCGGGCACGCTGACCGAGTTCAACTTCGGCGGCAACACGCGCGGGTTCGCGACCTGGAAGCCCTGCATCGCCGCGATCAACGGCTTTGCCCTCGCCGGCGGCCTGGAGATCGCGCTCGCCTGCGACCTGCGCATCGCCGTTCCCCGCGCCCGCTTCGGTCTGCCCGAAGTGCACTGGGCGATCATCCCTGGCGGCGGCGGCACGCAGCGCCTACCCCGGCTGATCCCGGCGGCCACGGCGATGGAGTTGATCCTGACGGGCAAGCAGATCGACGCGGACGAGGCGCTCCGGATCGGCCTGATCAACCAGATCGCGGAGCCGGATCAACTGCTCCCGGCCGCGCGGGAGTTGGCCAATGCACTCCTGCAGAACGGTCCGCTCGCCCTCCGCGCCGCAAAGCAGGCGGTCCTGCAAGGATTGGACGGCTCCCTCGATGACGGCCTGCAACTCGAACTCGAACTGTTCGGCCAGATGTTGCTCACCGATGATGCAGTCGAGGGGCCGAAGGCGTTTGCCGAGAAGCGGACGCCGGCGTATCGGGCGCGGTGACGGACCCCTCCCCCGGCCCCTCTCCGCGCGTCAGCGGGGGGAGGGGCCGGGGGAGGGGTTCGCTTACAGTGGACCTCTCGCTGTACCCATGCTGCGCACCTTTTCGATGTTGCCGGTTTCACTGCCATCGGGGTCGGTGGAGAGCCAGGCATTCGGTCAGGTGGGTTCTCTCGTCGGCGCCGAAGGCGAGCTTCATACCTAACCCGGTTCGCTACGCTCACAGCGCCCCCTTCCCTCGCAGGGAAGGGGGAGACTCACTCAGTCGAGGATGCCTGTATTTCGTCTGGCGATACCACCGACTCGCAGTCACCCCTCGCTGGAGCGGACTCCCCCTTCCCTGCGAGGGAAGGGGGCGCTGTGAGCGTAGCGAACCGGGTTAGGTATTCCCAACTCACCACCAGATCACCTGTTCGGCGGCATCGTCGTCAGTGGGGTCGTGGCGGGGTGCCTCCCAGATTTCGGTGCCGTAGTACTTCCAGCCGGAGTCGGCGAAGATACAGACGATCGTGCCGTGGGTCATCCGGCGGGCAAACGTAAGGGCGCCGTAGAGGACCGCACCGGAGGAGAGGCCGGGGAAGATCCCCTGCCGTCGCATGAGATCGACGGCGTGCTTGAAGGCGAGCGGTGTCCGGATCAAGATCTTGCCGTCGAGCATGTCGAGGTCGAGGATCGGCGGGATGTAGCCGTCGTCCAGACTATGCAGACCCTGGACCTGACTGCCGGGGTGTGGCTCGACGCCAACCAGTTTCACGCCGGGCCGCGCCTCTTTCAATCGACGGCCGGCGCCCATGATCGTGCCGCCGGTGCCAAGCCCGGCGACGAGCACATCCACCGCCGGCAGATCGGCGAGGATCTCGGCGCCGGTCGTCTCGTAGTGGGCGCGGCAGTTGTGCTCGCTGGCGAACTGATCGGGCATGTAGCAGTTCGGTGTCTCGGCAGCGTGGCGACGCGCGGCATCCATCGCCCCACGCACGCCCGCCAGTGCCGGCGTCCAAACGACCTCGGCGCCGTATACCTTCAGCAGAATGCCGATCTCCGGGAAGACATTCTCCGGCACAAACACCCGCACCGGGTGGCCGAGCGACCGGCCGATCATCGCGAGGGCGATACCGGTATTGCCGGTCGACGCCTCGACGAGCGCCATACCCGGCGCCAGCGCACCGCTGCGCCGCGCCTCGGTCAGCATCCGCAGGACGATCCGGTCCTTGATCGATCCGGACGGATTCTGCCCTTCGAGCTTGGCGAAGATACGCACATCCGGTTTCACCGGCAGACCGCGCAACTCTACCAGCGGCGTCTGCCCTACCATATCGAGCAGCTTCATGGCTCCAGGGTACTCACAGGAATGTGAACCGCAAAGACGCAGAGAACGCAAAGGTCGCAAAGGATACATATAGACTCTCTGCGACCTTTGCGCTCTCTGCGTCTTTGCGGTTCAACTCATCGAACGAAGTCGAGGACGAGCCGGTTGAACTCGGAGGGGTGCTCGTAGGGGGGCCAGTGGCCGCAGCGGTCGAAGATATGGATGCGGGCGCGCTTGCCCAGCCAGCGCCAGGCGGAATAGGCGTGGCTCACCGGGATGAGGCGGTCCTGCCGGCCCCAGATGATCATCACCGGGGCGCCGACGTGGCGCAGCGACCGCAGATGCCGCCGCCACCGTTTCAAGCCGAGGACACCGACGTTGCTGCGTAGGGCAGTGAGCATCGCCCGCGCGTTACCCGGCCGGGCACGATCCTCGCAGAGCCGGGTGATCATCTCCTCGCTCAGACAGGAGGGGTCATGCACCACCCGCCGCATGCTGTGGCGGACGCCCGCCGGTGTCGGCCGCGCACTTTCCACCACCGGCCACGTCACCGGCAGCGACAGCAGCCGCAGCGCCATGCTGAGGTCGCGGCCCAAGCCGGCGCTCGACACCAGCACCAGGTGCGTCACGAGATCGGGATGCACCGAGGCGGTGAGCGCGCACATCAAGCCGCCGGCGGACATACCGACGAGCGCCGCCGGCCGGCCGCAGACCTCGCGGATGAACGCGGCGATGAAGGGGACGGCGCCTTCGACTTCATAGGTGATGTCGGGCTTCTCGGAGCGGCCGTGCCCGGGAACATCGACGGCATACACCCGAAACGACCCGGCGAGGCCGGCGATGTTCTCGGCGTAGTTGAGCGATGAGCCGCCGATGCCGTGGACCAAGACGAGCGGTCGTCCTGTGCCGGCCGCCTGATAATACGTCCGATAGCCGTTGATCAGTTGTTCGTGTTCTTCGATCTCCATTCCATGTCTTAGTGTAGCCGCTTGAAGGCTGAAGGGTGGAGTCCTGGTTCCGGCGACCCGGCGGCGCACACAGAAACCACTCCGCTTCTCCTCGAACGCCCGACGCGGTACGCTTCGGGCCGAAGGACGTTCGGACAGATGATCCTGCTCCTCAACGGTACGTTCGGTGTCGGCAAGACGACGGTCGCCGGTCTCATCGGCGGGCAATTGCCGGCCACATCCGTCTACGACCCGGAGATGATCGGCTTCGTCCTGCGGCGGGTCCTGTCGCCGGTGCGACAGGCTGCCGACTATCAAGACCTTCAGCTCTGGCGACGCGCGACGATCTGGGGTGCGTGGGCCATGCGCCGCCGGCGGCATCTGATCGTGCCGATGACACTCTGGCGGCGCGGATACTTCGCGGAGATCACGGCGGGCCTCCGCCGCATCGACGCCGGCCTGCTCTGCATCAGGCTCACCGCATCGGAGGAATCGATTCGGCAGCGCATCATGGCGAGCGACGACGCTGCCGCCCGCGCGTGGCGTCTCGGTCATCTTGCGAGCGGTGTCCGAGCCATGACCGATCCGGCATTCGGCATCGAGATCTCAACCGAGGGACGCACAGCCGCCGATGTCGCGGACGCCGTCCTACGACGTCTGTCCGCCGCTCGATCGACCAACAATGCCACGGCCCGCCCGGATTGGGCGACCGGGGACGGACGCGGCCCTTTGCCGTGACATGCAGGCCCGACAACGTGCCACTGTCAGCGACCCCGGTGCGATACAATGACGCTGAGGTCTTCTGATGTGCTGCGATGACGATACGGTAAGTGTGCTACGGCGTGCGGGTCAGAAGGTGACGCCGCAGCGGCTGATGGTGCTGACCGCGCTTCGTCACCGTGACGGTCACGCGACCGCCAACGAGATCTTCGCTCAGGTGCGGGAGACGTATCCCTATGTCGATATCTCGACGGTGTACCGCACCCTGTCATCGCTAAAAGAGTTGCGGCTGATCACCGAGACCGATATGGGCACCGGCGATCTGCACTATGAGTGGGCCGCCGCGACCCCGCATCACCATCTCATCTGCCAGCGCTGCCAGCAGGTGCTGGACCTCGACCACGAGTACATGACCGCCCTCGGCGCGACCCTACGCGCCGTCTACGGCTTCGAGGCCAACCTCGACCACTTCGCCATCTTTGGGGTGTGCCGGGAGTGTCAGAATACGGACCCCTCCCCCGGCCCCTCCCCCCGCTGACGCGCGGAGCGGGGCCGGGGGAGGGGTCCGCCTATCCCACGACCGGCGTCGCTGCGCGTAGGCGTTCGGTCTGGAGGCCGCCGACATAGAAGTCGATCACCTGGGCGACAGCAGCGTCGCGATCGAGCTCAACATCGCCGAAGACGCGGTAGAGGATGAACATGATCAGGATGCCCATGATCGCCATCGTCGAGTTCTCGATGTCGTCACCGCGGAAGATACCCTGTTGAGCGCCCTCTTCGAGGATGCGTTTCAAGCGCGAGCGGATGCGCTCGTCGAGGTTGCGTCCGAACTCGCTCATGATATCGACGCCGAGGCCGAAGACCTCGCGCACGACGAAGGCGATGTGCGGTTCCTGGCTCTGGAAGTAGCGAAGGTAGGTATCGCAGAAACTGCGCAGCTTCTCGACCGGGTCGTCTTCCGGGCGGGTCGCCTGGTCAATCGAGTCGGCGAACTGCTGGAGGAGGTCGCCGAGGGTCGAACTGTAAAGCCCTTCCTTGCTCTTGAAGTAGTAATAGATCATCGGCTTGGTGGTGCGCGCCGCCTCCGCGATCTCGCGGAGCGAGGTGCCCGCGTAGCCCTTCTCCGCGAAGCAGCGGAGGGCGCTACCCACGATCCGCTCGCGCACATCTTCGATCGGCGTGGCGGATTCGGCGCGGGATGGAGGTGCCGTCATAGTGGGATGCCCTCGCGGTGAACCGATTCCCGGCTCCGGTGCACAGACTATAGCATAGGTGCAGAAACGGTCAGCGTCGAACTGTCCCCGAACCGAGCAGTCTCATCACGCCAGGAATCGTATGCATCTCGACACGATCGTCGCACCAGCGACCGCGCCCGGCGCCGCCGGCATTGCGGTGATCCGCCTCAGTGGTCCCGGCGCGATCACCGCCGCATCGGCGGTGTTCGACCGGCGACTGCGGAATCGTCGGGTTGTGCTGGGAAATATCCGCGAACCGGCGACCGGTGAGGTCGTCGACGAGGCGATCGGCATCCTCATGCGCGGTCCGCGCTCCTTCACACGGGAAGACGTGGTGGAGTTGCACTGTCACGGCGGCAGCGTGGTGACGGCGCGGGTGATGGGCTTGCTCCTGGCGCAGGGCGTTCGCACCGCCGAGCCGGGCGAGTTTACCCTCCGGGCTTTTCTCAACGGCCGCCTCGACCTGGCCCAGGCCGAGGCGGTACTCGACGTGATCAATGCCCGCACCGGTGCGGCGCAGCGCGTGGCCATGGAGGGACTGCGCGGCCGGCTCAGCGCGGCGGTGGACGAGATCCGCTCGGCCCTGCTCTCCGCCCTCGCGTATCTCGTCGCCCGAATCGACTTTCCCGACGAGGATGTGCCCGAGGAGGACATCGCTCCGGCACTGAACGGAGCATTGGACGGCATCGCCACCTTGCTCGCCGGCGCGGAGACGGGCCGGCTCTATCGCGACGGGGCGCGCTTGGTGCTGGTCGGACCACCGAACGCGGGGAAGTCCAGCCTGCTCAACCGGCTGTTGCGCGAAGACCGGGCGATCGTCACATCGGTGGCAGGGACGACGCGCGACACGCTGGAGGAGACGGCCAGCATCGGCGGCATCCCGATCGTGCTCACCGATACCGCCGGCCTCTCCGAATCGCCGGAGCCGATCGAGTCGCTTGGCATCGAGCGGGCACGGCGGGCGGCAGCGTCGGCCGACGCGATCCTGGTCGTGCTCGACCGTTCGGTTCCCCTCCCGAACGGCATCGACGAACTGCTGGCGCTCGCCGGCGACCGGCCGCTGGTGGTTGCGCTGAACAAGAGTGACCTCGATGCGGTTGTGACTCCATCCAATCTGCCGGTGCCCGCCTTCGAGATCTCCGCGACCCGTGGTGATGGCATTCGACACCTGGAGGCTGCGCTGGCATCGCTGTTGAAAGGCAGTGATGCCGGCGGCCGGGAGTCGATCGTGATCGCCAATGCCCGCCACGCCGAAGCGTTGCGCCGTGCCGGTGACCATGTCGGGGCCGCGCTCGACGCAGTGAACGGCGGCATGCCGGAGGATTTCATCAGCATCGACCTTCGCGGCGCCCTCGACGCGCTCGGCCAGATCACGGGTGAGACGGCGAGCGAGGATCTGCTGGACACGATCTTTCGGCGGTTCTGCATCGGCAAGTGAGTTGAAAGAAAATCGCTGTGGTGCAGCCCGGGGCCGGCGTGCTACGATGCTCTTACATCATCCTTAAAATAAGGATTCCTGAATGATTGGCTGAGTGATGTCATGCCCGATACTGTGCGAGAGCCGTTGATCGCTGCCTTGCTCCGCGTCCCTTATCAGATCGTCATCAGCCATGTGGTGCAGGAGCTCCGGCCGGAGTTTCCCGACCTGCGCCCCGCTCACCTGATCGTGTTCCAGTTACTCGACCATCCGCCCGGCGGCACGCGGCTCACCGACCTCGCCGAACGGGCACAGATGACACCGCAGTCGATGGGCGAGTTGATCGACAGTTTGGAGAGCCGCGGCTACGTCGCCCGCCTCCCCGACCCCGCCGACCGGCGGGCGAAGCTGATTCAGTACACCGACCGCGGCTGGACCCTGCACGAACGCGGCGCCGAGAGCGTCGCCGCGATTCAGACATTGTGGGCGCAGTACCTCGGCGCGGACCGGTTCGATCAGCTGATCGAGCTGCTGCGCGAGCTCTACGATCGCCTGCAATCCGATCAGCGGACATAGCCGGCGGCATTTGAGCAGCAACAAGACCGAATGGTCTATCTGTCAGCACGTGTTTGAGCATCGACGCCGGACGACATAGCAGGGTCGATCTGTACGGCGCGCGTGCGCTATACTCGAGCGAGTACTGGTTGCTGAAGAATGAACGGTGGTCACCGCCACGCCTTTAAGCTGGTCCCGAGAGGCCGGTAAGGAGCGACGGAACCGTGAAATGGCCCTGCGCCGCATCTCCCCTACCGGCTCATCCATGTCTCGGCCTGCCGTCCTCCATCCCCTAGCGGGATCGGAGGTTTTTTCGTGTCACCTCGCGTCATCCTTTCGGATGTCGATCTGCGCCGGGCGCTGACCCGGATCGCGCATGAGATCGTCGAAGCGACCCGCGGCACGCGCGATGTCGTGCTCGTCGGCCTGCACACGCGCGGCGTTCCGCTCGCGGAGCGGCTGGCCGTGGCGATCGAGGGTTTCGAGCACGAACGCATCCCGGTCGGCACGCTCGACATCGCCTTGCATCGTGACGACCTCGCCCGGCTCGGCGCCCCGCCCCGTGTGCGCCGCAGTCAGATACCGGTCGACATCCACGACAAGCAGGTCGTGCTCGTGGACGACGTGTTGTTTACCGGGCGCAGCATCCGCGCAGCGATGGACGCCCTGCTCGACATCGGCCGGCCGCGGCGGATCATGCTCGCCGTGCTGGTGGACCGCGGGCACCGCGAGCTGCCGATTCGTCCCGACTTCGTCGGCAAGAACGTCCCCACGGCACGCGGCGAACAGATCCAGGTTGAGCTGAACGAGACGGACGGCCGCGACCAGGTCTTGTTGCTCCATTCGGAGGGAGCTTGATGGTTCACGCACCAGATCGACCAGTACACGAAAATCAGCGACCGGCGGCCTTGCCCGTCGCCGCAGCGGTCGACACCGTCCCCACGGAGCGTGTCCCCGACGGCGGCTGGAACCGGCGGCATGTGCTCGATCTCGACGACTTCACCGCCGACGAGATCGAGACTGTGATGCAGACCACCGACGCGATGAAGGATGTGCTCCGCCGCGAGGTGCCACGGGCGCCGGCGCTGCGCGGTCTGACCGTCGCCACACTGTTTTACGAGGCGAGCACGCGCACACGGGCCTCGTTCGAGCTGGCGGGCAAGGTGCTCGGCGCCGATGTGATCAACCTGTCGGCGGGTGGCAGCAGCGTCGAGAAGGGCGAGTCCTTGATCGACACGGTGCGCACGCTGCAGGCGATCGGCGTCGATGTCGTCGTCATGCGGCACTCCCGCTCCGGTGCGCCGTACCTTGCCGCCCGGCACCTGCGCTCGTCGATGATCAACGCTGGCGACGGCTGGCACGCGCATCCGACCCAGGCGCTGCTCGATCTGTACACGATGCGCGAGCACCTCGGCAGCGTGCGCGGGCGCAAGGTGGCGATCGTCGGCGATATCACCCACAGCCGCGTCGCCCGCTCGAACCTCTGGGGACTCGCCACGATGGGGGCGGAGGTGGTGGTCTGCGGACCGCCGACGATGATCCCTTCCGGTCTGGGACGGCGCCACCCCTACGGCGGTGACGACGGCGGTCTCCCACCCGTGACGCTTGTCGAACGGGTCGAGGAGGCGATGCGTGGGGCGGACGTGGTGATGACGTTGCGGTTGCAGGCGGAACGGCAGCAGAGCGGCCTGCTGCCGAGCCTGCGCGAGTACTCCCGGCTCTACGAGATCACGGCGCAGCGGGTGGCGCTGGCCAGGCCGAACGCGCTCGTGATGCATCCGGGGCCGATGAACGAAGGCGTCGAGATCGCGCCGGATGTCGCGCATGGCCTTCAGTCGCGGATCGAGGAACAGGTGACCAACGGCGTCGCCGTCCGCATGGCGCTGCTCTACCTGCTCGGGGTGCGGCGATGATCGACCGCACCGACCGGATCATCGTCAAGGGTGGCCGGGTGATCGACCCGGCGGGCCGCTTCGACCAGATTGCCGACGTGGTGATCGAAGGTGGCCGGATCGCCCGAGTCGGCGCGGCGGGCAGTGAGGACGGCACGGTGATCGATGCCGGCGGCGCGATCGTCTGTCCCGGCTTCATCGATATCCACACGCATCTGCGCGAGCCGGGTCAGGAGTACAAGGAGACGATCGCCAGCGGCGCCGATGCGGCGGCGCACGGCGGCTTTACGACGATCTGTGCGATGCCGAACACGGCGCCGCCGATCGACTCCCGCTCGGTCGTCGAGTTCATCCAACGGCAGGCACTGGTGACGCCGGTGCGGGTGCTGGTGATCGGCTGCGTGACGCGGGGACGGGCGGGCAAAGAACTGGCGGAGATGGGTGAACTGGCCGACGCCGGCTGCATCGGCTTCAGCGACGACGGCAACCCCGTGGCCGATTCCGGCCTGATGCGCCGGGCGCTCGAATACGCATCCGCCTTCGGCCTGCCGATCATCAACCATCCCGAAGAGCCGGCGCTGGCGGCCGGCGGTGTCATGCACGAGGGCTGGGTCGCCACACGATTGGGACTGCAGGGACAGCCCGCCGCCGCGGAAGAGTCGATGGTCGCGCGAGACATCCAGCTTGCCGAGCTCACCGGCGCGCGGCTCCACTTGACGCACTTGAGCACCGCCGGCTCGGTCGATCTGGTGCGGGGAGCAAAGCAGCGCGGCCTGCGCGTGACGGCGGACGTGACGCCGCACCATCTCACATTGACGCATGAGGCAGTGCTCGACGCGCCGGGAGTAACGGGCGCCGCTTACGACACCAATGCGAAGGTGCATCCGCCGCTCCGCACGCCCGAGGATGTTCAGGCGTGCGTGGAAGGGCTGCGGGACGGTACGCTTGATGCGGTGGCGACGGACCACGCTCCGCACGCGGTGACGGACAAGCTCTGCGAGTTCGACCTCGCCGCGCCGGGACTGACCGGGCTGGAGACGGCGCTCGGTCTGCTGCTGCGGGTCGTGGATCAGGGCGGGATCTCCCTTCCCGAGGCGATTGAGCGGTTGACGATTGGTCCGGTGCGGGCGGTCCGGCTCGACCGCCGCACCGGTGAGAGCGGCCTGGGGACGTTGCAGCCGGGTGCGCCCGCCGATCTGGTCGTCTTCGACCCGGCGGCGCGCTGGACGGTGACGGCGGAATCGCTGTGGTCAAAGGGCAAAAACACGCCGCTGATCGGCACAGAGCTACAGGGCCGCGTGCTCGTCACGATTGCAGGCGGCTGCGTGGCATATCGGGCAGAGGAGGCGCAGGCGGGGTGACGGAACGGGCATTGCTGGTGCTGGCGGATGGAACGGTGTTCGAGGGTGAGTCGATCGGCGCGCCGGTGCGAGGCGTGGGCGAGATCGTCTTCAACACGAGCATGACCGGCTATCAGGAGATCCTCACCGATCCCTCGTACGCCGGCCAGATCGTGGTGATGACCTATCCGCTGATCGGCAACTACGGCACGAGCGATGTCGATATCGAATCGCGACGGGTCCAGGCGGCCGGCCTCGTGGTGCGCGAGGTCTGCGATCAACCGAGCCATTGGCTGGACAGCGCCCGGCTACAAGACTACCTCCGAGCTAACAACGTCCCGGCGATCAGCGGCCTCGACACGCGGGCGTTGACGCGCAAGATCCGCTCCGGCGGCGTCCTCCAGGGAACGATCACGTCTGATGAAGCGGGCGAAGCGGCGCTCGCCCGACTCCAGGAAGCACCTACATACGAGGAAGTCGATTTCGTCCAGCAAGTATCGACCCCGGCGGCCTATAGCTGGGACGCGATCGGTGACGAGCCGCGGGGACACATCGTCGTGGTGGACATGGGCGTGAAGTACAACATCATGCGCACGCTCAACCGGAAGGGCTACCGCACCACGGCCGTCTCCTGCGACACAAACGCCGAGGATATCCTCGCGCTGGCGCCGGATGGCGTCGTGCTCTCACCCGGCCCCGGCGACCCCGCGCATCTGGATACGGTCGTGCGGACGGCGACGGCGCTTGTGGGAAAGCAACCGGTGATGGGCATCTGCCTCGGTCATCAGGTGCTGGCGCGGGCCTTCGGCGGGCAGACCTACAAGCTCAAGTTCGGCCACCACGGCGGCAACCATCCCGTGAAGGACCTGCTCACCGGCGACGTACACGTCACCTCGCAGAACCACGGCTACGCGGTTGATGCCGAGTCCCTCCGCAACGGCGTCGAGGTGTCACATCTCAACCTGAACGATGCGACCTGCGAGGGGCTGCATCATCCGACGCTGCCGATCGTATCGATCCAATACCACTCGGAGGCAGCACCCGGCCCGCACGATAATATGTACCTGTTCGACCGATTCCTCCAGATGGTGCAGGCCGAGAAGAGGGGTGGCTCATGAACACGATCACGATCGACCGAATTGACCCAGCGGCTCAGCGCGACATCGACCGGCTCGCCCCCGGCGTCGCCCAGATCATCAACGCGATCGTCGCCGAGGGCGACAACATGGCCCTGCCCGGCCGGTCAACCGCCGACGATATCCGCGCGCGCATCCAGCGCCAGGGCGACCGGGGCGGCATCTTCTACGCGATCGAGCGCGATCGCGTCGTCGCCTTCGCCTCGCTGGCGCAGAGCGAAAGTGATCCAGAGGTGGCTTCGCTCGGCGTGTGGGTACTGCCCGAGTTCCGGCGACGCGGCCTCGGCACCGAGCTCAGCCGCGCGGCGATTGAATTCGCCCGCGACGCCGGCTACACGCGGCTCCAGGGCACGATCCCAGCGGACAACGAACCGGCGCTCTCGTTCTTCAGCGCCGTCGGTCCGATCGCCGCCGTCGAGGGCGGCAGCATGCGCTATGAACTGCCGGTGTGAGGGGGCGGCTGCGGCCCTCACCCCCCGGCCCCCCTCCCGTCGGGACGGGAGAGGGGAGGCTTTAGCCGGCACAGGTCTGACAGTATCTCCCCCTCTCCCGCTCCGGCGGGAGAGGGGGCCGGGGGGTGAGGGCAAGTTCCCGTGACAAAGCCATCCAAAGTTCTCATCATCGGCTCCGGCCCGATCGTGATCGGGCAGGCGGCGGAGTTTGACTACGCCGGCACGCAGGCCTGTAAGGCGATGCGTGAGGAGGGCGTGATCTCCGTCCTCGTCAACTCCAATCCGGCGACGATCATGACCGACCAGGATGTCGCGGATATCGTTTATATCGAACCGCTGACGGTGCCGGTGTTGGAGCGGATCATCGCGCGGGAGCGTCCCGACGGGCTGTTGCCGACGCTCGGCGGCCAGACCGGTCTCAACCTCGCGGTCGAATTGGCGGACGCCGGTATTCTCGACCGCTACAACGTCCGGCTGCTCGGCACACCGCTGGAGACGATCAAGAAGGCTGAGGACCGAGAGCTTTTCAAAGAACTGCTGCGCGAGATCGGCCAGCCGGTGATCGAGGGCGAGACGGTCACGACGATGGAAGAGGCGCGGCAGGTGCGTGACCGGATCGGCCTGCCGCTCGTGATCCGGCCCGCCTTCACGCTCGGCGGCACCGGCGGCGGCATCGCCAACACCGATGAAGAGTTCGAGACGATCACGGCCGGCGGTCTCGCCGCCAGCCCGATTAACCAAGTGCTGCTCGAACGTAGCCTGGTCGGCTGGAAGGAGATCGAGTACGAGGTGATCCGCGACGCGGCGGACACCTGCATCATCGTCTGCAACATGGAGAACTTCGACCCGATGGGGGTGCACACCGGCGACTCGATCGTCGTCGCCCCGTCGCAGACGCTCTCCGACCGCGACCACCAGATGCTGCGCTCGGCGAGCATCGACATCATCCGCGCGCTCGGCGTCGAGGGCGGCTGCAACGTGCAGTACGCGCTGGCGCCACGGGACGATATCGTCCCGTGGCGGGGCAATGGGCAATGGGCAGTGGGCAGTGGTGAGGGCGCAACCCCACTGCCCACCACCAACTCCCGACTCCCGTACGCCGTGATCGAGGTCAACCCGCGCGTCTCCCGCTCGTCGGCGCTGGCGAGCAAAGCGACCGGCTATCCGATCGCCCGCGTCGCTGCCAAGATCGCGGTGGGCAAGCGGCTCGAGGAGATTCCGAACGCCGTCACGCAGAAGACGACGGCGGCGTTCGAGCCGGCGCTCGATTATGTCGTGACCAAAATCCCGCGCTGGCCCTTCGACAAGTTCCCGTTCGGCGACCGCTCCCTCGGCACACAGATGAAGGCGACGGGCGAGGTAATGGCGATCGACCGCACCTTCGAGGCGTCGCTGCAGAAGGCGGTGCGCTCGCTCGAGATCGGCAGCCGCTCGCTGCTGTGGGAACACAAGGAGTGGAGCGACAGCCCGGAGTCATGGCCATTGAAGCCGACCGATGAGCGGCTGTGGGCGGTGATGGCGGCGCTGCGCCGCGGGGTCGAGACGACGGCGCTGGCGCGACAGACCGGAATCGACCCGTGGTTCCTGATGAAACTGGAGAACATCGTCACGATGGAGAAGCGGCTGCTCGCCGAGCCGCTGACGCCGGAGTTGCTCCGCGCCGCCAAGCGGATGGGCTTCTCCGACGTGCAGGTGGGGACACTCGCCGACCGGCTGCCCGACCAGGTGCGCGATCTGCGCCAGCAGTGGGGCATCCGGCCCGTCTACAAGATGGTGGACACCTGCGCCGCCGAGTTCGACGCGGTGACGCCGTACTTCTACGGCACCTACGAGCAGGAGAACGAGGCGACGCCGGAGCCGGGCAACCGGGCGCTGGTGATCGGCTCCGGTCCGATCCGGATCGGCCAGGGGATCGAGTTCGACTACTGCTCGGTGCACGCGGCGATGGCGCTCCAGCGTGCCGGCTACCGGGCGATCATGGCGAACTCCAACCCGGAGACGATGTCCACCGACTTCGACACCTCCGACCGCCTCTACTTCGAGGCGCTGGACGAGGAATCGGTCAGGGACATCCTCGACAACGAGGCGGGCGATGGGGCACCACCGCCGGCAATCGTCCAGTTCGGTGGGCAGACGGCGATCAACCTGGCGACGCCGCTGACGAAGGCGGGGACGCCGATCATCGGTTCCAGCGCCGAGTCGATCGACCTGGCGGAGGACCGGCGCCAGTTCGAGGAGTTCCTCTCCGGGCTGGGCATCCCCCAGCCGCCGGGCGCCGCGATCCACACGGTCGAGGAGGCGGTAACGACCGCCCAGCGGATCGGCTATCCAGTGCTGGTGCGGCCGAGCTTCGTCCTCGGCGGCCGGGCAATGGAGATCGTGCAGAACCCGACCGAGCTGGTGCACTACATGGGCGCCGCGATCGAGATCGCCAACGGCCGGCCGGTGCTGATCGATAAGTACCTCGAAGGCAAGGAGGTCGAGGTCGATGCGATCTGCGACGGTGAGGATGTGCTCATCCCCGGCATCATGGAGCACATCGAGCGAGCGGGGGTTCATTCCGGCGACTCGCTCGCCGTCTACCCGGGGATCAACCTGACGCAGGGTGAGGTCGATCAGATCGTCGACTACACGCGCCGGATCGGCCTGGCGATGGATGTGCGCGGGTTGATGAACGTGCAGTACGTCATCATTCCGAACGGTGGTAACGAAACCGCCGTCTACGTGCTGGAGGTGAACCCGCGCGGCAGCCGCACGGTTCCCTTTCTCAGCAAGGTAACGGGCGTGCCGATGGTGCAGGTGGCGGTCAACATCATGCTTGGCAAGAGCCTGCGCGAGCAGGGCTATGCGGGCGGGCTGTGGAAGCGGCGCAATCTCGTCGCGGTGAAGGCGCCGGTCTTCTCGATGTCAAAGCTGGTCGGCGTCGATACCCATCTCGGCCCGGAGATGAAGTCCACCGGCGAGGTGATGGGCATCGATGTCGATTGGCGGCGAGCGCTGACCAAAGCGCTGATCGGCAGCGACCTGATGCTGCCGGAGTCCGGCGTCGCGCTCCTCTCGATCTCCGACCAGACCAAGGCCGACGCCGTTGCCGTGATCAAGGATCTGGCGCAGGCAGGCTACCGCTTCTACGCGACCGAGGGGACGGCGGCGCTGGTGCGCGGGTTGGGCTATCCGGTCGAGCAGGTGCCGAAGCGGCTCGCCGAGGGGCATCCGAACGTCGTCGATGTGATCGAGCAGGGGCTGGTCAACATCGTGATCAACACGATGGAGGGCCGCCAGACCGGCACCCTTCGCGACGGCTTCCACATCCGCCGTGCCGCCGTCGAACGCCGTATCCCCTGCTTTACGTCAATCGACACTGCCCGAGCGGCCGCGTCGGCGCTGGTCGGCGGCGGTCTCGATTTCAACGTGCGGCCGTTGGACGACTACCTGGCCGGCGGCGTCGGGACCGAGGCGTGAAAGTCGCCGAGGCCCGTGTCATCGAGCGGCGCGAGCTTGGTCCAGACCTGGTGCTGCTCTGGCTAAGCGCGCCAGAAGTCTCGCAGGGGGCACGCCCGGGGCAGTTCGTGATGGTGCTCGCTGGAGGCGAATTCGATCCGTTCTTGCCGCGCGCCCTCTGGATTCACCGGGTTCGCGAGGGTGAGGATGGGGAGGAGCTCGCGGTCCTCGTCGAGATCAGTGGACGCGGAACGGCGATGATCGCGGCCTCGGCACCCGGAGTCCGGCTCCGAGTGACCGGACCGCTGGGCCGTCCACTGACACTGTTGCCGGGCGTTCGCAGTCTGCTGCTGATCGGCGAGGGGAGCGGGATTAGTCCACTGATCTGGTGCTCGGATGAGGAATCTGCCCGTGGGCGCAGCGTGACGCTGCTGATGGGCGCCGAGTCAGCGGTGGGACTCTATCCGCTCGACCTCGTCCGGCCCGAGGTCGAGGTTGGGGTGACGACCGCGGACGATTCTGCCGGCAGTCGGGGCCGCGTGACAGCAATCGTGGAAGGATATGTATCCTGGGCTGACCAGATCATCGTCGCCGGACCGGATGATCTCTTCCGCGAGCTTGCCGCCCTGTTGCGTTCCCTGCCCTGGCGGCGGCCCTGTTACGCGGCGGCGAATGTGGCGATGCCGTGCGGCACGGGCATCTGCGGCCTCTGCGGCGTTGCCACCCGTCGATCGGGGGTGAAGCTAGCCTGCCGGGAGGGACCGGCGTTCGAGCTTCGCGATCTGGTGTGACGGCGGCTGCCGAGCATCGATTATCGCGCGAGGTCTCGCTCCCTGGCTGTTGCCTCGAACTCGGCGAACACGGCGTCGAGCGCCTGGCGGAGCGGCTTCGGCATCTCGAGCGTGCTCCCGGTTTCCCGCGCAAAGCAGCGCACGCAGATACACCGGCCATCCACGAAGGCGAGTTCAACGTCGTCGAATTCTGTGTCGAAATGACAGATCCTACAGGTCCACATTGCCGGCTCCTTCCTGTTACGCCAAATGTGGCATCTCCATCGATCATCGGCCGAAAATGCAAAGGTGTCAAAGCGATTGAGGCGTGTTGAGCGGGATTTAGAACGGTACACCGCGGTGCAGGTGCCAGTACAGATGTTCTAGTCTCCGGCTCGGAGGAGGCCCGAATGTCACCAACATGGTCATCGGATCAGCAGGATCGGGATATGATCGCACCCCTCCACGCCCTGCCCGATCCCGAGCCGGTCTTGCGGCGCGTCGAGGCGCAGGGCATTGTGGTAGCGCGGGCCACGATGGGTGATCTCACGCCTATACGGACGTTCATCCTTGCGCATTTCACCCAGGTCTGGGCGGATAGTGTTTTCGCCGGACTGTCGCACAGACCCGCGACCGTCTTCACCGCACGGGATGGCGAGACGATCGTCGGCTTCGGTTCACACTCCGGCAACCGGCCAGGTATCTTTGGCCCGCTTGGCGTTCACCCCGACCACCGCGGCCGGGATATCGGCACAGCGCTCTTGTTTCAGTGCCTGCTCGATCTGCGAGCGGCCGGATACGTCTACGCGATCATCGGGCAAGTTGGTCCCGCCGCCTTCTACGAGAAAACGTGCGGCGCGATGCTCCTCCCGGCGGAATGGCCGCACTCGGGAACGCCGCAGCGGCTATGAACCTCGCAAAGCGGCACGATACGCTCGCAGGATGGCAGTACACCAGTTGCGGTCGATGTGAAGGCGGGGGACACCTCATTCGTTAGGGTGTTTCATCGCTGGCGAGCGTGAACCCCTCATCAAGCGAGTAAGACTCTGTCAATTCGCTCTCATTCAGGTCACTGGCAACCTCGAAGGCACGCTCGACTAGAACGATGACACCGTCTTTTCGATGCGTATAAGGAAAGAGCCGATCAGCTTCAGCCGAATGAGTACCGACTTCCCGCCGAACAAACAACTCGCCTCGGGACGCCACAGCCCAGGCCTCAAAGACCGCCTCTGTCGGCATTGTCGTGACGCTGAGGGTCACGAATCGCTGTACGTTGCCGTTCTTCGCCGCTTCCCATACGAGCGTGCCGTGCCGGTCGGCACCCATGACGACCGGCTTGAAGGCATTGCGCACGCTGCTCGTCGTGAAGGCTCGGGTCAGTTCCTCTCGAACGCTCCCGCCCGTTGACAGCTCAAACTCGATCGTTCCCATAGCCGCAGCCACTTGCTAATCAACAACGATCGCCCATGCCTGACCTGGTGCGCCGGGCACGATGATCGCCTCCGGAGGATATCCACTTACCAAAATGTACTGGATCCCGGCGGCGGCGGTGCGTCGTCCAACGGCGGCCAAATGGTCGCGCCGTTGTCGAGCAAAAACCGGCGGTCCAACCAGGTCTTCAGACGACCGCTCGTCGACATGCTCAGGAGGCAGTGCCGGCGGCCATCTCGGCGCGGACGCCACCGGCCGCGAGCGCGTTCTCGTGGACCGCCTGGCAGATGGCGTCCAACTGGGTGGGATGAACCCGGAGTGCCGTTTCCGGCCGGTGGCTGCGGTAGGCGCGGTAGGCGTCGTTCGCCCACGGCTGCGGCTCGATCGGCGCACCCAGGAGAATACGGGCGGCAGCCAGCGCATCGAGGGCACGATCGATGCAGCTCACGATCCACTCGACATCGGTGCGGTCGGTCGCACGGGACGGCAGGCTGCCGTACAAGCGGGCCTCGTCGAGCGCGCGCAGCAACCGGACGCGATCGGTGTGACTGAGACCGTCGATAAAGGCATCCCACTGCATCGGGGCACTCCGGCGAGGTGGACTGAGATTATGCTCAGTGTGACAGAATGCCGTTGCGTCGAGTTCCGATCTTATGGCAGGTATCGCTTGGCCAGGGCGGCGGTTGCCGGGCCAATGCCATGACCGTCAAACGATTAGGGTGAGGGTCGCTGTTCCGCCGTCGCCGGCGCGGGATTGGCCTGGAGCGCAGACGTCACGGAAGCGGTGCGGCGCGTGTAGGCGGCGTACCAGAGCATGAGCAGGGCGCCGCACAGGAGCCCGATCAACGCGCTGCCCGCCATCACCACCGGCGCGCCGTAAACCTCGGCGAGGGCGCCAATCGGCAGCGCTCCGAGGAAGGAGAGGCTGATCCCCCAGGTCCACAGGCTCATCGTCCGGCTCTGCAATTCGCGCGGCGTGCCGATCTGGAGCATCACCGTGCCGACGTTGATGTTGCTCATGCTGCCGATGCCGACCAGCACCAGCAGCGCGAGCGACAACCCGTAGATCGGTGAGAGCGAGAAGAGGAACAGCGCGCCGAAGAAGAGGATGAAGCAGGCCTGGAACAGCCGCCGCTTGTCCCGCACATCACCCCAGCGCGCCAGCAGGATGCCGCCGACCACCGCGCCGGCGCCGGAGGCGCTGCTCAGCAGCCCGAGGCCCGCCGCCCCCTTGCCGAGCACGTCCTCGGCAAAGACCGGCAGCATCGAGATATAGGGCATGCCGAACAAGGAGAAGATGTTGCCCATCATGATCACGAAGAAGACCATCGGCGTCTTCGCGGCGAAGTGGATGCCCTCGGCGATATTGCGGAGCACGGCAGTGTGCGTCGCCGGCGGCCGGGGCCGGCTCTGAAGCATGGCGAGGGGGATCAGACCGAGCAGATAGCCGGCAGCGTTGGCGTACATCGTGCCGCCGGAGCCGGCGACGGCAATCAGCACGCCGGCGAGCACCGGCCCGATGATGCGCATGCCGTTCTGGGCGAGCGAGTTCAGGGCGACGGCGTTCATCAAGAAGCGTGGCTCGACCAGATCATTCACATAGGCGAGTCGCGTCGGGACGGTCAGCGCCTGGCCGGTCGCCGCCGCCAGCGCGATCAGCAGAACCTGCCACATTGCCACCAGGTCGGTGGTGATCAGGATGGCGAGGGTCAGCACGGCGAGGCCGCTGATCGCCTGGGCGATGAAGAGCAGGTTGCGCCGGTCGGTGCGGTCGCCGATCACGCCGGCGACCGGCGAGAAGAGGAAGAACGGCGCGAAGTTCATAAAGGCGACGGCGCCCACCCACAGCTCGGAGTCGGTGCGGTCGTAGACGAAGTGCCCCAGCGTGATCTGCTGCATGCCGAGGCCGATCGACTGGCCGACACCGCTGCACCACAGCAGAGCAAACTGCCGCTGCCTGAGCGCGCTGAAGGTGCCCGACGGAGCCGGAGCGAGGTGTTGCTGCTGCTGGTGGGCGGACATGCGCCATCCCTACCAAAGCGCCTGAAACGCTGGTTCGGGCAGTATACGCCGCCCCTGGAGCCGGTGCGAGCCGGCACGAGACACGGCAGGAGGGACTCGGAACACGGTCGGCGTTGACGCGCCTTTGGACCGTCCGATCACGCACCGATGGTGATCGACCCGACCTGCTACGGTACACTGACTTGCGACGATTCCCAGGGGTCTGCACTGTGCGATTTCAGGACGCGTCCGAGAGACACAGGTCGAGCGGGCAGCAGCGGCTGCCTGCGGACTGTGACAGGAGTAGCGTGATCGCGGAACGATGCTGGGAGATTGCGTGTCCGATTTCGAAGCAGGAGATCACGGTGACTGTTGAATCGAACATCAAGGAGTCACCGTGATCTACTATTGGCTCCTGCGTCTCGCCGAGATCAGCCGGTTTGTCCCGCTCCGGGTGGCGTACTGGGGCGCGATCGCGCTCGCGGAGGTGGTCTGGCTGTTCCGCCGCGATAATCGCGAGGCCGCGATCGGGAACATGTTGCAGGTCGTGGGCGACCGCGACACCGCCGTGGCAACCGCGAAGCGCGCCTTTCGGAACTACGGCCGCTATCTGGTGGACTTCGTCCGGGCGCCGAAGATCGGGCCGGAGTTGATCCGGGAGAAGGTACGCTTCGACCGCTGGGACGCGATCGACGAGTCGATGCGCGAGGGGCGAGGGGTGATCTTCGTGCTCATGCACTTCGGCAATTGGGACATGGGCGGACCGGCGCTCGCGGAACGCGGGTACAAAGTCAACGTGATCGCCCAGACCTTTGAACATGACCGGCTCAACGAGGCGGTCGTCGCCGCCCGCCAGATCCGTGGCATGAATGTGATTCCGGCGGAGCATGCGGCGATGGGCATCGTCCGCGCCCTGCGCCGCAACGAGATCCTCGGCATTCTCATCGACCGGCCGATGGCAGAGGGAGGCGTAGAGGTCAGCTTCTTCGGCCGGCCCACGACCGTGCCGGCCGGCCCGGCCTGGATCGCGCTCCGCACCGGCGCCCGCGTCCTGCCGGCGGCCCTCGTTCGCGCGCGCGATTCCGAAGATGTGACGCTCGCGCTGGTTGATCTCGACGTGCGGGTATGTCGCACCGGCGACATGGAGGCCGATGTGCGGCAGCTCACGCATCGGATTCTGGAGTCACACGAGCGCTTCATCCGCGCGCATCCGGACCAGTGGTTCATGTTCCGGCCGATGTGGCCGCCCGCCCAGCGGCGCCGGCACCCCGGCTCTGAACCGGCGCTGGCGGCAGAAGGGTAGTGGGAGCGGCGCGGTGCTACGCTTTCGCGTGCTCCTGTTGATCAGCCGCGTGGCGCTGCACCTGCCGCGCCAGGTCACCTATGCCGTCGCCTGGCTGGTCGGAACGATTGCCTACCTGGTCAATGAGCCGGCACGTACGGTATGTGCGGACAACGTGCAGCACGCGCTGGGGCCGGTAGCATCGCCCCGCCGGGTCAGCGCCGCCGTCCGGGGCTGCTTCCGTGCCGCCGCCTATTATTATGCGGACCTTGCCCGCACGCCGCTGATGAAACCCTGTCACTTCCTGGAGCACAACGTTCGTGACCACGGCTTCGAGCACATCGTCCAGGCGTACGCGTCCGGCAAAGGCGTGATCATCGCGACGATCCACTACGGCAACCCGGAGTACGTCGCACAGTCGATGTCGGCGCGCGGCTACCACTTTCTCGCCCTCACCGAAACGCTGGAGCCGCCGCCGCTGAACGAGCTCTTTCATTCCCTCCGCGGCAGCCAAGGGCAGACCTTCGTCGATGTCGGCTGGCAGGGAATGAAGGCAGCGCTGCGTCATCTCAAATCAGGTGGCGCGGTGTGCATCGTCTGCGACCGCGACATTCAGCATGCGGGCGAGCTGGTCCGTTTCTTCGGCGAAACGGCGCGAATCCCCACCGGCGCCATCGATCTCGCCCGCCACACGGGTGCGGCGCTCATCCCAGCCGTCACACGGCGCGTCGGCATCGACCGGTTTCAGTTGTTCGTCGAGCCACCGCTCCAGTTGGTCAGGACCGGCCGGCCGGAACAGGACCGGCGGGCAAATACCGAGCGGCTGATCCAACGATTCGAGCCGTACTTGCGTCGAGACCCATCACAGTGGTTTGTGCTGGAGCAACGGATCTGGGGAGACGCAGGGGTGACCCCCCCTCCCCCGGCCCCTCCCCCCGCTGCCGCGCGGAGAGGGGAGTCCTGATCTGACGGCAGTGCTAGCGTCGTCCTCGCGATAGTCAGACCGTGTGATGGCCTGTGTTGGCACCCCAGACCCGGCGAGGCACCCCTCTCCGCGCGTCAGCGGGGGGAGGGGTTGGGGGAGGGGAATTCGCCATGATATAATGAAAGCTGGTCCACGCGCCGCTTGGAGGGATCGCATAGTGGCCTAGTGCGCCCGCCTGCTAAGCGGGTTCCCCTTCGGGGGTCATGGGTTCGAATCCCATTCCCTCCGCCCCTCGAATTGTTCCAGGTTCCAGGTTCCGAGCTCTCCGGTGCAGCGCATCGCTCGGTGTTTGGAACTCGGAACCTGGAACCTGGAACGTGCCATGCCCAAGTATCACATCTGGACCGTCGGCTGTCAGATGAACCTGGCCGATTCCGGCAAGCTCGCCGCCGGGATGGACCGGCTCGGCTATGAAGCCGTCGCGCGACCGGAGGATGCCGATGTCGTCGTGCTGAACACCTGCGCCGTCCGCCAGGGCGCGGAGGAGCGGACGATCGGCAAGCTTGGGCGGCTGAAGAAGCTGAAGCAGCAACGCCACGGTGACCTCCAGATCGCGATGATGGGCTGCATGGTCGGCATGCGCACGACAGAACTGGAGAAGCGGTTCCCGTTCGTCGATGTCTTCGCCCAGCCGCAGGCGTTCGACGACATCCTCCTCGCCTTGGGCGCCGACCCGAACGACCTCGGCGGTGAGTTCTGGCCGGAGACAGTCGGCGAAGCACACGGCCCGACCGCGTTCGTCCCGGTGATCCACGGCTGCGACAAGTTCTGTACGTACTGCATCGTGCCGCTGCGCCGCGGCCGCGAGCGCAGCCGCTCGATCGAAGATGTCCGCTTCGAGGCGGCAACGCTCGTGCGGCGGGGCGTGCGCGAGGTGACGTTGCTCGGCCAGACGGTCGAAGCCTACGGTCATGACCTCGACGACCGGCCCGACCTCGGTGACCTGATGCGCGCGATCCATGACCTGCCCGGCCTGGAGCGAATCCGTTTCCTCACATCCTATCCGCCGGACATGACCGACCGGATCATCGAGGCGGTGGCGGAGTTACCGAAGGTCTGCGAGTGGTTCAGCCTGCCGGTGCAGTCCGGCGATGACGCTGTACTCATCGAGATGCGGCGGGGGTACACGGTCGACGAGTTCCGTGACCGCGTCGGGCGGGTCCGCCGGGCGATGCCGGAGGTTGGGATCACGACCGACCTGATCGTCGGCTTCCCGGGAGAGTCGGACGCTCGGTTCCAGGCGAGCCTGGCGCTGCTCGAAGAGTTCCGCTTCGATAAGGTCCATGTAGCGGCATACTCCCCACGACCCGGCACATATGCCTACCGCAACCTGGAGGACGCGATTCCTGAGCAGGTGAAGCGGGAGCGACTGCACGCCGTCGAGGCGGTGCAGGAGCGGATCGCCGGCGAGATCAACGCGGCGCTGCTGGGCCGGATCGAGCCGGTGCTGGTCGAGGGCATCGGCGAGAAGGACGGGCGACCGTTCGGGCGTACCCGCACCGGGAAGCTGCTGCACATCGACGGCGCCGCCCATATCGGCGAGATCGTCGACGTACGCGTCACGCATACGACGGCATGGTCCCTGCAAGGCGAACCGGTTGACACTCCCATCCTTGTCTAGGACATCAACCATGAGCGCCCAGCGGCAGGCGCGACGATCGCCACTCGCATCGCCCGCCGCGGTGGCGGTGGTGATCTTCATCGTGCGCGAGGGCACCCTCCAGGTGCTACTGATTCACCGCGCCGCCGACCCGGACGGCGACCGCTGGGCGTTGCCAGGCGGCTACCTGCTGCCGGATGAGACGCTCGACGAGGCGGCCGCCCGCGTGCTCACCCGCGAGACGGGTGTCTCGGACGTGTTTCTGGAGCAGTTATATACGTTCGACGCGGCACCCTCCGCGCGCGACACATCGTCGCTCGTCGTCAGCTACTTTGCCCTGGTTGAGGCGAAGCGCGCCCGGCTCGAGCCGCGCGAAATCTGGCAGCCGGCGTGGTTTCCGGTCGCCAACCTGCCGTCACTCGCCTTCCAGAACAACGCGGTCGTGGATTACGCCCTGCGACGGCTGCGGGCGAAGCTGGAGTACTCCAACGTCGTCTATAGCCTGATGCCGGATGAGTTCACCCTCACCGATCTGCAACGAGTCTACGAATTGATCCTCGGCGAGCCGCTGGACAAGCGGAACTTCCGACGGCGCGTCCTCTCGATGGGCATCGTCGTGCCGACCTCCGGCCGGATGACCGGCGGTGCGCACCGCCCTGCCCAGCTGTACACGTTCGCCAGCCGCAAACCGATGGTCTTCTAACCACGTGGGCGCACCATCAAGGCGCCAAGTCAAACTCAAGCGGGTATCCCGCGCGGACAGTGAATATCGTCCCCGGTGGCTCCTCAGATACCGAGCCCAGGCTTGTCCTGGGCGGTGAGGGCCAAATTGATCTGGCCGTAGTGGTTGTTGCCGTGATTGACAATGACCTGGCCGATGATCTGATAGCGCGCCAGTTCGCCCTGCGGACGGATCGAGGTTGTCGTCAGCAGGTACGCGTCGCTCATCGCCTCGATCCGCGGCACGATGGCCTCGGCGACATCAGTTGCGTACTGGGCGAGCAGCTTCGCCTCAGGGAAACGAAGGGCATAGGCCTCGTCCGCCGCCATGCCCGTGCCCTGCGCCGCCTTTGGCAGGCTCCAGGCCTGGTCCAAACCCTGCTGCAACCAAACGGGCTGCTCGCGCTCGAACGCGAAGAAGATTAAGTTGTCGGCCGTGCGGGCGATGTGCCACGCGTCGAATCCGATCGAATTGCAATGACCACATGGACGGAAATGCAGCTCTTCTATGGTGAGGTCGGCAATCGCCCGTGCGGTCTGCGTCAACAGCGTGCGGGTGGAGCGCGCGAGATAGTCCTGGAGCCTGAGGGTGTCATTCATGCTGATTTCTCCTTTCGCCCGAGCCGCCGCTTGCCAACGCCTCTGCGCTGCTTCCAAGCGGGGTCTTATGCGCCGATCAGCCGTTCCAGCGCCCGTCGCCAGACCGCCGGCTCGTCCGAGGCGACCATGACCTGATGCAGATCGACGCCGGCCGCGGCCTGCTCCTCAATGCGGTCGATGCACGCCTCCGTGGATCCGGCGAAGTCGAATCGCTCGGCCAAAGCGTCGCCGACTTCGGCCGTGCCCGCGGCCGGCCCGCCCTCGTTCCATGCTCGCCTGATTGCGGCCGCCTCGACCGCGTGACCGTGGCGTAGGAACTGCCGATAGTAGAAGTCGCCGTTGCGCGCGACGAAGAAGGCAAGCTGTCGCCGCCGGGCTTCCCGCACCGCCTCAGCGCGGGCCGGATTGTCGACCACCGTCACGCTCCCCGGCGCCCGCACAGTCAGTGCCGCCGGGTCACGCCCGGCCTCCCGCGCCCAGGTGCGCAACTGCGCGATCTGATCCGCCAGCCGATCGATCGGGATCCAGGCCGGCAGCCACCCATCCGCAACCTCGGCCGTCAGACGCACACTGCGCGGATGCAGCGTCGCCAGGAAGATCGGCGGCTCCGCCTGCACGGGGTCCACACCCAAGACGACCGCTCGATCGAGGTCGAACCATGCACCGTGGTGCGTGACGCGGTCATGCCGCCAGAATGCCCGAATGAGCGTGACAACATCGCGCAGGCGCTGCAACGACGGCTGAAATCGCATCCCGTGGAAACGTTCGACCACGCCCGGGCCGCTCGTACCCAGTCCGACGATGACGCGCCCATTCGAGAGTTGATCGAGTGTGGCGAAGTGCTGGGCCAGCGCGCCCGGCGTGCGTGAGTAAACGTTGACGATGCTGGTGCCGAGACGTGCATGCATCGTCTCCCAGGCGAGTAGCGTCAGACCGCTGAAGGCGTCATGACCGAAACCCTCATTGATCCAGATCGTCTCGACCCCGGTGTCATCCGCCACCCGTGCGCGGTCGAGCAGCGCCCGCGCATTCCTCGGGTTCCAGGGCAGGCTGATGGAGAGGCGACGCGGCGGCATCAGGCAGGTCCTCTGCAAACGGGCCGACGGGCACGACGACGCGCGTCCTCGCTACCGGGCCACGAGCGAGCGAGCATCACGCATGCCCGATCGCAGTTGCATGCCCCAATGCTCGCCTCGCTTCGTCACGATGTACAACACGAGGCCCCTGCTATAGCAGGTACCATCCGCGCGATATCTGCTGAACTCGATCCCGCAGTGCACCTTGTCCGGGGACGCGTCGATCAGTGTGAAGGAGTCGAAGCTACTCCGATTCCAGCCCTCCCGCTCCCGCATGCGGGCGAAGTCTGTGGTGAAGTCATCCGGGGACTGCGCGACGATCACGTGACCGGCCGGACCGATCGTGACGTGTGGATAGTTGAGCGTGCGTCGTACCGCGTCGATGTCGGCGGCGTTCCATGCAATCAGGAAGTCATCCAGCGCCGCCCGCGCTGCCTGCTCTGGATCGGTCGTCATCGCCGCCTCCGTTCGGGCGCCGCTTCAGCCGTCTCACGCGCAACGCAGGCCAAAATTGCCGGTGTAGCCAGCGGCGATCATGGAGGGGACGCTTCCGAGGTAGACCAGGGAGAAGCGGTCACCCAGCCCAAGACTGAGCCAGTATCACAATCGACAGCGACACTGTCAATAGATATTGACAGTGTCGCTGTCATTTTCCTGACCAGCGGATCGGTCGATCTCGGCTCGATCGGCGGCCTGATCTGGTCGCTCCGGTCGAGCGCGAAGAGCGTGCCGTATTGCCCAACGGCGAAGCGGCTGGTGCTTCGTTTGCACTACGTCCGCCGCGCTCGTGAATAATCTGGGCTCAGGTCGTTGCCGGCGCCAGGGCCACAGCGGCTTCGCGTGTGAGCAGGAGGAAGGTGAACGTCTCCTGGAGGTAGAGGCGGACGGCGGCCTCGGTGTGGCTAAGGTAGCCGATCGAGACATCCTGGCCGACATGGAGGTCGAAATCCCCGCCGCGCGTGGTCAGCACAAACGCGCCGGAGATGGCCGGCGCCCAGATGATCTCGTCGTTGACGAGGCGGCGGATGTGTTCCAGGATCGGATAGCCGTGGTCGCTCGTCTCGCTGACCCCGGTGTAAGCGTCGGCGCTGAGCAGGACCGAGTAGGGGCCGTTGACGCCGACCAGCCGCAACTGGCTCAACGCCTGAGCGATCGCCTCAGGATAGTCGCGCACGTCGGCCGAGAGGGTCATCGGTGGGTTGCTCGTGCCGTGCCGGATGCCCTCGATACGGGCGGCGTCGTAGCCTTCGAAGATGGCGCGGTCCTCGGCGAAGGCAATCTGACGGGCGGCATCTTTGACCGGCTGCCAATCCGAGTCCTGGGCGCCGCGTTCGACATCGTCGATCGCCTGGCGGTCCAGGGTGAAGGGAACCCGCAACTCAACCAGCGGCATCACCTCGCGTTGGTGGGCGAGGATACCCTCGCCGGGTGATGCCACCGATTGCAGGTGGCCCGTGCCTACGGCGGCCTGACGGAACCCACTCGGTCCCTGCACATCGACGACGCGCCGGCCGGCGAGATGGCGCTTGAGCGTGCGCGTCGCCTCCTCTTCGATCTGGGTCCAAGCAGCGTCGGAGATCGGCGCAAGCTCGCGGTGCAGGTTATTCATGTTGGGGCACTCCTTTGAGGCTGCCGATGGCGAGCGACCCATCGCGGGCGGGCGTCGTCGGTGGCGGTGCGGCGCGGGCGGCGGCTGGGGCGACAGCGATAGGCATGCCAACCTCCGTATCCCCGGAGCCGAGAGCCGACAGGAACGCCATCGATGGCGCGAAGAAGTTCGTGCCGGTGACCGGGTGGGTGAAGTCGAGGAGGTGATCGTAGTTGCCGGGCGGGCGGCCGATGAACATGTTCTCGATCATCTGCTCAATCGGCCGGGGCGATCGGGCATAGCCGATGAAAT
This sequence comes from Dehalococcoidia bacterium, assembly GCA_050184225.1. Lineage (GTDB taxonomy): Bacteria > Chloroflexota > Dehalococcoidia > CAUJGQ01 > CAUJGQ01 > JBFXAN01. The sequence continues at coordinate 14,494 of JBFXAN010000011.1, read as the reverse complement.
AGGTGCCGGACTCCCCCTGAGAAACGTTGCCGAAGGGCATGTTATGGCGGAGGATGTCGACCTGCTCGCCGTTCTCGACGATCGTCGTCAGCGCGTTATGGGCTGAGGTCGGCTTGACCGCGTCGTCTAGCTCGATGTCGGCGAGCTTCGTCCGGCCGATGATCCGCTCCTGGGCCTCGGTGGTAATCGCGTCCCACTTCGACAGATCGTGCAGATACCGTTGCACGATCACGTAACTGCCGCCGGCAAAGGCGGGATCCTCGGCGCCGACGATCGTGGCCGCGACCGCATCCGCACCGGTGGGATTCTCTGTGCCATCGACGAAGCCGGTCAGGTCGCGGTCGTCGAAGTAGCGGAACCCGTGGACCTCGTCCACGGCGGTGACGGCGTCGCCGAGCCGCGCCATGATCTGCGCCGCCAGTTCGAAGCAAAGGTCATGGCGTTCGGCGCGGATGTGGAAGAGGATGTCACCCGGCGTAGCGACGGCGTGGCGCGGACCGGCGCGGACCTCGCGGAAGGGATGCAACTCCGCCGGCCGTGGCGCACCAAAGAGCCGGTCCCACGCATCGGAGCCAAAGGCGATGACGGCGGACAGGTGCCCCTCACTATCGCGTGTGGCGACCGCGCGCACCAGTGCGTCAAGGCTCCCACTCAGAGCACGAACGGCGGCGCGGTGCTCCGGCCCAGGATGAACGGTGACGACGAGGAAGATGGCCGCGCGCGTCTGCGGTGCGGTGATTGGCTGCGGTACGGGTGTGAGCATGGGCGCATCGACAGCGTCCGAGGTCATCCGGTCGCGCTCCGTGTGATGGACCCTGCCGCGCGGCAGCAAAGCCCGTCATCGAGAGGCTACCAGCCGATTTCTGGTCGGGCAACCTCGCGTGAGCCAGTGCCAAACGGTTGGAGCTGATCTGGTTGTCACTTTAGGCGGCCGCCGCCAGCGCACATCTCCTCTGTCGCCAGAGTCCTCACCACGTCATCAACTCTAACCCGATCAACGGCACCACCACCCTATCCACGACGATGTGCCCGCCCGCCGACGGCCTTCGTGTCCCCTTGACAATAAGCCGCTCGTCTGGTACTAGTAAGTGTGCAACTGACACTAACAAGCTGGTGATCGGATGCGGGAGGGCACTATGGCCACGATCATGCTGAACCAGATCTGTGAGACGGATGCGGGCATCGACACCGTGCCCCTGGCCGACGAGCGTGCTTTCGGCCTCTGGCAGAAGGACATTCCCACCGAGTACCGGGGACTCGACGCGCGGGCGCTCACGAAACGGATCGGCGCCGCCCGCGCCGAACTCGGCACGCGGGCGATCGTGCTCGGGCATCACTACCAGCGCGAGGACATCATCGCCTTCGCCGACTTCCGCGGGGACTCCTTCAAGCTGTCTCAGTGGGCCGCCGAGCAAACGATCGCCGACTATATCATCTTCTGCGGTGTCCACTTCATGGCGGAGGCGGCCGACATCCTCCGCGCACCCCACCAGAAGGTGATCCTGCCGAACATGGCCGCCGGCTGCTCGATGGCGGATATGGCCGCACCGGATGACCTGTTCAGCGCCTGGGACGAACTGACCGAGGCCGGCATCGACGACATCATTCCGGTCACGTACATGAACTCGGCCGCATCGCTCAAGGCGTTCTGCGGCCGCAACGGCGGCATCGTCTGCACCTCGACCAATGCCCGCGGCGTGATGGCGTGGGCCTTTGAGCGGGGCAAGCGCGTCTTCTTCTTCCCCGACCAGCATCTCGGCCGCAACACCGGCGTCCGCATGGGCATCGGCCTGGAGGAGATGGCGGTCTGGGACTACAAGCGGCCCTACGGCGACCTCGGCGGCAATCCGCTGGAGCACCTCGAGCGCAGCCGGCTGCTGCTCTGGAAGGGGCACTGCTCCGTGCACGCCCGCTTCACCGTGCAGCAGATCGAGCAGGCGCGGGCGCAATTCCCTGATGTGCAGGTCGTCGTCCATCCTGAGTGCCGCCTGGATGTGGTCGAGGCGGCCGACTGCGACGGCTCAACCGAGTTCATCGCCCGGACGATCGCCGAGGCGCCCGCCGGAAGCACCTGGGCGGTCGGCACCGAGATCAACCTGGTCCACCGGCTGGCGGTGGAGAACCCGGACAAGACCGTCTTCTGCCTCGACCCGGTCGTCTGCCCCTGCGCGACGATGTACCGCGTCCACCCTGCCTATCTCGCCTGGGTGCTCGAATCGCTCGTTCGCGGCGAGGTTGTCAACCAGGTGGTGGTCGACGACCAAACCAAACGCGACGCGAAGGTGGCGCTGGAGCGGATGCTCGCGGTCCGATAGACAGCCGAAAGCCGGGACGGAGTGCCGGGAGGAACTGATGGCAGGTGCAGACGATGGACGGCGGTCACACGATTCCCGATTCACGACTGCCGATTCCCGCTACGACTACGTTGTCCTTGGCTCCGGCATCGCCGGGCTGTTCACGGCGCTGCTGGCGCGGGAGCACGGCTCGGTCCTGATCGTGACGAAAGGCTCGATCGAAGACTCCAACACCCGCTACGCACAGGGCGGGATCGCAGCAGCGGTCGGCCCCGATGACTCGGCCGAAATGCATCACAGCGACACGCTGGCGGCTGGCGCCGGCCTCGTCGACGAGGAGGCCGCCCGCATCCTGACGGAGGACGCGGCGGCGCGGATCGGCGACCTGGTCCGCTTCGGCGTACCGTTCGACACGCTCGACGGCGAGATCGTACTCGGCCACGAGGGCGCCCACAGTGCCCGCCGGATCATTCACGCCGGCGGTGACGCCACCGGCGCCCACATCGAGCTGACGCTCGCCGGCCTAGCCCGCATGGAGGGGATCACCGTTCGCGAGCACACCCTCGCTGTCGCTCTTGTCGTCGAGCAGGGTCGTGTGACCGGCGTGCGCACCTTGGACACCACCACCGGACGCAGCGAGACGGTTGCCGCCCGCCATATCGTTCTTGCCACGGGCGGCGCCGGTCAGTTGTATCGCTACACGACCAACCCGCCGGTGGCGACGGGTGACGGCATCGCGCTGGCGTATCGGGCGGGCGCCGATGTGATGGACATGGAGTTCATCCAGTTCCACCCGACCGCGCTGCGCCTGCCGGGGGTGCCGGTCTTCCTCATCTCCGAGGCGGTGCGCGGCGAAGGCGGACGCCTGCTCGCGCCGGACGGCCGCCGCTTCATGCTCGACGTGGACGAACGCGCCGAGCTGGCGCCGCGCGATGTCGTCGCCCGCGCGATCGTCCACGAGATGACGGAAGCCGGTTCCGACCACGTCTGGCTCGACGTGACGCATCTGCCGGCGGAGCGGATCACGGCGCGGTTTCCCCAGATCTACCGCTTCTGTCTGGAGAACGGCATCGACATGACGCGGGAGCGCATCCCCGTTTCACCGGCGGCGCACTACACGATGGGCGGCGTCCGCACGAACACCTGGGGCGAGACGACGCTGCCCGGCCTCTTCGCCGCCGGTGAGGTCGCCTGCACGGGCGTCCACGGCGCCAACCGGCTCGCGTCCAACTCGCTGCTCGAAACGGTGGTCTTCGCTCGACGGGTGGTCGATCGCAGTCTCATACGAGGTGCAACCAGCCCGTCGCCGGCAACCGATCCGCGAACGCTGCCTCCGCCGGAGCCAGGCGAGGCGCCGTATCCCACCCTGACAGCGCTGCAGACACTGATGTGGGAGGCGGCCGGTATCGTCCGCGACGAGGAGGGGCTGGCGTCGGCGGCGCGGGTGCTCTCGGCGTGGCAGGCGATGCTACCGGCACCTTCGAACCGGGCGCAGCACGAACTCGACAATCTGCTGCTGATCGCGCGGCTCGTCGTCGATGCGGCGTTGCACCGGACCGAGAGCCGGGGCGCGCACTATCGGTCCGACTTCCCGACGCCGGAGGCTTCATGGCTGCGCCATCAGATCTATCGGAGCGCCGCGACGTGACCGGCGTCGCTGTGCTGGAATCGGCCGAGGTCCGCGAGATCATCCGCCGGGCGCTGGCCGAGGACGGCGTCTTCAACGACATCACCACCGACACCCTGATCGCGCCGGAGCAATCCGGCACGGGCGTCCTGCTCGCCAAGGAAGCGGGAGTCGTCGCCGGCATCCCGGTAGCGGCCGCCGTCTTTGCCGAGATCGATCCCGACGTGTCGCTCACACCGCTCGTCGTGGAGGGAAGCCGCGTGCAGCCCGGCGTCGAACTGGCCCATCTGCGCGGCCGATACTCTTCGATGCTGCGGGCCGAGCGGGTGGCGCTGAACTTGCTTCAACGGATGTCCGGTGTCGCCACGATGGCCGCTCACGCCGTTGAACTGGTGTCCGGCCTGCCGGTGCGGGTCGTCGATACGCGCAAGACGACGCCCGGACTCCGCCCGCTGGAGAAGTACGCCGTCCGCACCGGCGGCGCCCATAATCATCGCTACAACCTCGCCGACGGCATCCTGATCAAGGACAACCATCTCGCGGCGCTCCGAGCACGCGAGCAGGGCATCGCCGACGCCGTGCGTCTCGCCCGTGCCGCCGCGCCGCATACGATCCGGATCGAGATCGAGGTCACCACGCTCGAAGAAGTTGACGATGCACTCGAAGCCGCCGCCGACATCATCCTGCTCGACAATATGACCCTCGACGACATGCGGATCGCCGCCGACCGCTGCCAGGGCCATGCCCTATCCGAAGCCTCCGGCGGCATCACCCTCGCCAACCTCCGCGCCGTAGCTGAGACGGGCGTGGACATCATCTCGCTGGGGGCGCTGACACATTCAGCGAAGGCGTTGGATATTTCGCTGGAACTGGCGACGGACTGACCCCTCCCCCGGCCCCTCCCCCCGCTGACGCGCGGAGAGGGGGGCACTGGTCTGACGTTGCTACCAGCGCACTCCCGTCCCACCGCCAGGCTGTCGCCAAGAGGATACTGGCGATCCCGGTCAGACCAGTGCCCCCCGCTCCGCGCGTCAGCGGGGGGAGGGGCCGGGGGAGGGGTTCGGATCAGCTAAAGATCACCACCCGGTCCCCGACGCGGGCGTGATTCCAGAAGAACTCGGCGTCGTCGTAGCGCATGCCGACGCAGCCATGGCTGGTGCGTTCGTTGCCGAAGACCGACTCCGGGCGCCAGTAATTCAGGTGGAGCGCGTGCCCGACGTAGGTGAAGTACTGAGTGAAAAGCACGTCGTGGAGGACGTAGGAATCGGGACCGGGCGGAATGCCCAACGCCGCCGAGGTCATCGTTTCGTTGTAGACCCGATATTCGATCTGGAACTGGCCCTCCGGCGTATCCCAGCCGTCGGTGCCGGTGGTCGCCCACGCGCGCCGCACCCAGTCACGGCCGATCATCGCCACCGCTGCCTGGTCGGCGAGATTGACCGCAACCCAATACTCATCCGGCGCGATGTCCTCCGGAATGTTGACATGGACATCGAGCTCTTCCGGTTGATCGGAGGCGGCGGCTCCCGTCGCACGAAGCGCGCCAGCGCCAACCAGACCCAACGCTGCGAGGCGCAGGAGCGATCGACGATCAACCGTTCGACGTAAGCCATTTCCCATGTCCACCAGCCTCGACGATGTACTCACATGTTAAACGGTCTACCCTTCAATCGGTTAACCGACGAGTGGGTCGTACCCACGTTTCTGTATCAAGCGTGATCGTAACGGGACCGTCGTTGACTGATTCCACATGCATGTGGGCGCCGAACTCACCCTGCCGGACGGTTCCCGTGAGATGCCGGCAGAAGATTTCGAGCAACGGCACCGCCTGCTCCGGTGTTGCTGCGTCGAAGAACGACGGCCGCCGGCCCTTCTTCAGGTCGGCGAAGAGGGTGAACTGACTGACGACCAGCGATTCACCGCCGAGTTCATCGAGCGAGCGATTCATCCTGCCATCCTCGTCGGCGAAGATCCGCAATTGTGAGATCTTGCGAGCGAGGAGCATCGCCTCGGCCTCAGTGTCGTCGCGATGAACGCCGGCGAGGATCAGGAGGCGCGCGGCGGATAGACCGCCGATCTCGCCGACGACCCGGTCTTCGACGGTGACGCGGGCACGGAGCACACGCTGAACCACGGCGCGCATAGGTGACTCGATCAGCTACATGGTACGGGTGAAGTCAGCGTTTTTATCAACGTAGGACCGCCACTCATCGGGCAATGAATCCTCGTGATAGATCGCCGTCACCGGACAGGCTGCCTCACAAGCAGCACAGTCGATGCACTCATCCGGATGAATATGATACTGATCTTCGCCCTCATAGATACAGTTCACGGGGCACACATCGACACAGGATGCATCCTTCACTCCGATGCATGGTTCGGCGATCACGTAGGGCATGGCGGTCTGAATCCTTTGTGACTCTATTAGGCACGAGATATTAGCTGTTAGCTGTTAGCCGTTAGGTTTAGCCACAGTCCGGATGGCGTGCACGGCGTAATCAGAGGCGGCAGCTAACGGCTAACGGCTAACAGCTAATTACCACTCTTTCACTCCCGGCTTCTGCACCTCAACATCACCGTAGACGCGGGCCTGACAGCAGAGCCGCACAGGTGTCTTGAGTGTCAGACGGCCACGCTGGCGGACGAGGTTGTGTTCTTCGTAGCGACCCATCGGCGAGAGTTGCTTCATCCCGCGCAGGACCAGGCCGGCGCAGGTGGTACATTCGCCTTTGCCGCCGCAACTCGTCGGCCACCAGTAACCGGCAGCCTTCGCCGCGTCCATGATCGTCTCGCCCGCGGCAGCGTCGAACGTGATACCCGATGGCTGAACGGTGACTTTCGGCATAATCGCATGCCCGCGGCAACTGGTCCACAGGCTCCTCATCCTGATCGTAGCATGCGGCCGTCAGCCGGCGCGGAATCTGGTCATATCGATCACGGCGCGTTCGTGCGTGCCGCCGCCAAGCTTGCGCTCGTCCGGACCGTAGGCGGCGACCTCCCAGACATAACGCCGGCCGGTGAACTCGGCGAGACGCGCCCGGATGGCGACGATATCGCCCACCCGCGCCGCTGCATCATGGGTGATGCAGACCTTGGTGCCGACCGAGTTCTCGTTCTCCTCGAGGAACGGACCCATCGCCTGGAGACAGCATTGCTCCATCAGGCCGATCATCGAGGGAGTCGAGAGGACGGCGCCGGCCGGTCCCAGGTGCGGCGCGCCCATGTCGTCCGTCACGCCGGCGCTGATCTCGTGTTCGGTCCCGACCGGGATCTCTCGTGCCATACCGTCCTCCATACGCTCACTGGTTAGCCTGACCTGACCCGCCGCCGTCGCGCCTCCAGCAGCCGGCCGGCGAGGGCGGCCAGGTCGATCCCGCTTGCCGCTTCCACCTGGTCCGACCACGATTCCACGGTGGACCCAGGAATGATAGCGCCACAGATCGCACCGGCAAGGGCCGCGCTCAGCGACGCCCGTCCGCCCTGATTCACGGCCTCGGGGATCGCCCGGCGCACGCTCTGGGCGCCGAAGGCGACGCCAAAAGCGAACGCGGTCGCGTCGACGATACCGGGGCCGGCCGGATAGGATGCACCAACGACCGCACCAACCTGGCGGCCACCGCTCGCCTGTGCCTCGCCAGTCGCCAGCACGATGCGTCGGACAACATCGGGCGACCCGGCCAGTTCCGCCGCCCGTACCGCGAGCGAGATCGCGTCACGCACCATATAACCGCTCACTCCGGCGGCAACTGCCGCGGCGACCGCCGCGCCGGAGGCCGCCGTGGCGACATCGGCGACACCCGCCACGATCTGCGTGATGCCGTCGAGATCGTCGATGGCCGAAACGATGCCGAGCGGAACCGCCCAGCCGATGCCGTCCTCGGCCAAGGCGGGCCGCTCGCCCCGGCTCAACGCTTCGGCGGCATCGAGCGCCGCGCGCGTGACGCCACCGATGACAGCAAGCTGTCGATCGGCGACGGCGTCGGGGTAGAGATTGACGGGATCGACCAATTCGGCGATCGGCGCCTCGTACACCTCTTCGACCTCATCGGGAAGATAGCCTTCAGTGGCGGCGCCCATCGCGTCGCCGACGGCAAGGCCGCGCAAAGCGCCGATCGCGCGGCGACGGATTTCGTCGTCGTCGATCATGACGCTGCCGGCCCGTCGCTGTAGGGACTCCACTGGAGATCGTGCCGGTTGGCGTTGACGCGAAAGAAGTCGCGCACCTCGTCGATCACCGTCTCCGCGTCGAGCGCGCTCGGCGATGGCCGGCCCTCGCCGTTATCGAAGAACAGCCGGGGCGCGGCGCTGTCCACCGGTTCCGCCCGCCACTGACCGGCGTTTCGCTCGAACAGATTGAGACGGGCGCCGAGCGGTCGCAGGTCGAGGCGCGGCAGCGGCCGGCGGCTGTGATAGCGGACGCCGCTCTCCCGGCGATATTCGAGGACGAAGGTATTCTCCGACCGCACGGTGAGCAGGCGGAAACAGCTCAACGCGCTGAAGCGGACGAGGTCATGCAGCCAGAGCGGTGTCTCCATCACAGAGAGGTCGAGGTCGGGATACTCCTCGATCTGGACCGCGCCGGAGTTGAGCATCGCGCCGTCGTGGATCAGGTCGCTGTACTCGCCGATCCAGTAGAGGTCGGCGGTGCGCGGGTTGTCGAGGACACCGGCCACCAACGGCAGCATCACGCCAAAGGCGTCGCCATCGTCCTCCAGCCCTTCATCCCGGCGGAAGCCACGCACCCAGCAAGCGAACTGCGCCGCCTCGGCGGACCAACGGACGCTGAAGGCTCCCGCGCGGGCGGCATCGGCGACGCGCTCGGCGCGGTCGGCCGCCTCCTCCGGATGCAGCAGCGACCAGACGCCCAGCAGCGAGTCGGCGTCGCAGCGCTCGCTCGTGACCGCCGCGATACCGTCGAGGTGAACGGTCCGGTGCACGGAGCGCAGCAGCCGCAGCACGATCTCGGCGGTAGTGTCGGCCTCGAACTCGGGTGGCGACGTCACGCCGGGAAGGTGACTGAGCGCGAGCGCGCTGTCCGGCCGCGGTCTGCCGCCGATAACCACGTGCGGCACGCCATCAAGCTCTGGTCCGAACGGGATGAAGCGCACGACATCACTCCGTCGTCAGCGCGAACGGCCGGCCAGCGCGAGGAAGTCGTCTTCCCACTGGAGTACGCCGAGCACGAGGCGACGGTCGATCGGGTCGGGGGCGCCCTGGATCCCGGCGTCCGCCAAGCGCTTGAGGATCCGGTCGGCCGCCTGATCGTGCGTGATCGTCGGGATCCGCTCGGTATCGGCCCACTCGTGTTCGAGCATCAGTTGGACCAGTCCGGCATCGATGAACATCGATTCTTCTTCCATCTGCGCCGCGATCCAATCGGCGCATTCTTCCATCAACTCCGGCGTCACACTCACAGCTCCTCAGTCGGGTCTCGCATCATCGTACTTGGGTGCGGCGGCGGGAAACAGCCTGTTTACAGATCGCGTCGATGCGTTCGTGCTTGCGTGGCAGTACGCTAATGGATGGTGTTGGGGTCAGCGAGGAACGAACGCATGCACGTCTACGCACTCACCAGGGTTCCGCCTGAGGTCCAGGCGTACGCGATGGCCAAGTACAGCCGCTCGTCCCAGTCGATGCGGGAGAGCATCGGCGAGTTGTCGGCGCAGGGCGCCGAGCGGTTTCTCGACACCTTTTACTTTCAGTACGGCCATCGATCGATCGCCGACCTCGCCCACGTCGCGCTGGCGATCGAGGAGATCTCGATCCTCGCCGCGATCCGCGTCGTCGACGAACCGCTCTGGGACGGTCAGGAACGCTCGACCCGCTACCAGGACTTCCGCAAGAGCGGCTACGTCACGCCGGACGAGATCGCCGGCACGCCCGCCGCGGCAGCGTATGCGGAAACTGCCGATCGGTTGTTCGGCGCGTATCACAAACTGTCGCGGCGGCTGCTCGATATTCTGGCCGACACCTATCCCTGCCCGGCTGGGGAGGACGAGAGCGGGCACCGGCGGACGTTGCGGGCGCGCGCCTTCGATGTCGCCCGCTACCTGCTGCCGCTGGCGACGCGGACGAGCGTCGGACAGATAACGAGCGCCCGCGTGCTCGAACGTCAGATCGCGCGGCTGCGCGCCGACCCGCTGTCGGAGATCCGCCAGATCGGCGAGGCGATGCGGAAGGCGTGTCAGGAACCTGGCTACGACCTCACCCGCGAGAAGGTGACGGACGCGCTCAATGGCCATCTTGAAGGATCGCCAACGCTGGTCGACGCACTGGCGCCGGTCGCGCCGGCACCGACCCTCGTCAAATATGCCGAACCGGCACCCTATGCGGTGGAGTCACATGACGCGCTCGCTGCCATCGCCGAGTCACTCCTGGAGGGTATCGCGCCGGACCTGAACACCCGCATCCAGCTTGCCGGGGAGAGCAGCGTCGAGATCGACGCCGCTACTGCCCTTCTCTATCGCGTCGATCGAGGCGGTCGCTCATACCAGCAGATTCAGGAGCAGGTTTCATCACTGACCGAAGCGGAAAGAGGAGATATTCTTGAGACGGCCTTCGCCCGTCGCGGGCCGCACGATGAATGGTTGCGAGAACTGCACGCGGGTTATCCGTTGACGTTCGATCTGCTGATCGATGTCGGCTCGTTCCGCGACCTGCACCGCCATCGCCGCTGCGTTCAGATCATCCAGCCGTTCACGGCAGCCCTCGGCCACGACGACCCGCGCGAGATCGTCAACCTAGGGATGCGTGCCGCTGCCGATGCCGTGATCGCCGCCGGCGCCGACGCACAGCTCGGGGATGCGCTCACGATGGGCGGCGAAGGTTCGGCAGTAATCGCCAGGACAGACGCCGAAGCCGCCGCCTACCTGCTTCCGATGGGGTATCGCATCCGCGCCGCCTTCAAGATGGACCTTGCCGAAGCGGCATACATCTGCGAATTGCGGACGAAAGCCGGTGGTCACTTCGCCTATCGTCGGGCCGCCTTCGAGATGTATCAGGTCGTGGCAGAACGACACCCGACGCTCGCTCATTACATCCGCGTCACCAACCCGACGGCACAGGATGACATGTTGGAGCGGTAGAAGAAATGTACTTGCACTCAGAACGGGATTGGAGAGCAGCGATTTCAGGCGAGCTTCACCTCGCTGGATGGAGTAGAACGGATGGCCAGTGAACGGTCCTATCGGATGCCTCAGCGAGTGGGACTCTTGGCAGGGTCGGGATTGGATCCGTCAGGAGTGCTGCGCGTTCGCGACTCGTAATCCACTATCTCGTCGTGAAGCGTGCCCAAGACATGACGCACACCAGCAAGGGCGGCTTCCTCAAGCAACGGATCGGTGATGTGCCGCTCAGTTTCTCGTTCCAGCAGTTGAGTCAGTCCAGCTTCGAGCCGTGCCGCCTCCTGCTTCGCTACCTTGTACTGCCGCTCGTTCTTGATCATTGGTGGATATCCCGCGGATCGAATCGGATTATTCCCTTCTGGCCAGGTCGTCTCATGTATGCCCGGCGGCAGGTATCCTCGCTCATCGAATGGCGGAATCATCCGGCCGGCGTCTCCCGAAAGCACTGAATTGCCACTCAGCCCGGCGTGCGGCCATCTAATGTTGGGAGGGCGCGGAGGAAGTCGGTGTGGGCGGCGCCGCCTTCGGGGAAGACCTTGTGCGGGTTGAGCAGGCCGCGCGGGTCGAGGGTCGCTTTGATCCGGCGCATCACCTCGACGGCCGGCTCGCCCATCGCGTCGGCAAGGAACTCCCGCTTAAGCGAGCCGATGCCGTGCTCGCCGGAGAGCGTGCCGCCGAGGTCGAGTGCGGCGACGAAGATGTCGGCGGCGGCGCGTTCGACGCGTTCCAGTTCACCGTCGAGCCGGCGGTCGAAGAGGATATTGGGATGCAGGTTGCCGTCGCCGGCGTGGCCGAAGACAACGATCGGCAGACCGTGCCGTTCGGAGATCTCGCCGATCCGCCGCACCATCGCCGGGATCTGGCTGCGCGGCACGACGATATCTTCACCGAGCTTGTTCGGGCGGATGCGGCCGAGCGCCGGTGATACCGCCCGCCGCGCCGCCCAGAGCTGATCGCGTTCGGCGGCCGTCCGGGCGACGGCGACCTTGGTCGCGCCCTGCTCGCGGCAGATCGCCGCTATCCGTTCGACCTCCGCCAGGATCGCTGCCGGCTCGTTGCCGTCCTGTTCGAGCAGCAGCATCGCCTCCGCCTCGCGCGGCAGTTCGAGGGAAAAGTGGTCCTCGACCGCGTTGATCGCGGCGTGGTCGAGCAGTTCGAGTGTGGCCGGGAGGATGCCGGCGCCGAGGATCGCCGTAATCGCGAAGGAGGCGGCTTCGAGCGTGGGGAAGTAGGCGGCGGCGGTGCTGCGGTGCGCGGGCTTCGGAATCAGCCGCAGGATCACCTCGGTGACGACGCCGAGTGTCCCCTCCGCGCCGATGAATAACTGGACGAGTTGGTAGCCGGTGACGTTCTTGACGGTGCGGCCGCCGAGGTGCAGCACTGTGCCGTCGATCAGCACGACGGTCATGCCGAGCACATAATCCGCCGTGACGCCGTACTTGAGGCAGCGGGGACCACCGGCGTTGCAGGCGACGTTGCCACCGATCGTCGATTGGTTCAGGCTCGCCGGGTCGGGCGGATAGAAAAGGCCGCGCGACTCCACCGCCCGCTGCAGGTCGGCGGTGATCACGCCCGGCTGGACCACCGCGACCGAATCGCCGGGATCGATCTCGATGATGCGGTTCATCCGCGGCAGCGCGAGCACCAACCCGCCGCCGATCGGCACGGCGCCGCCGGAGAGACTGGTCGCCGCGCCGCGGGTGTGGACGGGGATGCCGTAGCGATCCGCGACGCGAAGCACGGCGACGACCTCCTCGGTGCTTCCCGGCGTCACGGCGGCGAAGGGCACGTCCTGAGGAAAGGTGCCGTCATACGAGTAGGCAACACGCTGGGCCGGGCCGTGGTGCACCTGGTCGGGGCCGACGATCGCGTGGAGCTCGTCAATCGCCGCCGTGTATTCCTTGGTGTCGGTTCCCTGCTCGGTCGCGCTCATCGCTCGGCCCGCCGTTCTGCCTCGTCGAGCAGGTCGACGATATGCATGACGCGAATATCGGCGCCGCGCTCCTGCACGCCGGCGCGAAGCTGGAGCAGGCACCCAGGGTTCGCCGTGACGATCACGCCCGCGCCGGTCTGCTCGGCGTTGTCCAGCTTGCGCTTGAGCAGTTCCTCCGCCATCTCCGGGTGGGTAACGTTGTAGATACCGGCGCTACCACAGCAGAGCGCCGACTCCTGCATCTCACGCAGTTCCAGGCCGGGAATCGCCCGCAGCAAGCGGCGAGGCTGCTGTGAGATACGCTGCGCGTGGGCGAGGTGGCACGGTTCCTGGAACGTGACCACAAGATCGATCTCGTCGGCCGGAACGTCGCCCGGCAGCGCGGCAAGGTACTCAGTTATGTCGTACACATGCTTCGAAAAGGCTTCGCCCCGTTCGTGTTCGTCGCCGTCGAGCAGGTGGCCGTAGCCCTTGAGCGTCGAGCCGCAGCCCGCCGAATTGACGATGATCGCGTCGAAGTCATCCGGGCTGAAGGCGGCGACGTTCCTCCGCGCAAGCCGCTGTGCGCCGTCGACCTCGCCACTGTGCAGGTGCAGCGCGCCACAACAACCCTGTCCTTCGACGGCGACCACCTCGCAGCCACGTCGCGCGAGCAGCCGGGCAGTCGCCTCGGTCGTCTCGGCGAAGGCGGTGCTCATGATGCAGCCGGTGAAAAGTGCGACCCGCCGCTCGGCCGGACGGCCATCCGGCGGCATCCACACCTGGCCGCGCGGCGTGACAAACCGCCCGGGCATCTCCGGTAGCAGCGCCTCGGCGTCCTGGAGACGAAACAGTTTGAGGAGGCCGCTGCCGCGCGCGAGCCGGCGCAGTCCGCTGCGTTGATAGATGCGGGCCATCTGGCAGGCGAGCCGGAACCGCCCCATGCTGCCAAGTAAACCGTCCAACCCGGCCCGCAGCGCCAGCCGCTTGTGCCAGGGTGCAGGCCGGTTGCGACGGATCACCTCCCGCACCGCCACGCCGAGCGGCTCCATGCGAACACCCGCGGGACAAATGGCCGTGCACGCCTCACAGAGCAGACAGGACTCCGAGTGCTCGGCGAAATCGGACGTCACATCGAGCACGCCCTCGGCCACCGCCCGCGCCATCGCGATCCGGCCGCGCGGCGACTCCTCCTCCGCCATCGTCATCTGGTAGGTGGGACAGACCGAGAGGCACAGCCCGCAGCGAATGCAACTGAGGGCGTTATCGTATTCGTCGAGCAGTTGCTCGATCCCGATCGGCTGTTGCGTCGGTGTGGCCATAGATCGCCTGCTGCACGGAGCGGTTTCTGCGCTCAGTGTAGCGGACGAACCCCTCCCCCGGCCCCTCCCCCCGCTGACGCGCGGAGAGGGGTGCCTGACATACCGGGATGCCAACGTGGACCGCCCCACAAACAGTCCACAGCCAAGACCATCCAGGCATCATAGTCCAACCAGTGCACCCCACTCCGCGCGTTAGCGGGGGGTGGGGCCGGGGG